>JAHJMN010000031.1 GCA_018821305.1 Myxococcota bacterium
AACCTACAGACTCAAATTCTAAATCAATTCAACAACTAATCATTCATTTATCACATATCCAGAATGCCTTCTTAAATCTATAGATAATATTTTCATTACCCTATCAGATCAATTTTTTGCCGTTTTGTCGATCCCCTTTTTATCTTTTTTCGATCCTTTTACTAATGAAGCGGTCTAGATGACCCCTGATTTGCTGTTCCTGTTCCTGATTTCCTGAATACCTGAAAAAACTCACTAACTGATCTGGATTGGGTCTTGACCGCTTTTGTATCCTGAAAAAAATAAAAAATGATTGGGAACTCCTCGACAGGCAGTTATTCCGGTGTATATTGGTTTATTACAAGGATATTTCCAGAGTATAAAATACAGGTTGCTTGTTGAATGGGTTATATGTTTGATATCAAACTTTAATTTGGAAGGAGAAGCTTATGAAAATTATTTTTATCTTATTGCTGATGTCCGTTTTTTCCGGTTGCGAAGATGAGAAAACTTGCCCGGGAAATAATTGTTCTGGTCACGGAACCTGTCTGGAAACTAAAAGTGGGGATTTCTACTGTCGGTGCAAATCAGGCTATACGGAAGGCAATAATTATTCATGTTATAAAAAAAGCAGTGACGAGCCAATTAATAATTGCAAGCCGGTAATTTATCTTTATCCTGTTCAGGAGACTCAAGTTTCCGTTGCTTTTGCAAATCCTCAAGATGTTGACCTCACATACACTTATCCACTCTATGGAGAAAATGGTTGGACAGTTACGGCCCTTGAAGATGGTACGCTGCAGATGGGTGACCGAAATTACTACAGTTTGTACTGGGAGGGCGTCACTCAGGACAGCATTACTTTCAATACTGGTTTTTGCGTGAGTTCAGATGAACTTATTGAATTTTTTGAAGATGCACTGGCAAAACTCGGACTTAATGATTTTGAAGCTCAGGAATTTATAATCTATTGGCTGCCAATTCTCGGGGAAAATCCATACAATATTATATATTTCGCTACAGATGATTGGAAAAGGGATGTTCCTCTTTCAGTAAGTCCTGCTCCGGATACTCAGATTCGCTTTAATATGATTTACCGGCCTTCAGTTGAAAAAATAAACATACTGCCTCAGGAAATTAAGACTCCCGAAAGAGTTGGTTTTACTCTTGTGGAGTGGGGTGGCAGGCTTGAAAGCGGAGAGTACGAGGTTACTGAATGAAAACACTTAAATTTTGTTTAGTACTGACTACTTCTTTCATTCTTTCAAGCTGTTTTTTCGGTCCTGAATGCGGAAATTCAATCCTTGAGCAAAATGAAGACTGCGATGGTAAATATTTCGCTCCGATGTATTCTTCTGACTGCCGAGACTGGGGTTACAACGGGGGTAGCGTTAAGTGTTCGGACTGTGGCCTGGATTTTTCCGAATGTGAAGACTACGGGATTTGTGGGGACGGGGTCTTGTCTCCTTCCGAGGAATGTGATGGGGACCTTATGGCTGCTCAAACATGCGGGGAACTTGGCTATCCGGGGGGAAATCTTTCTTGCCGTAACTGCAGATTTGACACTTCAGAGTGCGAAATATGTGGCGATAATAAAATTGACGAAGGAGAGATCTGTGATGGATTAAACGGTGGGGAATTTACCTGCAGTGCCGAAACTGGAACCTGGGGTGGACCTGTTACCTGTATGGATGACTGTGCAACACCTTCTTTCGATTACTGCGATGGATATTTTCATATAGCGAGTGGGCGTTATGATTGTGTAAACAATACCTTTTATGATTCCGAAGAGGGTTATTTATATTTATTTGGACACACAGGGGGAAATCTCCACGGAAACACAAACAAAGGAGATTGCACTGATTATCCTTTATTTATACATGGAAGCGGTTGTGATGATTATATATTTGATTATTATCCATGCACTGATGCATTTATTTTAAAAACTGATACCTCGGGAAGGGTTGTTAAAACAATTCAATTTGGAACAGAAGGTGACGATACTGCTCACTTTGCTGGTCTTGATGATGAAGGCAACTTTATTATTATAGAAAGATATAATGGGAGTTGGTATTTCTCTGGCTCCGAGTCTGATATTGGTAATCCAAACTTAAGTTTCGGCTCAGTTTCCGTTGGAGTTTTCAATAAAAACTTACACGAGATAAGTTCAGTTGAGATGGAAGAGATAGAGGATAGTCAATTTTTTAATTTTCCCAGAGTCGTTGGATATAATGGAATTCTTCTATCAGGATATAAGACCGATGGACGTACATTTTTCGGAGAGTGGAACTACAAAACCGGAGCAAATCGCTGGAAAGTCAACTTAGATAATTTTTACACAGTTACTGAAGTCGTTGCGGCGGGAACAGGTAGATATCTTGTGAAAACCTCCCATGGTAGGAATTATAAATATTATATGGTTACGGTTACAAATTCCACACTTGTTGAATATTTCAATTGTGAGACATGGACGCCTGCAGACCGGAAAAGCAAACTTTCAATGGATTCCGAAGGAAACGTCAGTCTTCAGTGCTATTACCAATATATTTATCTTTATGAAATAACGCTGGATTCCACGAGAAACATAATTAATGAAACCCAGGAAGTAACCCAGGGAACCCTGGCACCTTCGCATGCGAGGTGGTGGACGGAAATAGAAAACATTGATGCGACGGGGGGAGAAAACCTTGGAGAAATTGGTTCTGATTATTATGAGGGATGCAGGGTAACAAACAGACTGGCGTTTTACCTTAAAAAACCGGAAGAGCTTTATGTAAAATATACATGGGATTTATGCAGGTTATTTCACTATTCGGGCTTCAGTGTAGTGGAAGACAGTATTCTGATATACGGCGTGGACGAAAGGAATTACTACCAGACCCTCGTCTACCGTCACGACTTCCCCCCCGGAACCTTCACCTCTGCGAAAAAATAACGTCAGAATGTGAGGACTGTGTAGCCTTTTTCCATCCAGGTTGTCATGGATGGGTGACCGCTCATGTCGTCTCCAATGGGCAGGTTCTGGTTCAGAGCACTTTCGAGGGAACCCATTTTCGCTGCGCAGGCTTTGCAGACCAGCGAAATCAGGCGTGCATCCACGACTTTTTTATACAGATTAGCAAAGGGCATATCAGGGTTTTCATGGAAATCTTTTATCAGTTTTGTGGCGCTGCCTTCCATTACGATGGCAACTTCATAGTTTTTTGCTTTCATATCAAGGGCATGTAAAAGCACGTGAACAAAACACATGGGATCTCCATTGAATGCAAAAAGTACAACTTTCATTTTTAGCTCCTTTTTTCTCCGGAAGCGGTTTAGTCCAGAACAACCAGACTGAATGCGATAACTATAATTCCTGAAATAAGGCCATAGACACTCCAGTGGCCTTCCCCATATTTTTTGGCCGTGGGAATCAATTCATCAAGGCTTATGAAAACCATGATTCCAGCTACGGCGGCGAAAAGATAACCCATAACGAGATCCGAGAAAAACGCACGCAGGGTGAAAAATGCTACGATTGCTCCAAGAGGTTCTGCTAAACCGGACATGAAACTGTACCAGAACGCCTTCTTTTTACTTCCAGTAGCGTAATAAATCGGAACACTTACGGCAATACCTTCGGGAATGTTGTGGATAGCCACGGCGACGGCAATGCTTACTCCGAGGGTCGGGGAAGAGTATGCAGCAGCAAAAGTTGCAATACCCTCGGGAAAATTGTGGATTGCGATTGCAACAGCAGACAAAAGCCCAAGGCGCATAAGGGCACGTTTTTCATCTTCGCTTCCCGCTTCTCCGGGGAGATTTCGCGCTTCATGGGGGTTTTCCGCTTCCGGGACAACCAGATCGATGAGAGCTGAAAGAATCATACCTCCAACGAACACAACAATTGTGATCATTTCCGCTTTCTTGGGGGAAAATGATTTTGCAATCATTGTCTTAGCCATGGGGTACATCTCCACGAAGGAGATAAAAATCATAACCCCGGCACTGAACCCCAGTGCAGCACTGAGAAATTTTTTGTTCGTAGATTTACTGAAAAAAGCAATGGCGGATCCGATGCCGGTGGATAATCCTGCAAATAGGGTCAGTAAAAAAGCATTTAAAACCTGATGTGACATATTATGGACCTCAAAGTCTGATTTGTTCGGTTCACTATATTTCTAACTTGAAAAACAGTAAAGATTGAAATACTCTCATTTGAATTGTACCTGTATTTTTTTACACAGGAGATATAAATGGACGAAATGATTTTTGAAGTTATTGAATTTGCTATTGAAAAAGAACAGGAAGCTGTTGATTTCTACAATGGCCTTGCGGAGAAAGTTAAACAACCGGAACTGAAAGTGGAAATTAAAAAGCTAGCAGGGATGGAAGCTGCTCACAAAAGAAAACTGCAGGAACTCAATCCAGCGGATCCTTTCTGGTCCGAGAAAAAGTCGATTACAAATCTTAAAATTGCTGAATACATGGTGGAGGAAGAAGTGACCGACTCCATGGATCTTCAGGATATTCTTGTAGTTGCCATGAAGCGGGAGCTTGCGGCAAAGAGACTTTATCTGGATTTAGCTCAACTGAGTATTGATGCCTCTGTTAAAAAAATGTTTGAAAAACTCGCCGATGAGGAAGCTGAACATAAAAATTTCTTTGAAAAAATATGGGACGAAAAAGTCCTGAAAGATAACTGATTAGTTACTAATACTTTGTTAAGCGAATTACTGTACACGTACTGGTTACAAACTTTTTAGAAGGAGAATAAAATGGCAAAATATGTATGTACAATCTGTGGTTATGTTTATGATCCAGCAGTTGGAGATCCCGATAACGATGTAGCCGTTGGAACTGCCTGGGACAATGTTCCATCTGACTGGGTATGTCCAGTTTGTGGCGCTGGCAAGGATGTTTTTGAAGAAGAATAAATACCTCCCTGATATCATCACCTTATGAAATTTTTCTTGTAAAAAGATAATAATATATGTATTATTCCGCCCCGGTTTAATAGCAGTTTTGCGGTCATTTTATTTCCAATAACTGATGTTAAATCTCCATCAGTATATTTTGAATTCAAGAATTCAATTGCGGTTGGAGTTGTAATTTCTTCATCCGGTTTCGCATTGCGAAACGGCAACAAATTGAAGCGAATTTCCGGACACGATTTTCGATGGGCGCTTATCAGTTGTCCTAAGGTGCAGGGAAGATTATGGCAAGAAATAATTTCAATAATTCTATGGATCCCAACGAAGTCTCACAGATTGAAGAAGTAATAAATAATTTTCACAGGGTGCTTGAAAAACAGGGTGATGGGGATCGAAAAGTAATAGAAAATTATCTTGATATTACATGGTGTTATCATGAATTTGCTATCGAAGGTATTGTAATGAATCACCTGGAAATCAAGTCTGCTCTTGATGAAAGAATCATAAGTGATTCCAGTCTGATACCTCATTATGAAGATGTGCGTGCTTATTACCATGGGATTAAAAAAATCCGGGCGGATCGTGGGAAAAAACGTCTGGCAGTTACTATTAATTCAATTAAGGAACTTCATGACTTAATTACTGTCAATTCTGATTCCAAATCCCACTCCTATCGCAAGGAAATCCCACTGCACCGTCAGTATGCCCATGATTTTTCTCCCCCGGAGAAAATTCCTTATCGTATGCGCAAACTTGGGGAATGGCTTCAGAGCGCTGGTTTCCGGAAACTGCCTCCTTTGATGCAGGCTGCAAGCGTTCACAACAGGCTGATGAGCATATTTCCCTGGCCGAAAAACTCCGGGGCTCTGGCCAGACTCGTTATGAATCAGATACTTATACACACGGGCTATCCACCGGTAATTATTCCTTCCGTGGAGCGCCAGACCTACTATGACAATATTCAGACTGATCTTCTCCACGAAACGGACAACCGTATGCTTGCTTTTCTTTCGGATACTCTTGTCAACTATCTGAATACTGTTATAAAAAAAATCTCCCCATCGGGAGTATAACAATTTCTACCCCCGGAATTTCAAACTGTGCGAAATGTTGGGGTAAAAAATATTCTCTGCCCGGAACAAATAACCCTCAGGGTTTAATAACCTGAAAAGGGGTCAAAGCCATGAAACGTTTTGCATTAATATTTTTGATTATTTCCACCAGTTGTACCGGATACAAAAGAACATACCCGGTTCCCTCCGCTTCGGAACTTGGGGCTGCCCTCCGCAAAGTTGGAGCAAACAACATTAGGGCCAAGGGCAAAGTTGATGCAATGATGCCCCGGGGTCGCACGAAAGTAAAAGTATTTCTGTTAGCAGACCGAACCGGTCGAGTGCGCTTTGATGCGGTAACTCCTCCGCCGTTGAATGCCACAGTGCTGCTTTTGACAAGTGATGGGTCCGTATTGAGAGCCCATGACAAAGACAAAAATCATTTTTATGAAGGAAAACCCGATGCCTGCTCTGTTAAAAGCATTCTTGGAATCGGAGTTGATGTTAAGGATCTTTATGGCCTTTTGTCGGGCACTATACCCGCCGGAGCTGAAAAAGCTCAGGTAACTTGGGACCGGGATTGTGGTTGTGAAAAACTGGTATGGACAGTTAATAAAAAGACATATCGTGCGTGGATTGACGGGAAAAATGGAAAAGCCCGATGGCGAATGGTGAAACTTGAAATTCTTGAAGGAAAAGAGCGAATCCGCGTTGAGTATCGTGGTTTTAAAAAAGTCGGAAAACTGGAAATGCCCACGAGAATCAGAATTTCACGACCAGGAACAAAGACCGATACAATTTTCACATGGTCATCCCTTGAAACAGAAGTTGAAATTGAAGACGAGGCATGGAATCAATCAATTCCAGAAAACATAGAAATCCGTCGCCTTATTTGCCCCCCGGGGGAGACCGGCAAATGATTTTACATGGATAAGAAAAAGGAAAAATCCCCGGTTAAATCTGATTCAGGAACACTGGATTTGTTTGCCTCAGCGGGAATTTCCGACTCTGATAGTTCCACTCCACCGGAAAAAAATATTCCATCGGAATCAAAAAATCGGCTCCCGGTTCCAGTTCGCCTTCCGGAAACGCCCCCAGTACCGGAACGTCGCGAACCTGAAGAAACAGTTAAATCAACTATTCCACCGGAAAAATCCGAGCTGGTATACACCGTATCGGATTTCATAAATTCTCTGAATCTTGTTTTGGAAAAAAACTTTTCCAGAGTATGGATCGAGGGAGAGATCGGAAATATTTCTTCCCGTAATAATGTTCGCTATTTCTCTATCAAGGACAGTAAATCTCTTATTGATTGCGTACTTTTCGTATGGAAAACCAAAATTGATTTCAACCTTGAAGAGGGGTTAAAAGTTAGAGTAAGAGGATATCTCAATGTTTTCCCATCCCGGGGTAAGCTGTCTTTTAATGTTGAAATCATTGAACAGACGGGAGCGGGTTCTCTTAATGCCGCCTTTGAATTATTAAAGAAAAAACTGGAAAAAGAGGGTCTTTTTGATGAAAAATACAAAAAGAAACTTCCGGCATTTCCCCGGCGAGTTGCGGTAATAACTTCCCCGGAAGGGGCTGCTCTGAGAGATATATTAAAAGTTGCCTCGGGGCGTATTGCTGCGGAGATCATCATTGTTCCTGCGGTTGTACAGGGGAAAAATGCCCCGGATGACATTGTCAGGGCATTGGGGACTGTGTCCCGGATGGAAGATATTGATGTAGTAATTTGTGGTCGCGGTGGAGGAAGTGCTGAGGATCTTTCCTGTTTCAACGATGAAAAAGTCGCCCGGGCAATCTTTGAATGTCGAGTTCCCGTCGTCAGTGCTGTAGGTCATCAGACGGATTTTACCCTTGCGGATTTCACGGCGGATCGCAGGGCTGCCACTCCCACAGAAGCTGCGGAAATAGTTTTTTCGGATAAGATTTTACTTAAAAGAACTCTATCTCAATATTCAAACAGGCTCATTCATTCAATTTCCCTCCACATGGAAGCTAGAAAAAGGAAAATGGCCCAGATTGCCCTTAAAATGGGGGATCCCGGACACTTTCTTGATATGAAAGCTCAGGAACTCGACCAGTTCTCCATGAGGATGGAACGAGCTGTCAGTTCAAGCGTTCGAATCAGGAGAATGCAACTTGAACGACTAAAAAGTTCGGTGCTGAAATTTGACGTTCGTGGATACTATCGTCGGGGGGAAAGAAGTCTGATTATTCTTACAAATCGCATGAATCAGGCTGTTTTGAAGAATACTACAAACTGTGAAATTCTGATTGGTTCATTAAAAACCCGTCTTTCAGGTCTGGATCCCATGAAGGTTCTCGAACGCGGTTATGCTATGGTAAGGGATTCAGAAGGTACAATAATTACTGATAGTTCCATGGTGGAAAAGGGTGAAAATCTTACAATTCACCTCAGAAAAGGCAAACTGGAGGCACTTGTAGAAAATGCAGAGGAATAGTACACCGATTATTCTTTTATTTTTGCTTTCAGGGTGCAAATCCTACAGCGACAAGGAATTTGGTAAGGGAGATGTAAATATTAATACATCAGTTTTTGAAGCTCAGGACAAAGTCGCGGGACGCAGTAAATCGGTGAAAAAAAAACATGGAAAACCGTCGGTACCAACGGAAAATCTTAAATTTTCCTTTAATCCGCCTCTTCCGGATGTAGAAAGCGAAGATCACTTCAGACAGTTTATCAATGCCCTTGCCAGGAAGGCTCCCCCCCCTTCAATTCAGGTTACGGAGGAAATTTTCCGACAATTGTGGAATACAGGTTCTGACGAAGTAGTCAGGAAGATTTATAAAAGTCAGGAAGCAAAGTACACTAAATGGCTGGGAAAAGTATCAAAAATCAAAGATCTTGGAGGTTCAATTTTTGAGTCCATTGATCTGGGAAAATGCATCTGGAACAAACCCGGGGAAAATCTTGCAAGGTACGGGTATTGGCTGTGTAAAAAGAGCAGAGTTTATTATCACAGTGGAGGAGATCGAAAATCTCTGATTTTACCTGATTTAATTAACTGGGGTCAACACTGGTACCTGTTTTTCAGATGATTTTAATCAAAAATTTTATGATTACCGCATAATTTTACTGGAAAATTGATGAATAATTGTTTATACGTGCTATAACAACGCGGGAGAAAAAAAATGCGACGAATATCTTTATTATTTTCAGTGTTTTTCATGTTATTTTCCTGTGCCGAAGGAACTCCTGATTCTGACGAATCATGCGGTGATGGCATAGTTAACGGTACAGAAGAATGTGAACCACCTTCAGAAGGCGCCTGTAATGCCCAGTGCATGAGAGAAGTCGCCATGTGTGGTGATGGAAACTGTGAGTACCCGGAAACGGCTGCAAACTGCAATGTGGACTGTGAGAATACGGTTCCATGCGGCAACGGCAGCATTGATATGGGCGAAGAATGCGACGGTTCCAATCTCGGTGGTCAAACCTGTGAAATGCACGGTATGCAGAGTGGAACCATTGCCTGTGATGCCGATTGCAAAATTGATCTTGCGGGTTGTCTCAGTGCTGTGGAATGTGGAAACAACGTTGTGGATCAGCAAACTGAAGCCTGTGACGGTACTGATCTCGGTGGCGAAACCTGTGATTCCCTCGGTTACAGTGGTGGTATTCTCCGGTGTCATCCGGACTGCTATTTCGATGCATCTGAATGTATTGATCCAAGTTGCGGCAACGGCACAGTTGAAGGTACCGAAGCTTGTGACGGCATTGATCTCAATGGGGAATCCTGCATTTCCCGTGGGTTTAGCGGTGGGACGCTTAAATGCACAGAAGCTTGTACAATTGATGAAACAGGCTGTTCATCCTGTCCTAATGGCGTTCGTGAAGGTGATGAAGCCTGTGATACGAGCGATTTTGGTTCAAGAACCTGTCTCACAGAAGGTTTCGGCGGAGGCACCCTGACTTGTACCGGTACCTGCCAGATTTCTACTGCCGGTTGCAGCGTTTGCGGCAACAACACAATTGAAGACGGCGAATACTGCGAAGGCACAAACCTCGGTGGAGCCAGTTGTTCATCCCTTGGATTTTCCGGGGGACTCCTGACTTGCAACACATCATGTGGCTATGATACTTCCCAGTGTTTTTCCCAGGCTTGCGGTGACGGCAATGTCTCCGGTAGCGAAGACTGCGACGGAAGTGATCTTAACGGAGCCACTTGCACTTCCCTTGGTTTTGTTGGTGGAACCCTTGGGTGTACAAACTGTCAGCATGACACTTCTGCTTGTACCATGTGTGGCAATAATACCGTAAATTCTCCGGAACAATGCGACGGTTCCAGCCTTGGTGGAGCCAGTTGTACAACTCTCGGTTTTGACGGAGGCACCCTATCATGCGGTTCAAACTGTACCTATAATACATCATCCTGTTATACAAATAGTTGCGGAAACGGCACAATTACAGGTTCAGAGGACTGTGACGGTAGCAACCTCGGTGGGGCCACCTGCATAAGTGAAGGTTTCGATGGTGGAACACTTTCATGTAATTCAAACTGCACCTTCAACACTGGATCCTGCTACAGTTGTGGTGATTATACTAAAAATGGCACAGAAGAATGTGACGGATGGGACTACGGCGGAGCTACATGTACATCCCTTGGATATCCCGGTGGCTACCTGAGTTGCAATTCCAATTGTACTTTGAATACAACAAACTGCGCCGTTTGCGGCAACGGTGTTGTTCAGAGTGGTGAGCAGTGTGATGACGGGAATACCAACAATAATGACGGTTGCTCAAGCACTTGTACCGTGGAATCAAACGCCTACAGGCCCATAAGACTCACTGGGGGAGCCGGTTCCAAT
The DNA here is from genome assembly GCA_018821305.1 of Myxococcota bacterium. Lineage (GTDB taxonomy): Bacteria > Myxococcota_A > Polyangia > HGW-17 > HGW-17 > JAHJMN01. The sequence continues at coordinate 10,781 of JAHJMN010000031.1, forward strand.
GAAGGTCGAGTGGAAATGTACTGGAATGGCACCTGGTATTCTGTATGCGACGATAACTATGATTCAACGGAACAAAATGTAGCGGATGTCATCTGCCGCCAACTTGGTTACACTGGAACAGGACATCAGTTTATTGATTCTTATCCCGGTTTGACCGTGGACAACTTCATAATGGATGACGTAAGTTGCACTGGAACAGAGGATTATCTGCATCGCTGTGCTCATAAAGGGACGGATGACTGCGGTACCGGTGAAGCTCTTGGAGTTGAGTGTATGCCGGGAGAAGGCGACGTCAGGTTTGTTGATGGTCCACATGGTATGGAGGGTCGTCTTCAGGTTTATCACAGTGGAACATGGGGTGATGTTTGTGACGACACGCTTGAGAACTCTTCAAGTCACTGGTATGGAACCTACACAGTTTGTGCTCAGATGGGTCATAAATTTGGCTCATTCCTTGATAATACATACACGGGAAGCGGATCTTTCCACCTTGATGATGTTAGTTGCACTGGATCTGAAATTAGAATAACAGACTGTACCCATTCCACTTGGGGTACCCATAACTGCGGAGCTTCTGAAGCCGCAGGTATGCGTTGCTCCGTATGGACCGAAGGAAACGTACGACTTGCCAATCAGACTCAACGAAATAAAGGTCGAGTTGAAATACTTCATCAGAATGTATGGGGAACCGTCTGTGATGATGGTTTGAACACCGGGGGAACCTGGGGTGATGAATTTACCACCGTTGCCTGTGGCGAACTTGGTTTTACGGCAGCCGGTAGTGTAAGCGTTGCAGGTTCAAATCAGGGAACCGAGCCTACCTGGATTGATGACGTGGAATGTGCTGGGACTGAAGCAACGGTTTCCGCATGTCCCAATGACGGATGGGCTGTGGAAAACTGCTCCCATTACGAAGATGTTGAAATTACCTGTACTCCGTAGTCCCTTCCCTTAACTTTTCAAAAATCTGTGTAATTTTCTTTACAATTGAAAAAAAATAATCTTCCGGTATAATAACTATATCTTTTGTAACTGCTCAGAAAAGCAGTATTATTTTTCTGTATTGTTGTATAAAACGCCTGCAGCAACCTGAAAGAGAGGATCGAAATGAAAGGCTCGTTTACAGGCCTGATTTTATTAACGTTTTTAATTCTTCCTTTTTCTGCGAAGGGTGAAAATCCCACGGATGAATTTAAAAAAGCTACTTCTTTTTACAAGCGTTATGCCACGGCGGCAGGTCCAATACATGTGTGGAAACCTGCTGGATATAATCATAAAACAGCAGGGACTGTTATCTATGCTCACGGTTATTATATCGATGCCGATAAAGCCTGGAAAAACCATAGACTTGCCAAACAATTTGCCGATTCAAAAAAGAATGCAATTTTTATTGTGCCGGAGGTGCCTTCGGATTTTGAAGAACACATACCGTGGACTACATTTGATAAATTACTACTTTATGCAAAAAAAGCAGGGGTCGTATTTCCCAAAGGCCGGGTGGTTGTTATGGGGCACTCGGGTGCTTATCGTACTATTGTAAAATGGTTGCCATCCAAACAGATTAATGAGATATATTTATTGGATGCATTGTATCTAAACCATGAAGACTTCAAAAAATGGGCTCTTAAAAGAAAATCCAACAGGCTCATAGCATTGAGTGAGTTAACTTATAAAAAATCACTTTTATTGATGAAGGATGTTAAAACTGCTGTTTTAAAAGGTAGTATGCCAGATGATGGTGAGTTTACAGAAAAAGAAAAAAAAGCGGATATTCTGGTTATTAAAAGTCAGTATGATCATTTTGCCATGATCGAAACGATGAAAGTAATTCCCTCAATTCTCAATTTGTCTAAATTATTAAATATCAAAAAAGCTTCCGTTACGGAAAAAAAGCCGACGGAAAAAAAGCAAACTGAACCCCAGATTTCCGAAATTCACTAATTTTTCATTTCAAAAAATACTCATCTTAACAAAAAATTAACAGTGGAAAAAGTGACTTGAGTCGATAATATGCTAACTTGTAATGGAGATTAGGACATCAAAGGCCTGAATTATATATGAATGGCATACCCAAAAGGGAGGTATTATGAGGAAATTACTGATTTTATTATTACTTACGTTCACAATATCCTGCGAAGATCAGCAAATTAAGAAAGAATGTGGTGATTTTGAAGTAAACCGGGATGGGGAAGAGTGTGACGGAATAGATTTTGCCGGATATTCCTGTCAGGATTTCGGATTTTATGGGGGAAAACTTTCCTGCACGGCCAATTGCCTTATTGATACAACCGGTTGTGAAGTTATGGGAATGTGTGGGGACAATGTTATCCAGGAAGCCGCAGGGGAGGACTGTGACGGGCTTACCCTTGGTGGAGCTGATTGTGAGAGTGAAGGTTATTATGGTGGTCAACTGACCTGCAATTCCGATTGCCGCTTTGACTACACCCAGTGCGAGGAATCCGGTTATTGTGGTGATGATATAATTCAGACCAATGAAGACTGCGAAGGTGATGATCTTAATGGTAATACCTGCCAGACCCTTGGGTATCACGGAGGTGAGCTTCTATGCCGAACCGACTGTAAATGGGAACTCACGGGATGTGTTGCAGCGGGAAGTTGTGGAGACGGCATAGTTCAGACAGGAGCCGGCGAAAAATGCGACAACTTCAATCTCGGTGATAATACATGCGAAAATAAAGGCTGGTGGGGCGGTATCCTTGGGTGCAGTGATACCTGCCAACTGGAGGAAGATTCCTGCTTTGACCCGGTTAAAGTGAGTGCCGGTTTCCTTACAACATGCTCCATCGATTCTCAAGGTCAGGCGTGGTGCTGGGGTGAAGGAATGTGCGGGCAACTCGGGGATAATTCAACTGGCAATCCTGACTGCTACCAGCTTTTTACAACGGGTGATGTAAATGCACTGAGCGTTTCGGTGGATGAACCGGTTCAGGTGTATAATCCTGATAACAAGATATTTACCGATATCAGTGCCGGCTTTCTTCATTCCTGCGCTATTGAAGCAACAAACCCTTCAGATCCCACAGGAAAAGTTTGGTGCTGGGGGATGAACTTGCTTTTAGGAAACTCCATTGAGGCTGGAGATGCTACTGGCTTTTCAAAAATACCGGTGGAGGTAGAAACACCGGCTGGAATTAAATTTGAAAAAGTTAGAATTGGATGGTCTCATACCTGTGCTTTAAGTACCGCTGGCGATATATACTGTTGGGGAGATAATTCATATCACCAACTTGGGCAGGGACTTGGTGCTTTAAGTGATTTTTATGTAATACCAGTAAAAGTTGCGTCAACTGAAACTTTCATAGATTTCGATTCTGCAGCTTATCACAACTGTGCTCTCAATGTAGATAATCAGGTTTTCTGCTGGGGTTTGAATAATTTCGGCCAGACCGGAACTTTAATTGGAGGTGACAACTGCCCAATGTCTGATGAGGGTCCTTCTGGGTTTAATACTCATTGTACAAAGAGTCCCGTTAAACATCAGGATCCTAATTTAATTGGCTTTAAAATCACCGTCGCCGGCGGAGAATTTGATACTGCTCTGGCTACGGCATTGATTGGACATAGTTGTGTTATAGGGTCAAATCATAACTCATCAATTGTAGACACCGGTGTTGATATCTGGTGCTGGGGTTCCAATCATGGAGGGCAGCTTGCAAAGCCACGAATGGGTGCAGAACCTGGTGGAATTGACTATTCTATAAATTCAGTTCAGGTCAATCTTCCCCTTGGAATTAATTTTCTTACTTCTCTTGATGCGGGATATGCCCACACTTGCGCTGATGGCATGGGATTTACCCTTTGCTGGGGTTTGAATTATACTGGCCAACTTGGAATAGGTTCCTATTCAATCAGCGAGGATGTTACTTTCGTGGAACTACCTGAGTATCAGGCTTTTCGGAATGTCAGCAGTGGTTATCTGCACACTTGTGCCATGGGTGTCGGGTCTATGTGGTGCTGGGGTCTCGGGGATTTTGGACAACTTGGCGTTGGCTTAAAAACCATATCCAATCTGCCCTACCGTACAGTCTCTCCAGAATAAGTTTGGTTACCGCGAAACACTGAATCTATTCTCCATAAATCATTCGGATTCCAATCAATTTAACAGTAGTATATTCAGTTACTTCAAAAGTCTTTGACATAAATCCCTCTTTTCCCCTTGATTACGGGACTGGTTTTCCGTTAAATGCACAACTGGCGGTGGGATATGAAACTCGAAAATGATGCTGAATTTCAATTGGAGTTAAGGGAATACAGTCTATGCTGCTCCTGCGAAAAATGTATTCATTACAACGGGTTTAATAAAGGCTGTTCTCTCTACTGGCCCAACGGAAATCACCGGGAGCAATCTTTTGTAGAGCATCCGTTGATCATTTTCTGTAAAGACTACGAGATGAGGTAGTGGCAAAGTAGTATTTACAAAATTCTTTGCCCGTTTTCAGGATATAAACCATTTATTAAAAAGGAAGAACTAATGCCCAGAATGGCTGAATTTTATATTGGAATTGATCTTGGAGGCACTAATCTTCGAACGGCTCTTTTTAAAGCTACTTCCAAAACCCTTGAACCTGTAAGTTTTTTAAAAGATAATCTTCGCAGTACTCGTCCAGATGATGTTTTAGATTTTATTGAAGAAACAGTCAAAACAGTTGCCGGTGAACGCGGAATCAGTGGAATAGGATTGGGTGTGGCGGGAATGATTTCCGCTGGTGATCAAATTGTTAGAAGAGCACCAAATCTGGACTGGACGGATTTTCCTTTAGGGAAGGAAGTTTCATCCCGACTTGGGTGCGTTACAGAAGTTATAAATGATGTTAACGCTATTGCCTGGGGTGAATATGTCTTCGGTTATGAAAAGAAATACCCTGGAATGCTTTGTGTTTTCATGGGAACGGGCATAGGAGGCGGTCTGATTCTGGATGGGCATCTTGTTGAGGGATCTCATGGAATGGCGGCGGAAATCGGACACGTTAAAGCTGTTGCTTCACCGGACGCAAGGAAATGCGGCTGTGGAAAATCCGGATGTATTGAAGCTTATCTCGGCGGAAAAAACTTTGGATCCTGGATTGGTGAAGTGATCGACAGTTGGGATGGAGCAGCCACAAAACTTAGTAATGATCCTGCATTTCCACTCCATGCCGGACATGTGGATGAGGCAGCAGCAGCCGGTGATATTTTTGCTCTTTCTCTGTGGAATGAACTGGCTCCCGCTTTAGGTATGGTTCTGGCAAATGCAGTAACTTTGACGGATTGTGGTGTGCTTCTTATGGGCGGGACTGTATGGGATAACTGCCCAGTTTTGCGTCGTTTGGTGACACAATCTTATAATGATTTTGTAAATACTCCATCGAGAGCTACGATTCTTGATAGTCGGCTGGGAGATAAAGCTGGTCTTTACGGGGCCGCTCACAGGGCTTTCATGAGAAATTTGTCCTCAGAAATTGATTGAAATCAAATGGACATTCTCCCGGTAACAGTTTAATCTTTACAGGCTTAAAACGGAGAGTGACCGATGAAAAATACTTCCCCTGGAAACCTGATATGGGCTGGATTCGAAGGCAGAACAGTACCTGACTATATAAGGGTCCGACTTCAAAGTGGAGAACTTGGTGGAATTATTATTTTTTCACGTAATTTTACGTCTCCACAGACTCTTCGTAATCTCACAGATGATTTGAGATCTCACTGGAACGGAGTCGGAGCCCTCCCCATTGCTATTGATCAGGAGGGAGGGAAAGTTAGAAGACTTTCCTGGGTTAACTGGCCAAGTGCTTATTCTCTGTCACATCTTGAAAACGATCAGCATATTTTTGATATTGGTGCCGCCATGGGGGATGAACTATCTCAAATGGGCATAAATATTGATTTCGCACCGGTTCTTGATTTATATAATCCTGACTCTATAGTGCTGGGAGACAGGTGCTTTTCCCATGATGTGGATGTAATAGTAAAAAACGCTTCATCGTGGATTGATGGGATAAAGACTTCTCAAATCGCTGTTTGTGGAAAGCATTTTCCCGGGCATGGCAGTGTTAATGCGGATTCTCACCTCGAAAAACCTGTTTGCCACTTATCTGCGGAGGAAATTGATATCCACATGCGTCCATTTAAATTGTTACTGGACAAATTGGATCTTATAATGGTAGCTCATGTTCTATATGAAAATCTGGATGGAAATAGTGTTGCTACATTCAGTCCGATTATAATGGATATTCCACACCAATGGGGTTTTTCCGGATTGCTTCTTTCTGATGATCTTGAAATGGGAGCTCTTAAAGAACTTGATGCGATGGAAATTGCGTTCAGATCAATAGTTGCGGGACTGGATTCTCTGATTGTATGTCGGAGTGAGAATATGTTTATAAAAACGCTGGAGGCTCTTGATAAAGTCTGTACCTCAAGTTCTGAAACATCTTTAAAAATTCAGAGTGGGATTCAAAAAGTTCTAACATGGCGAAATCGTCTGAGAAATAGTTATCCTGAGTTCAGCGAAAGTAATTTTAACAAACTGATAAGTGATAATAATTATATGCTCGAAAAAATTATGGGGTGAAAATGGAACGATCCCTCAAGGGTTCTCAGTATGAAATTATAAGAAAGCTTGCAACTGGAGGAATGGGAGAGATTTATCTCGCATTGCAATCCGGAGATTTCGGGTTCAAACGAAAAGTAGTTATAAAGCGTCTTCATCAGGAACTCACAAATGACGAAATACACAGGAACTTCTTTATTCAGGAAGGGGTGATATCAGGACTGTTTGATCATCCAAATGTTATCAGCGTCTACGATATTGGCCAGGATGAAGAAGGTCTTTATATGATTATGGAATATATAATGGGCCGGGATCTGATGTCCATTGTACGTAGAGCGATAAGTCATAAACAGTTTATTCCTCTTGAACATGCTCTTAATATTATTATGCAAATAGGAGAAGGTCTTGACTATGTGCACTCCCTGAAAGATGAAAATGGGAAGAAAATGGGACTTGTGCACAGGGACGTTACTCCTTCAAACATTATTGTAACTATGGAAGGTGTTTCAAAACTTGTTGATTTCGGAGTTGCAGCAGTTTCCGGTCGAGATAATTCTCCAGCACAGGGGCTTATTCCTGGAAAAATGAACTATATGGCTCCGGAACTTATAGTCGGCGGAGTCCCTGATCTTAGAGCGGATATTTTCAGCCTTGGGGTAATGCTTTATGAACTTAGTCTGGGCCGTCGATTGTTCAAAGGAACTCCCGAAGAAGTTTCAAAAATTATACAGAGCGGTCAAATCACTCTTCCTACAGCGGTTAAACCGGATCTTCATCCGGAACTTGAACTTATAATATTAAAATCACTGGAGAAAGACCCGGTACATAGGTATTCATCGGCAAGAGAAATGGTGAGTGACATTGAGTTATTTTGTACCAGTCAATCCATTTCCACCGGAAAATATGGGCTTTCAAAATATATACGAAGTCTGTTTACAGCGGATGTCCCCGTGGAATCCGAAGAGCATGGCAGTGTTATCGATCTGGATTTTGATGAGAGTTTCTGGGATGATTTTCAGGGACAAAACCTTATTATTGTTGAATCTCCCGACGATTTTACAAGAGACCTTGATGATGAAACATATTTTGATATAATGGGAGACCCGCAAAAAGCTAAAGAATTTTTCAAACAAAAAAGAGAAAATTCTGTAGCTGAAATTCGCATAGCTGACTTAAAGCAAGAGGCGAAAAAATCCAGCGAGGAAAAACAAAAAGTTCTAGAAAACCCAATGGACGACGGAAAAACAAATATTGTTACCTGGATTTTATTGTTTTCTTCAATATTATTAGCTATATCAACAATATATCTTTTTATAAAAAAATAAATCAGGGAGATATATGTGGAAATATCTGAATGATCACGAAAAAAGTGTAAAAACAAGATTGCTTGAAGATATTTCAGAAAAAGAGCTACTTAATCTTAAAGTATACCATCAAAAACAGATCCAGTTTATGCAGCATGAAAGGTTAATTCATCTTCTGGTTACACTCTTTATGGCTCTGTTTCTGCTAATTTCTCTGGGCTTTTCCATGGTTGTTAAAACGTGGACCGGCGCAGCCCTGTGTATACTGCTGCTTATTCTCGTTTCCGCTTATATAATTCACTATTTTCATCTCGAAAATGGAGTTCAGCGTTGGTATGGACTTTCCAATGAGATAGACAGACGCCTTGAAATAACTACCGAAAAACTTGAAAAAAAATTTTAAACCGTTCGCAGCTTCCGCTTTCTAATACGATAGTGACTCATTTAAAAGAAATGCTTCAGGAAAGAGCCCCTGTTTGCCTGATCCTTCTACTGATTTCCTGTTTATCTGATTTTTTTAACAGGAAGACAGGGAATCAGGAAACAGTGGCAGAATCAGGTCGTAACCATTCAACATCAATTAGACCCAATGCTGATCGGTTAGTGACCTTCCGAGTAAATTAGTCAATAAATACAATCTTGTAAAATAATTACAGGCAGACAGGAATTCAGAAAAACAGGGGTCAGGAGCAGGGCGTTTACTTTGAAGGTGAGTGTTTTTTTGGCATAAAGATCGATTTCAATTCAGTATTTGAATATACACCTTCAGGAACAAGACCCTGTATCCTGATTCTGCTCCTGTTTCTGACTTTTTGAATGTTCTTGCTTTTATTAAATTATGTTGTTTTTATTAACAATATCAACTAATACGCCTTAACCGAGCAGCATTGCAATTAGACCGCTTGCGGAGTAATACGATTTTGACTCGTTTTAAAGAAATGCTTCAGGAATGAGCCCCCTGTTTTCCTGTTCCTTCTACTGATTTCCTGTTTATCTGATTTTTTTAACAGGAAGACAGGGAATCAGGAAACAGTGGCAGAATCAGGTCGTAACCATTCAACATCAATTAATAATTTAAAAGCTAGGATGAAAAAATTCACTTTTCACGTTTCGATCCTTTTATTCCGCATGCGGTCTAATTTCCGCTTTCCGAACTTGAGAAACCTGTACTATAGGACACGAACTATTTTTCAGAGATTTTCAGGATTTTTTTAATATTTTCAATAAGGGAATCAGGAGTGAAGGGTTTTGGTAAAAATTCATGTCCCTGAGTAATTATTTGTTTGATTGCAGTGACTTGAGTATCGTGACCGGATGTAAAAAGGAATTTTAAATCAGGGTGAGTTTTGAGAGCTATCTCCAGAATTTCTCCACCATCCATATCTGGAAGAATCATGTCGCAGAGTACCAGATCAATATTGGACGTATTTGTAATTATATCAAGGGCTTCAGTTCCATTTTTTGATTCAAAAACCGAAAATCCGGCCCGGGATAAAATCCTGCACATAATCTGTCGCACGGAGTATTCATCCTCTATAATAAGAATGGAACAGATAGATGATTGTGACGGAAAGCCCGAATTTTCATAAAGATTTTCAGGTGTTGAAACGGGAAGGAGGATTCTGAATGAAGCACCAGGAGATAGTGGAACAATATCCACAGTGCCATAGTGTTTGTTTATGATAGTTTTTACCGTAGAAAGACCGAGGCCTGTATTTGTACCTTTTCCGGTTGCTTTGAAAGGCTCAAATAATGATGTAGTGTTTTGATCAGGTGTATCTCCGTTGTCTGAGCATAGTATTTCGATTCCATCGGGAATAAAATCAACAAAATGGTGTGATGTAATTTTTTTCAGGGAAATTTTAAATTTCCCAACAGACTGCATAGCATCACGGGCTCTGAGGGCAATATTTAAAATGACTTGCTCTATCTGTACAGTGTCGCCGGAGATGAAAAGATTATTTTCAATGTCTGTTTCAATCTGAATACGATCTCCCAGGAGCCTGGAAAGAAGGGGAATTAGCGAATGCAGTTTTTCACTAAGATTGAAATTTTCCCAGGAAGGAGCGGAAACTTTTGAGAAAGTCAGTAACTGGCGAACTAAAGTCGCCGCATACTCGGAGTTCACCTTGATTTCTTCCAGGGATTCAAGGACGGAACCTGGATCATTAATTTCCATCATTGCCAGTTGCGTATTTCCGTGAATGCAGGTCAAAATATTATTGAAATTATATGCTATTCCACCTGCAAGGGCTCCTACCACTTCCATTTTCTGACTCTGAATAAATTTACCCTGTAGATCCATTATCTGGGTTTTGAGTTTTTCTTCAGCAGTAATATCTCTTCCGATAATGAGAACATTGCTTGCTTTGCCCTCGTTATCAGATTCCGGAATCAATCTCCAGTCATAGAAGAGATCTTTGAAATCAAGTTTGATGGTTAATTCTTCCCCTGTGGTTATTGTTTTTCCTGCCATGGATGCGATTACAAAAAAACCTTCTTCGGAGACATATTCCCGCATTACCTTTTCAAAGGAACTGAATTGAGATTTATTGGAATTGATTAAATTAAAAGCTGGGTCTATTTTTACTATGACGTCCGGTATAGAATCAAGGAGGTTACGGTATTTTTCCTCAGATAACATAAGTCTGACTTGAGAATCATGCTTTTCAGTTTCATCCCGAAATACACCGATGATTCGGCATTCTCCTTTTCGTTCGGGAATTTGTATAAAATCAGCAGAAAACCATAATTGCTTTTGTGAAATTATAGCGCGAAAGAAAGCACTTGTGTGTTTGGAGATTGATGCATGTTCAATGGCTTTTTTGAAAGCAGGCAAGTCTTCCGGGTGAATCAGGTTGGGGAAATCCACTGCCTCTATCCCCTCGAACCGAGAAATATTTGGAGTATAAAAGTGGATTTTATCAAAAAATCCTGAAAACATTATAATTATTTCATCAATATTTTCTGTGATTTCAGTCACCAGTGTGAGCGTTGATTCCAGTTGTTTTTCCATTTCCTTCCGGATTGTCAAATCTGTACTGAATCCAGCATATTGTTGCTTGTTTTCACAACAGTTTTCAAGGGATCCTGTGGACCAAATCCATCGGTACTGACCGTCAGTATTTTTTACACGATAGGTAGTGTCCAGTTTTCCAGATGTGATAAAATCACTGAAATCCTGAAAAAACGTATTCAAGTCATCTTCATGAACGATATCTTTAACGTCGTTTAAAGTTATACTGGGCTTGGAAATAAAATCATTATGGTAATGGCCGCGGAACTCAATTCGGTCTGGAGGGATGAATTCCCAAAGTTCTACATTGTTGTTTTGAAGTAGAATTTCAAGTTGTCGCTCTCGCTCTCTGAGTTGTGAAGATATCTCCAGAGAGTTAAGTGCATTGCCTATAACGGCCCCGAGAGTATGAAAAACATCCAGATCCGCTGCGGTAAAATTACGATGAGTAATATCATCTGCACCAAGGAATCCAAACCATTTACCTCCCGCTTGAAGAGGAATTAAAACACTGGAAGTAACTTCCATGTCGGAAAAGAATTCCCTCTCCATGTCTGTCATGTTGGTGCTGCCCAACGCAATTATTTTTCCTTCCTCAAGGGCATTAATCCACTCATAACCAAACAAGCCATAGGGAATCATATAGAAATAAGGGTCATCTTTTATTGAGCGTGTTCCTTCAACGGTGAACTCATGAGTTCGGTTCATATAAAGTTCGCCAATTGTACCTTCCTGATTTTGAACAAGATATGCTCTTATCATTCCCCAGGATATGGCAAATTCTTCGAGTATTCGGTTAACAAGAGTATCGGAAAGATTATGGCTGAGTAAGTGAGTAGAAATGCTGGAGATAGTTTTGAGCAATCTTTCCCGTCGCACCTGACCAAGATAGATTTCTTTTTCGTGGCTGATATCTTCAACATGAGCAAGAATTGCTTTATGATTTCCATTATCAAAGGAGTTCAAATAAACTCTTGCAAGGAAATCTTCTCCGGTTTTCTTACGGTGTACCCATTCAAAAGTCACACTGCCCTTTTCAATAGCTTGAGCAATACGCATTTCTGCAGCTTCAAAGCTCGATGTTCCATCTATTTGAGTTTCCGGTGATATTTCCGATGGATGAAGTTCAAGGAATTCTATTTTATTTTTATAATTAAAAAGCTTGAGAGCAGCTTCATTCAAATCAAAAAAACCTGTTCCATCAAGTAGCATAAGTGGAAGTGGTGAATTGTGAAAAATATTATGATAGCGCTTACCTTCTTTTTTAGTTTGCTCCTCCCGTAAATATTTCATTATAGATAATTCATTGGCGTTCAAAAGCTCTATCAGCAAATCTCTGGAATCAATGAGTTCCTCAAGGGGAATAACCTGATCCGAACCATCTTTTATGGCCTTCACGGTTTTTGCCACGGTGATACTTTCTCCAACTGTAAGCACAGGAGTTTTAATGGAACGATCTCTAATGATTTTCGATATTTCCCGGAGAGCATTTTGATCCGTTGAATAATCAATAACAATAAGATCAATAACTTTCTCCAGGATTATTTGCCTCATTTCAGGGAAAGAGGAACAGGATTCAAATACAGGTTCATATTGGCCTTCAAGGGATTGGATAATGGCGTTTTCAATTAACTCTGTCGAAGTGGAAAAAACAAAGACGTATATTTTTTTAATCATAAATCACCGGATAATATTGTTTTCGTGTGTTATCAGTAGAAACTTTAGCAGAATCGGTAAAAAAAATCATCTACCCTGTGTTTTTAAATTGTGTGAAAGTTTGGAATATCCAAAAGATTTTTGATAAACACAAATGTTCGTTTGGGATTCGATAAAACAAAAGAGAAGCAAACTGTTGTGTTTTAAACTCAGGGAGCGGTCTAATAAAAGAGGAGGGGAAGTGGTAGTAATCCAGCTATGGTGAGTGCTTTAATAAATAAAAGAATGAGAAAAATATAGAATAGTATTTTAAACTTTGTCTCGGACAGTCTGTCCCAGGCAAGAGTCATGAATAATGAAATATAAAAAATCATTTCTGAAAGAAAAACAAATTCATGAGAAATAAGTTTAAAAACTGAAGCAAGGAGCATTGGAATTAAAAACCAATAATTTTTTGAACATCTGAGTGGAAAAATAGAGTAAATTCCAATAATTATCATAAGTAAAGAAACGATAGAATATACAATACGTGTCCGGTTTATGGCTTTCAGTGTCTTTTGAAGATTTTTATGAGTATTTTCATCGGTAATAATTCGATCGGAAAATGCATATATAGAACTGAAGCTCTCCCAATCTGAAGTTCTCAGGCAGAGTTGCAAACTCGTATTCAGTGCTTTAGTACTGACATCTCCTTCATTATAAAGAGCTGCTTTAAGTAAGAATCGGATTGCTTCTCTGGTCTTTCGCTTTTCGATTTTTTCTTTTGCAAGGTAAATGTAAAGGTCTGCATTCCAACTGAAATCAGGAAATTTTGCAGTAAATTCATCAATCTTTTTGATTCGTTCTTTCTCCGATGAAGTGATTACTTCATACCAGCGTCTCATTATGATTGCATTTCCTGTGTTAAACCCTCGTTCAAGGCGGTTAAGCCATGAAACTACAAATTTTTTAAGTGGAAATTCCGGAGAAAACTCAGGTCTCTGGGAAAGTTCCCTTAGAATACCTGAAACCGCATGAAAATCCCTGGAAAAATAATTAAGGACAGCATTCAAAAATCTTGCTTTGTCAGACCAGACAGTATCTTTATGCTTATAACTGACTACTTTAAATCTCGTTTTTGCCAAATCAGTTTTTCCGGAGATCATTAGATTTAAAGCATCAATGTAAGCAGCTCTGCCAGACGCATCAGAAGTGGGTTCTGCTTTAGTTGTTGAAAAAAGTGCAATAAAAATAAACGTTAAGATCATTATTCCTGAGCTTTGTTAATATTATAACTCTTGAGTTTTTTATGTAGATTGGTTCTTTCCAGTCCCAGAATATCTGCCGCCCGGGTAATGTTCCAATCACATTCTTCAAGTTTCATCAGTATGAACGATTTCTCCATTTCAGATTTGAATTCCTTGAGACTCATATGAGAAAACTTTGCAATATCAAAATCCACAGTAACAATGTGATTCAGGTTAAATGGAAGATCCTTCACACCAATGTTATCGGAGCTTAATATAACCATTCGTTCTACCTGATTTTTTAACTCGCGAATATTTCCAGGCCAGTTATAAGATTGCATAGCTTCCATTGCTTTTTGATCAATGGACTTTGTTTTAAAACCATACTCTTTGCAGAACGATTTTACAAATCCATCCACAAGTTGTGGGATGTCCTCGGGTCGTTCCCGGAGGGGGGGGAGATGAAGAGGAATTACACTGAGTCGGAAAAATAAATCCTCTCGGAATGTTCCATCCTTCACCATCAGTTGCAGATCCCGGTTGGTTGCAGCAATTACTCTTACATCAACGTAAAGTAGTTGTTCACCCCCGACCCTTTGAACTTCCCCTGACTGCAGAACTCTTAGAACCTTTGCTTGAGCATTGAGGCTCATATCGCCTATTTCATCCAGAAAAATCGTACCTCCATCTGCTAGTTCAAATAGTCCGATTTTTCGATTAAGTGCTCCAGTAAAGGCACCTTTCTCATGGCCGAAAAGCTCACTTTCAATGAGTTCTGGTGGAATTGCTGCACAGTTTACTTTTATTAAAGGCTTATCATGGAGAGTAGAATTTTTATGGATAGCTCTGGCTACGAGTTCCTTACCTGTTCCACTTTCTCCGGTTATCAAAACTCTGCCCTTGGTTGGTGCAATCTTTTCGATCTGTCTGAAAAGTTCCAGAATAGCAGGACTTGTCCCAATCATTTCATATTTATCGGAGAGCTGGGACGCAAGATTATCTCTCTGATCGAGAAGTCTACGATGCTCGAAAGCATTATTTACGGTCACCAGGATGCGTGAACGATCCAGAGGTTTTTCAAGAAAATCAAAAGCCCCGTTCTTAACGGTTTCCATAGCTTCAGATGTTGTTGCCTGACCACTTATTACAATAATAACTGGCCTTGTTTCCCTGAAAACTCTTTTTTGAATGATTTTCAAGGCTTCCATGCCGCTCATGCCGCCAAGTTTCAGATCGAGCAAAACGACATCAATTGCACTTTTGGAAGTTAATATATCAATTCCTTTTTCTGCGCTGTCTGCCTCAAGGAAAGTGTAGCCTTCCCCCTCTAAAACGAGTCTCAGTGCATTTCTTATGTTTTTTTCATCGTCAATAACAAGGACTGTTTTTTTCATCTGTTACTTCCGCTGCAAATTTTTTGTGGATTGTCATTGGATGGGAACAGGATCAGTCTTCAAGAATAATGAAGAGAATTCTGCGGTTAGTTTTCTGTTTAGTCCTGCTATTTCCCTTATAAAGAGACATCTGACTTCCAAGGGGCTGAATAGCAAACCTGTTGGCAGGCAATCCTTTGGATATGATGTACTTTTTAACCGTTTCGGCTTGAGCTTGTGTTACCTTGTAGGCTTCAGTAGAGGAAATGGTAGTATCAGTATTGATCATAATTGCCATGCGCGGGATGGCTTTCATGGCTTTCATGAAGAGCACAAACTGATCAATGGCTTTTTTACCGGAATCCGTAAGTTCTGCCCCGCGGCCATCTTTAAACCACTCGTCTTTTCGTGACGGGAATTTGAACTCAAGGCCTGCCTTAGTCATGCCCATGATTTTTATGCTTTGACTGACAGTAAACCATGGCTTGCCCTTATCAGGACAACCGTCGTCGTCATCAACGCCATTAATGGTTTCTTTCTTACCAGGACACTTGTCTTTATCGTCAGTAACACCGTCTTCATCGGAATCAAGCATTGAAAGCGGGCAACCATGGTTTTTCGCTTCACCCTTGTGTTTCGGGCACTTGTCTTTGGAATCCATAACACCGTCGCCGTCACCGTCGTAAGTATCTATAGTACATCCTTCGTATTTGGATTCACCGGCTTGATTCGGACATTTGTCTTTATCGTCGTAAATACCATCACCGTCGGAGTCAATGGCACTTAACGGACAGCCTTTATTTGATTTGGGACCGGCGGCTTTGGGGCACTGATCCTGAATATCTGGAATGCCATCTTTGTCGTTATCGAGTTCCGGACAACCGTCTTCGTCTTCGAAACCGTCGATATCTTCTGCCTTATCAGGGCACTTATCTTTCGAGTCTGGGATGCCGTCTTTGTCGTTGTCGATATCCGGGCAACCATCATCGTCTTCGAATCCGTCTTTATCTTCTTTGAGGAAGGGACATTTGTCATGAGTATCGGGAACGCCATCATTATCGGAATCTTTGAAGTTTGGATTCCACTTAACGCCAATGATTCCACGGAAAAGGGGCGTACCGACACCAGCTACGACACCCATGTTGAAACCAGCATGAACGGTAATACCGTTAGCAACTTCATAGCCGGCACCAATACCGCCTTCAACGGGATGATCATGTTTGGCACCGGAAAATCCGCTTCGACCGGTGATTTCTGCCGTAATTTTAAGCTTTTCTATGACTTGATACCAGGCGCCAGCTCCGTAAACTATCTGGTTACCCTGCTCGAATTTATCATTGAAAAAGGCACTGTCTGAGGCACTGAGTCGGAACAGGAAACCAGCTTCAACAGCGGCACCAAATTTTCCGGCATCATACATGAAAAGTGCGCGAAGGGCAGCAGTGGGACCTGATTCACCGGTGAAGTTATCACTGTATTTACCAGTGGGAAGGCCAATTCGAAGGTCAAGACCAGCATTGATAGCATTCTGCTTGTAGAATCGAGCTTTTGCATGGAGAGTTACATCACCCCATGCCATTGGATTTAAACCTTCAGTTTCAAGTCCTTCATCGTCGACTTTGTTGCCTTGTACAAAACCTACAGGGACGGATAAACCAACGAGATATTTATCAAAAAGACCAAGGTAACCGCCAAGTTCTGCCATTCCAATCATGCTGACAAGTTTGGCTCTCACGTCGCCGATATTATTACCTTCCATATTGTAAATAACGAATGGATCCATGCCAAAGCCGAAAACCATCATGGCACCATATTCCATGTGTGCCGGCATGTGGAGGGATGATGTGTAAAGGAAAGGCCCCCTTCCGACAGCTGGCCTCAATGTGAGAACATCGAGGGAGTCGGATTGAGGTGCCTGAGCGGCGGAAAGTTGTGCATAAAGCATAACAGCCATAAAAACGATAAAATTTCTAAATTTTGCCATCATGTTCCTCTCCAGGTAACTGTTGACACTATACATGAAAGTGTTCTTGAACTAAAGAAATTTCATTACAATTTGTTGTACTTCGCAAAACTTTAACCAGACTCTAACAGGTTTTTGACTAGACCCAATGCTGCTCGGCTTGTGAATTTTTGAAGTAAATAATTAATAAATACAACATTATATAATAATTACAGGAAAACAGAAAGCCAGGGGGAACAGGGGCAAGAGCAGGGCGTTTACTTTGAAGGAAAGTGTTGTTGGGGCATTAAGACCGCTTTCGCAAGCGGTCAAGATCTATTACAATTCAGTATTTGAATATGAACTTTCAGGAATAAGACCCTGAATGTCCTGATTCTGCTACTGTTTCTGACTCTCTGAATGTTCTTCCTTTGATTAATGCGTGTTATTTTTGTTAACAATATCATCTAATACGGTACTACCGAGCAGTGTTTTTATTAGACAGCTTACTGAGCAATACTATAGTGACTCGTTTTAAAGAAAAGCTTCAGCAAAAACCGCAATTTCATATAGTTTTTAGCATATACAAGACAGTCTAACGTTCGAAATTGTATATGATATCGAAGGCTGGTAGATTCAATAGCGATGCGGGATTTGTTCCTGGTTTGCCTTCGGGTACTACCAGATTCTTTTTGGCGAAATACTCCTGAAAAACTCTGTATTCTTTTCCTGATTTTTTGCCGAAAAACATGGGATGCCGGGGTAAGATTTTCAGACCCATAGTGAGAAAACTGTCGGAAATGAGCTCACTGCAATAATATCTGTCATTGTCCGGCATAAAAATATCATCGTAGGGTTTGCCTAATCGTTTTTCCAGTTCTTTAATAAAAAATGGAATTAATGTCTGATATTCTTTTTTTAATCGAACGATGTAGATGACCTGACGACGACTTTTCTTTCTGGAACGCTTAATAAATTCATTCAGGGGAGTTCTCTTAACGGATCCATATGCTTCAATTACATAGTCTTTTCCATCATGCTTTGTAAACACTCCTGCATGGCTGATTCCGTGGTAATTTTTTAGTTTTGTTGCCTTTTCAATTGAATTACAAAGATCCCCGCACGGAATACTCTGAAGAATAATATCCCCTTCCTGCAGGAGGTTTCTTCCGGGAAATGAACTTGAATTATTGCCGGAGCAGGAAAAAACAAAAAGTGAACTGATTAGAATCAAGTGCTTTAAATATAACATAAGTGTGCCTCGCGAATTGAACCCATTAAATTAATGTTCTATAATATGAACTTTTCAAGCTTTCACCAAATCTGGACACAGAACATTAAGAATGAAGACTTTGAAATTATTGCAGTATTCTGAATAACATGTTTTAATAAACATGCTCAATTTTGATAAAAATTGAATTTCAGGACACGAACCCATTATGTCACATTTTCCATTTTCAGGAATGAGGAAATTCATCCAAAACTTCAATTTTTCGACTTTCAGGGTCAGAGACTTCTTGACACTCGGGCGGCTTTGTACTCCAATCCTTCACCGGAGTAAATTTTAACCTCTGTTTCTATAAGGAGTTACATATGTTGGATCAGGCAATACTTTCAGGTTTAAAAGAAGTTGATAATGAAGTTTTTGATCTTGTTGTTTCTGAAGAAACACGTCAGCAAAGACAAATCAGGCTTATACCATCGGAAAATTACGCATCCTGCGCCGTCAGGGCTGCTTTAGCAACCAGTTTTACCAATAAATATGGCGAAGGTTATCCCGGACGTCGTTATTATCAAGGGCAGGTTAACACCGATAAAATAGAAAATCTTGCTATTGAGAGGGCAAAACAACTCTTTGGATATCCCTTTGCCAATGTTCAGGCTTTAAGTGGTGCCCCGGCCAATCTGGCAGTTTATACCGCTTTCCTTAAACCTTTTGCCGGGAAAATTATGGCCATGCGACTTGATCACGGTGGTCATCTCACCCATGGAAGCCCCGTTAGCGTTACCGGAGCATGGTTTGAGATAAGTCATTACGGTTGTCAGGAAGATGATTATCTCGATATGGAAAAGATTCGGGCACAGGCTCTGGAATTTCGTCCTGATGTACTGGTCTGTGGATACACTGCATACCCAAGAACAATTGATTTCAAGGCTTTCGGCGAAATCGCCAGGGAAGTTGGAGCAATAAGTTTAGCGGACATTTCTCACATTGCTGGTCTTATTGCTGGAGGCAGCCATCCATCACCATTCCCGCATATGGATGTTGTGACATTTACGACGCATAAAACCCTTCGGGGACCCCGTGCGGCAATTATTCTCAGTAAAGATCCTGAGCATGCAGATAAAATAGATAAAGCTGTATTTCCAGGACTTCAGGGTGGACCTCACTTTAATACTATTTCTGCGATAGCAGTGGCATTAAAGGAAGCTCTCAGCCCGGCTTTTAAATCATACACAGATCAGGTAGTAAAAAATGCGATATCTGTTGCGGATGAACTGAAGGGCCGTGGTTATCATATTATCAGTGGCGGTACAGACAATCACCTTGTCTTAGTGGATGTACGAAAGAGTTGTAATCTCCCTGGAAAACGTGTTGCGGAAGCTCTTGAAGATGTTGGTATAGTTTGTAATTTCAATACAGTACCAAACGCAAGTGACAGACAAAAACCACTTTTCCCGGATGGAATCAGGCTTGGAACTCCTTCCATTACTACCCGTGGCTTTAAGGAAAATGATTGTCGGAAAGTTGCTGAGCTTATGGATCGCACCATGAAAAATATAAAAGCAGGCAAACTTGAAAAAGGTGAAAGTCCATTTATTGATGAAGCTATCAAGGACCAGATAGCTGCTGAAGTTGCAGAACTTGCAACATCATTTCCAACTTTCAGTTGGCAGGAGTAGTAAGATGTCCAGGGTTTTACTTATTGTTTTAGACAGTGTCGGTGCCGGGGAAGCATTCGATGCGGAAAAGTACGGTGATGTTGGTGCGGATACCCTCGGTCACATAATCAATCGGTTTTCCGAAAATGGAAACCCCCTGTCACTTCCCAACCTTTCTCGATGGGGACTTTCGCATATTACATCGGGTCTTGAAAAAGTTGCTCCGGAAGCGTTTTATGGGCTTATGGAACCGGCTTCGGCAGGGAAGGATACCACCATCGGGCATTGGGAACTTATGGGAATGATTCTTGATAAACCTTTTGCAACTTTTCCCAAGGGTTTTCCACCGGAGATCGTGAAAAAACTTGAAAGATCGACTGGTCATACTTTTATCGGTAACAAAACAGCAAGTGGTACTGAAATTATTGCGGAACTTGGGGAAGAACACTTGTCATCAGGTTCACTGATTCTTTACACAAGTGCTGATTCCGTCATTCAGATAGCATCTCATGAGGAAAAAGTTCCTCTCGATGAGCTTTACCGTGTATGCAAAGCAGCCCGGCTTATTGGCGATGAGTATAAAATCGGTAGAGTGATTGCACGACCATTTACCGGTGATATTGGCTCTTTTGTAAGAACATCAAATCGACATGATTACAGTTATGATCCTCCACCGGTGAGTGTTCTGACACGTATTTGTGATGCAGGTCTACCAGTTGTTGGTGTTGGTAAAATAAGTGATATTTTCAACACACGCGGTGTTTCCGAAACTCATCCTACCAAAGGAAATACCAACGGAATTGAAACAACATTAAAATTATGGTCGGATTTAAAAGAAGGTCTATTGTTTGTAAACCTCGTGGATTTTGACATGCTGTACGGCCATCGTAATAACTGGGAAGGTTATGGCCGTGCCCTGGAGGAATTTGACGCGGCAATTCCACGGATTGAAGAACTAACAAAGCCCGGCGATCTGGTTATGATTACAGCGGATCACGGGAATGATCCTACTTTCCCTGGAACTGATCATAATCGGGAAAATGTTCCAATTCTGGCTTTCTTGAAGGGAACAAAAGCGATGCCTCTCGGAATGCGTAAAACATTTGCCGATTGCGGAGCTACCTGTGCCAGACATCTCGGCGTGGAATGGAAATCTCCCGGCGTGCCATTCTTTTAGAAATCATTAAAAGTTGTCCATCGATCACGAACATCACATCCATGGGGATCTATTCGCATCACTACAGCTCCCGGAGTGTTTGAAACATCAATCCAGCCACCATAGCGACTGATTATGTTTTCGTCAGGGTCAATGAGCCATACAGTTTCACCGGAGTTTGTCATACCCGAAGAGAGCAGGGAACCTTCTGTTATAATTATATCTTTGCCTTCCAGACAGGCCGCCTCTTCAGACATAAAGTCATAGTTTTCGCCAACAATATATACTGTGTCTCCCCCCAGCAGGATAAAATCCGGGAGAATTTCACCAGTCTTTTCCAGGTCATCTGTAATCCTGAATCCCTGCAGGTTCAAATCATTAAAACTTATATTTTTAACAGCAATATATTCCATTGCAGGTTCAGGCCCGAAAGCGTTGGGGTATAGTTCGGTAATCGCGAGAGTCGGATTCCATTCATCTTCGACTTCAACATCGAATCTCCCAAGTTTGCCCGATACACCATTTACTCCAATATAGTAAATCTCAATACGGCCTATATCACGGGTTCCAATTTCAATTTCCCCGCGGTTGAAAACTGATACCGGACTTGAAAAACCTTCCTCATTTTTAATCCACATTAAAACGTCTGAATTAACGCTGGAATTGAAATGAGTACAGCCGGTTACTCCGCTCATTTGCACATCTGTAAATTGAGGATCCCAGCTCCAGAGAAGGTTTCCTGTCTTAAATGCGCCAATTCTATCCCAGGAGGGAATCAGTTTACCGTCAGGAAGAAAAATATTATAGCGACTTTTAATGTAATACTCTGTATCAGAATCCAGAATATCTTCCAGCCAGAGCATTAAACATTTCGAGCCACAGGATACGATTTTTGTATCCGGTGCAAGCTCCATTGTTTCACCGGAAGTTGATTCCAGATAAAGATCACCTGATTTTATTGATCCACTGGAAAGAGATGGGGACTCAATTAATATCCATGCAGTATTTTGAGGAATATTTCTGGCACCATTTTCTGGCCAGACGCTGACTAATTGTGCCGTTTCAATGTCTTCTTTCTCCGTTTGAAATGGAAGACTGAACGGAACACTGTCTCCGAAAGTATCTTTCACCGGGTACCCATGATTGTTTCGCAGCGAAGAAGTAAGGAGAATTTCATAAATACTGTCCGGCCTTAGTGTCCCACTTTGGGGCTTTATAAAAAGATTTTTATCCATCGGCTCAATGGTAACGGGAATTGTCATTAGTTTTCGTTGACTTGATAGTTCTCCGTCCTTCGCATCATTATAAAAATCTTCATCAATCTGGGACCGAAAGCATCTGTTATTTTTGCATATACCAGGACACAAAGGATTGCAGATTCCGGAGTCTACCATTTCCAGAAGGAAAACCCCATGGGGATTAACTGCGGAATCAAATTGTAAAATGGGCCCCGAATCGTATTTTACAGATGGAGAATAGTTTACAAGTAGAGTCCAATTCTCTTCTGTTTCAGGGGTAAGACACGATGTAAGTAAAAAAACTGAAATAACCATTGTGAATTTCATGGTGCACCTCCTGAAATCTTCACAAGCAATATGGATGCCAGTGATATTCAGGATGAAATATTAAATATATTCAAGATATTAGCTCTAAGATTTGGGTCAAACAACTTTAGTAATGACTCAATAAAAACAATGATGTCTCAATATCGACAGAGTGGTTTTTTGTGATGATCAATACCATGTGTTAGAAATGCACATGAAAATATCCGGAATAGGCTTTGCCCCCTTTAATAACGGTTGTCGAAATTTTGGGAATTTTCATATCTTCTTACTGTGATGAATTATTTGTTTTGGAAGGACATATATGATAATACTTGAAAACGTTCATAAAAAGTTCGGAGATCGGGTGATTTTTGAAAATTTGAAAGCAAGTTTCAATCCGTTTTCATTGAATATTATAACCGGGCCTTCTGGTTCCGGTAAGACTACACTATTGAGGATGTTACGCGGTGAGATTCCTGCAGATGCTGGTCGAATAAGAGTAAAAGATAAGGAAATTGGTAAATTGCGGGAATCAAGCCGAAGTCTCCTCGCAAGATCTATTGCGATGGTGTATCAGGAAGGCAACCTTCTGGACGATAGAAGTGCCATAGAAAATATTGCTCTTCCTCTTAGAATTGCAGGTATACATGGAAGTGCTTTGCGCAATAAAGTATATGAAATAACTGAAAAACTTGAAATATCCAGTTTGTCTTTTATTAACTGTGGCGATCTGAGTGGTGGTGAGAGACGTCTTATATCCATTGCACGGGCACTTGCATTTTCCCCTTCCGTTATTCTTCTTGATGAGCCTTTAGCAAATCTCGATAAAACAATGAGGAAAAGGATTTCTGAGTTTCTTTGTAATTTGAGCGTAAATGAAAAAATCCTCGTAATATGGGCCACCCATGATGTTCATGAAATAGCTGATACTGTGCATCCATACGTTTTTACAATTAAAAACCACAGGCTGGAATTGTCTCAAACGATTATTCCTTCGTTTATTGAGAACTGAGTAACGTTATGATGAATCTTTATTATTACTTTATCCAGTCACTGAAAGCATTTCGGCGTAAACCTCTTACCCATTTGCTGACAGTTGGAACAATCGCTTTGACGCTTACCCTTGCTGGAGGAATTACTCTCACTGCAAATGCTTTGAGGACTATTTCTGAAAAATGGGGCTCCGGAGCTATGGTTGCAGTTTATCTAAAGGATGGACTTCCTGAACACAAAGTTGAAACCATTAGGAAGAAGTTGACTGAAATTGATGGAGTAACTAAAACAAGAGTTATTTCAAAGGACTTAGCCCGGAAAAGACTGATTCAAAGCCTTGAAGGTGATGCAGATCTTGTGAAATCAGTAGAAAACGAATTTTTTCCTGTGAGTATTGAAGTTGTGATTCATGGTGAGACTGAAAAAGTAAATCAGTGTGTCGAAAAAATGAAGAAATTGAGTGGCGTTGTCGCGGGAATTACAGATGTAAGGGATGTTCATACATGGAATAAAAAAGTCGGTCATGTACTTGATATAGTTTACCTTATAGGTATTATTCTTATGATAATTGTCCTTGTCAGTACCACCTATATTATAATGGTAACAACGCGGCTTACCGTTGAAAATCATTTAAGTGAAATTAAACTTATAAAATTACTTGGAGCCCGGTCAGGTTTTATTAATACTCCTGTAATTTTCGAAGCAATGCTTACAGGTCTTGCGGGTGCTGCTTTGTCACTGCTTTTTCTCTGGGCCGCCGGACACTTTGGATTACCTGGGCTAAAAGAAATGCTTGGCAGTTCATGGGAAATGATTTCGGTAAATGATTTCCTGAATATTCGAATAATCGGATTGGGTTGCGCTTTTGGCCTTCTGTCTGGTCTTTTAAGTGGGAAGCTTGCCCTCATGACCGTAAAAACCTGAGAGGTTGATATGATTGCCTGGATGCTTGTGATTTTTGAAATAACCTCTGCAACTACTGCCTATAAGAATCTTGTTGGGTATCTGGAAATCGAAATATCCAGTCTTAAGGACTATTCAAAAAATCATACTGAGTATACAAATTTAAGAGAAGCAATAAGGATTTCCAGTGAGGAACGAGTTATTCTGATGACAAGAAGGGATTCTACTGTTGTCAGGATCAATGGTTTTAAGCGGGCTATAAAATCAAAAAAATTAAGAACTGGTAAACTCATTTCAGCTCTGGCAAAACTTCATTCTTCAAGTTGGGGAAGTCCATTTCTTTCAGAAAACCATGTGACTGTTCCAACGGATGGAAGATATGCTCTCTTAAAAATTCTTCGCAGGGAAAAGTCAGAATTACTTAGCCTTGAAAGCGATCTTAAAGCTATTGAACAAATCCGTGAAGAATTGAGCAGGTCAATTAATGGACTTGAAAATCTTATTGAATCATTAAAAATTCGCCTTTCAGACAAGGAAACTGCCATGGCGAGAGCAAAATTTGCTTTTGATTCTGCCCATTCCAAGCGAAAATTAATTGATAAGGCCAATTACGACTCTAAAGTATGGCAGATGACCGGCGAATCAAGGATGATGTTTGATAATCTTTTTAAGAAAAATGTGAATTTCCGGCTTAAAAGAGGTATTTTAATCAGACCTGTAAGCGGTGCTTTTATAAATGACCAGACCATGAGTGATGGGGTTTTCATAAGCGCTAAACCAGGAGATCGAGTATTTGCGGTAGAAAATGGAATTATCCGCTTTACTGGACCTCTTTCAGGTTATGGTGACGTGGTCGTAATTGAACACGCGGACAGTCACTTTTCTCTTATCGGCAAAATTCATGAAATAACTGTAAAACCCGGTGATCATGTAAAACGTGCTCAGGTTATAGCAAAGGTAGCCCCCCTTGCAAAAGCACCTTTTGTTCCTGTATATTACGAAATAAGGAAAGGTACTAAATATCTGAACGCAAGGATCTGGTTAAAATGAAGTTTTTTGTTATTCTAATTGCAATAAGTTTTGCAGGTTGTTCCAAACCTGCTGAACAACCTGAAACAGTCCCTGTAATTACACCACGTGCTCGAACAGTGCCTGAAGTGCGCCGTGATAAGCCTCGTGAGCTTAAAGTGATGGGCCCTGAAGGTGAGGCCGTTTCTAAAAAAGGCGGCAAATACGGATACTACGGAAAATAAATCTGTAACTGATTAGACCGCTTGCAGAATAAAAGAATCGAAATCGGGGAATTAATTACTCAGGAATCGGCCTAATACCAATGTTGATCGGTTAAGGCGTATTAGTTGATATTGTTAACAAAACTAAATGCAGTTATAAGGATTTAACTATTTCAGGGAATCAGAAACAGAAACAGATTCAGGAACAGGGAATCAGGGGTCATTTATATTCAGTAAATCATTACTTTA
>JAHJMN010000032.1 GCA_018821305.1 Myxococcota bacterium
CGTGTCCTGTAATTCGCTTCGCGAAGGATTTTATTAAAAATCCTAACAGGCCACTACCAGTAAATTCAACACCTTGCGGTTACTGTCCTGAGCAAAAAATCGGCGAAAAATTTGATTTCCGGTATTTCAGGACAGTAACTATTTATTGTATTAATCACTGGACTGAGGCTTTTAACAGTAATCGTCTGTTTATTGAAGTACAGAACCCTATTTTTCCTTCACACAATTGCAAATAAAGTTACAGGATTTTGCCTCGTTGCGGGGATTTTTCTGCTGATTGCCCTGGAATCGAAAGTGGCTATATGGATACCTTTGATTCCGGGGATTTTTAGTGCCGTCGAAGAACTTGGGATAATGATTTTCGTTGCAAACCCTGATGTAAACATCAAAAGCATTTTCTTCCGTATATGAGGACATATGATGAAACTTTTATAAACCATAAATTCCTGATCAGTTTTGTTTGATGAGGATTGGCACGGAAATGCCTTCTTTATCGATTTTAAGGCCGAGGGACACAGAGCCACGCTTGAAACCGAAAAGCTTCTTCAGGCTGCTGCCTTTGTGGAAATGGGCGAATGTTTTGCAATCAGGGCTGAGACCGAACTTTCCTTTCCCGATGTAGATACAAAAATCACGCTGGGCCGTCATCGACTCGCGGCTTTTGTACAGTACAATTCCCGAATCGAAGGTGAATTGGGCAGGAATCACCTCACCTTTTTTAACTGAAATAATCAGTTCTTCTCTGTTTTTCAGTTTTCTGGAAAAAACGTCTTTTTCAGAGGATAACTGAGAAATGCTGACCCGGGGAACGCTCCCAGGCCTGAAAGTCCCGGAAGTACAAGATGTTAGTAAAAGTAAACTCGATATAAGAATTGTTCTCATGACAATCTCCTTTCATGCTCTTACCATAGGGCAAAGAAGCAGAATGTCAAGTTTATTATACTTTCTGTTTACTTTTATTGACACTTTAACATCTGGCAGCGACTTTTCGAGCAAAAAACTTGAAGGAAAGAATCTGCCAAAGAAGCAAAAACATCAGAATCATATTTTTGGAAAAGGGTAGCCCGGTGAAGAGAAACACTGTTTTTTCTCCAGTGGGTTTCGTCACTTGCTTATTTTTGACCGGAGGATCAAACAGCGTAAAACGGTATCCAATAGACACGCTGCCCCTTTTTCCTTTTGCGACTGAAGGCCCATTATCACTGCTGAATCTTGTGACTTTTATCATTAAACCACTTGATAACAATAGAAATATCATCAGAGCCATGGACGATAACCAGGATGCTCTTGATGCATGCCCGATAATTAACTCTTCCCGTTCATCCCTTGCATTCAGACCCGCAGCAAACGCGATTACTGAATCTCTGAGGGCCCCATGGAAAACCAGCATAATGAAAAAATAGAGGAGTGAAACGAGCCAGAACATAAAATGGATGCCCAGAATATCCCAGGCAAACGAGGCCATCCGGGAGTCAAAATGCGGCACTGGTACGCCAGAAGGTGTTGATATGAAGGAACTCCAAACCAGAAGGGTAATAACGAGAGGGCTGAAAAAGATAAGATAAAGCCCTACCAGACGATTGATTTTCAGCAATTTACTCATTATCCGTAGCCTTTACACTGAAAAGTTCATTAATATCAGTTTCAAAATACATAGCTATCCTGAAGGCAAGGTCCAGAGACGGATTGTAGTTTCCTTTTTCGAGAGCAACTATTGTCGCTCTGGTAACTCCAACGGCATCAGCTAACTGCTGCTGTGTTATCCGCTTTTTTGCACGAAAGACATGTACTTGACTTTCAATATTCAACTTACTCTGAAGACTTCCCATTTAGACTCCCCAAGTCATTATTCTTACCTAAACCCCGCAAAGTAAAGTTTTTTATTTAGTTACTGTCCTGAAATACCGAAAATCAAATTTTTCGCCCGATTTTTGCTCAGGACAGTAACCGCAAGGTGTTGAATTTATTGTAGTGGCCTGTTAGGATTTTTAATAAAATCCTTCGCGAAGCGAATTACAGGACACGA
>JAHJMN010000033.1 GCA_018821305.1 Myxococcota bacterium
CGGATCTTGAATCCCTTTTTCCTTCATAAGCACCGCCTGCGGCGGTGCTTATGAAGGAAAAAGGGGGGGTGGGAGCATCTTACCCGGGGCTCACGCCCCGGGCTGATAAACTTACGCCTGTGCAAGCACAGGCTCAGGATCTCAGGCGTTTTGCGAACGCATGAACCTCAGGTTTATAAAGGGAAAGAATTGATTTAACATTTTTCCCGGGGCTCACGCCCCGGGCTGGAAAGCTTCCTTCCTTCGGACTTATGATCCGCAGATTCATCAGCTGGATTAGATCGGTTCATGAGTAATACAATAAGTTAATTTGAAGAAAACCTTCAGGAATGAGCCCCTCTATGGCATTCCGCTGCGCGAAATTGCCTACCTGTTTTCCTGTTCCTGCTACTGATTTCCTGATTACCTGAATTTTTTTAACAGGGATTCAGGAAATCAGGAAAACAGGCAAGCAATTTCGCGTAGCGGAATGCAAGCAGTCAGGATCAGCGGTTAAACATTCAACATCAATGGAAAATTACAAAGACTGGAAGCAAATATTCACTTTTTAGATTTCGAGCCTTTTACTCATGAAGCGGTCTGATTAGGTTTAGTTCTTGTTCAGGCTTTTACGGAGGGTATTTTGCCACAGGATGCGGTATTTTTTACCAGTTGCGGGTTTCCACATGTGGCCGGCTGGTATTTCTGTTTCAAAGAGAACATATTCAATAACAATAAAAGCGTTCTTTCCGGCTTTTTCCAGAGTTTCGCCGTTTACAACGTATGTTCCCCAGTTGATGTCTCCGCTGAGGCCGCTGGATAACTGTGTTTTCTTACCATCTGCCTCAATAAATATGTTGAATGAGTATCCATGGATAAGGTTCGGAGTTGCTTTTAAAAGAAGACGTTTGGGGATTTTTGTATCTACTCCGATATCCACTCCGTTGTCTTTTCTCGGATGGATTTCAATGCCCCGGGGAAACTTAAAAACCCGCACTGGAGGTACCGAATAATCCGGAGCGGCACTGCCGGAAACTTCAAACTCCGCGGATATGCGTCTTCGTTCGGAACGGTGCTCAATGGTCGTGGCAAGCCGATACCGGCCGGGAAGGAGATCCGCCGGTAAAAGCTTCAGTGATTTCCTTGAAGTGGAAAAGGAACTCAGCATGTATAAAATTGAAGGGCAATGAATACTGAAATCGGACTTTATGACTTTCCACTCGGCACCAACTCGGTTTTGCAGAGAAGTAAAACAAAGGTTATACCCGGTTTTAAACAGCGTACTGTTTTTAAGTTTGAAAGAAACAACCTCATTGGGCCTGTAGGTTTCTTTATCTGTTTTCAAAGTGACTGAAGAACAGGAAAAAACGAAAATTAATACACCAGGAATCAATAGCTTTTTGTCACTCATTTTTACCTCCCGCCAAACTATAGCAGATTTCCAGACAGTGCCTTAAAAATATTCCCCAATGTTTCACCAGAAAAACAGGGACAGGTTCAGGGCGTAAACATCCAATATCAATTCAAAATTACAAAGGCTGGAAGTTCTACTAATTTAATGAAAGCCTTCAGGAATGAGCCCCTGATTGTCCTGCTACTGCTACTGATTTCCTGTATCCCTGAAATTTTTACCAGGGAAACAGGGACTCAGGGAAACAGGATCAGGAGCAAGTCATAAACATTTAACATCAATTCAAAATTACAAAGGCTGGAAGTTCTACTAATTTAATGAAAGCCTTCAGGAATTAGACCCTGATTGTCCTGCACCTGCTACTGATTTCCTGTATCCCTGAAATTTTTACCAGGGAAGCAGGGACTCAGGGAAACAGGGACAGGAGCAGGGCGTAAACATCCAATATCAATGTAAATGGAGTAAAAAGAGAAAAAGGAGGTGGATGGGGAACTGGGACTACCAGGCTTTTTCCCAGGTGGGGTTATAGGAGGTGAGTTGAGGCGCATTGTTGAAGAGGGTAACTGGGCCTACATAACTGATGCAGTCTCCGGATTCAACTACCGTTGCTGTGCGGAAAACTACGTTTGTGCCTGAACCATAATCCAGATCGTAGCAGGTGTAACCGGCACCGCATCCTGTTCCCGCAGAAACGATCGTTCCAGTAACTCTGACAATCTGATTTACTTGAGTTATGGTCATAGCGGGACCGCCTGTGTGGTCAGATACTGCAACTTCATTGTTCGCACTTACAAACACAATGGAATTATCGGCAACTGCAGTTATCTCTGGTGTGCCACCGTAGTTCATTATCTCTGTTGCAGTGAAGGAAATTTTCTGACCGGTTTGTGGTACGAATGAAGGAATCTGGGTCGCATCGTCGCTTAAATAAACTTTAAATGCGCCATTTCCATCGGCAACATACATACGAACCTGAGTGGCATCCTGGTAAGTTGCAATAACTGTAACTTCAGTGATTACGACATTAACTTCAGTTGAATCACCTGATGTGGCGGGCATAAGTGCTACCAGTTCATCAAGACCGCTATCGTAAGCAGTTGTCCATGCTGTAGTGGTTATTGTTCCGCCATCAATTGATGTGGCATCGGTTGTTCCAAGGAACTGGCCAACCCATTCGGTGCTGTCATGGCATTCCGTACCGCCCCCAGAAATCGTGATTGTTACACTCTGGGTCGCAATTTCGGTTCCATCAGTACAAGCTATATCGAGTACGCAACTTTCAGATCCAGCAGGTAGTGGTATAACAGCCTGGAAGGAATAATTTCCTGTTCCATCGCCATTGTCTACAAGGGTTGCATCGCAGGTATCTGAAGTTCCGATGCTCAAAGTCAGTGTGTCACCATCGGTGTCTGAGCAGGCAATGCTGTATGAGTAAAGCTCACCAGCAGTGGCATCCTGAGTTGGAGTAGATGTGAAAGCCGGGGCTGTATTGCCGCCATCTTCAACGCAGGTGAGTCCATCAGCATGGTAGCCAGTGTCGCAATCGCAACTTGCAGCATTATTTACAACTGCACACTGTCCATGTTCTCCGCAGTCGACATTTTCGCAAACGTCGGTATTGTTGGTATTATTGCTGTCGTCATCGTCACATCCCATTATCATAAGGGCTGTTCCAAACATCAATGTCCCGATTAAGATTAGTTTTCGAAATAACATAGTAATTCTCCTTAAGCTAAACTATCCACCATTGGATAGTAAAAAAAGCTAATATAAACATGAAAGTTAATCTAAAACTACTTCCAGTCGAAATTCCGAAAAAAGGAATTAATCCATCTTCCGACTGAATTTTTGTTTTGTAACCAGGCTATACATACCACTATTTATGTAAAGTGCAAATTGTTTTTTAAACCAAATAAATCTTTAGGGGACAGGGACTATTTTCGCAAAGTATTATAATTGGTTTTTTACAGTTATTGGGGTATATTTAGTTAATGTCCTGTAATACCAACTTTTCAAGTAACGACTATTTCTATCACAGGACATTAAGAATGAAGACCATGAAATTATAGTAGTGTTCTGAATAGCATGTTTTCCTAAACATGCTCAATTTTGAAAAAAATTGAATTTCAGGACACGGACTATTTATCTGGTTACAATCCTGCTTATTTTGTTCCGGAGGTGTTTCCTATGAAAAAATTATCATTCATTGCCAGCGTTTTGCTTCTGGGTGCATGTTCTTTTGATACTACTGGACCGGGCCCGGAAGATCTTTGTGGTAACGGGGAAATTGACGGCACTGAAGTCTGCGACAGCAGTAATTTCAACGGAGAAACCTGTGAGTCTCTCGGTTTTGACTCGGGAACCCTTGTCTGCAATGCCGATTGCGGCTCATTTAATACATCCCAATGTGAAGGGGGAACCGGCTGCGGTAACGGTATTATCGACGGATTCGAAGTCTGCGATGGAACGGATCTGGATTTTACCACCTGTGAGTCCCTCGGTTTTGACTCGGGGACCCTGGCTTGTAATTCCGACTGCGGCTCATTCAATACGGCTCAATGTGTTGGTAATCCCTGTGGTAATGGCGTTATCGACACAAACGAAGTCTGTGACGGCGATAACCTCACGGGTGAGACCTGCACCACTTTAGGGTTCGATTCAGGGACCCTTGCCTGCAGTACCGATTGCACTTCTTTTGATACAAGCGACTGTGCTGGTAATCCCTGCGGAAATGGCGTTTTAGACACTGGCGAAGACTGCGATGGCGTCCTTTTCGGCACTGCAACATGTACATCCCTTGGATTCGGCGGCGGGGGAGATCTCGCCTGCAACAATAATTGTTCTTTTGATACAAGCGACTGTGTCGAAAGCGACTGCGGTAACGGCATCGTCGAAGGTGACGAAGCCTGCGATGACGGTTATAACGATGAATGCGGCAGTTGTAACTCCGACTGTACTGACGTTGGGTCAGGACACACTTGCGGTGACGGTATTGTATGTCCGGAATTTGAAGATTGCGATGATCACTACACCGACAGTTGCGGTTCATGCAATGCTGATTGCTCAGGCCCCGGAGTCGGAAGTTGCGGAGACGGTGTCTGGTGTCCGGAAACAGAAGAATGCGATGACGGAGCTGGAGGACCTGACGGATGCAATGATTCGTGCCAGATTGTACCTCCTTATACTTGCATAAATACTCCCGGAAGTATTTCAGTCTGTACTATCTCAACCTGCCCCGGAACCCCGATTACAGCGGGAATTACCAGTGGTGATACAAGCCTCGGTGTAAATGACTACCCTGATTATGATGGCAGTGATGGTCCAGCGAAAGAACTGGCGTACACCATTACTGTCCCGAACAACAACTTTATAAAAGTCAGGCTTTTCAACCTTGAAGCTGGTTATGACGGAGTAATTGCAATTTTAGACGGTTGCCCCGGAAACCTCCTTGCCTACGGAGATCTATACAGTAACGGCTACGAAGAAAAAACCTACTGGTTCAACCGAACCGGTGGCCCGGTAACTGTCACAGTCATGATCGACGGCTATCTCAGTGATGACGAAGGGACTTTCAGCATTGAAGTTACCGTGGGCAACGCTGCTACTCCCGGCGGTGGCACCATGCTGGTTTTCAACGAATACATGGCCTATGTTACAGATGCCACAGCTGAATGGGTTGAATTTTACCATGCCGGCACTGCTTATGTAAATCTTAACGGTTGCCGGTTTAAAACCGACACTGTCGACGAAACCATAAGTGAAGATATCCTGATTTCCCCCGGGGATTATTTTGTTTTCAACAATAATGCTTCAACTGCTTTGGATGTGTATGATCACGTTGTCTGGGGATGGACTGCAGCCGATGGCGTTATCCACGGCCAGACGGATACACTATTTCTTTATGCTCCTGGCAATGCAGTTATTGATCAAATCGGGCCCCTGCAGACTAACGGGTTTCCCGTTGTCCAGAACAATAGCACTTCTTTGAATATCGCAAACCAGGGAAATAAAACCGCCAATGATATCGGGGCAAACTGGACAGCGGATCCTTCTCCCACCCCCGGCTATCCCAATAACTGAACCATGGATAATTGCCCTTCCATATTCAGGAACTAATTTTTTGGAGTAACATTATGAAAAAGTTCTTATTACTGTTTGTTTCCTTAGTTTTTTTATCTACGGCAGGTTGTGATGATCCGGAAACGGATCCGGCCCCCGTGTGTGGTGACGGTACCGTAAACGGCGCCGAAGAATGCGATACAACATACACTGGAACTGATACCTGCACTTCTCTTGGTTACTACGCTGGTGAAATCACCTGCTCAAATACCTGCACTGTTGATATAAGCCAGTGCACAGCTGCGGGAATGTGCGGAGACGGCATCGTTAACGGAGACGAAAACGAAGAAAACTGCTGTGGAGATACGGGCTGCGAAACAGGCGTCTGCACAGAGTCAGGTTGCATGGCACAATGGGAACTCGATTGCGCTGCAGGTCCCGGATGTTCCGATGTTCAGCCCTGGGAATGTTCCGATACGGGCCTTCCCACCTATGATTGTGCCGAGTGCGGTTGCCCCGGTGATCTGGTTTGCGAACACAGCGTATGCTACAGTCAGGAAGAACTGGATGCTTTCCGCCAGTCCATGCTTTTGCCACTGGATCAGGAACTTGACTGGTATTTCACCCTCATGGACACTGTGATGAGTCCATCGGCCCTTTCCTATAATGATTTTGCTCAGGAACTTGAAATCCGCCTTCGAAGTGAAGAAAGGCTGACTGCTGTGTTGTTCGGGGAATCCCATGGTTCAACGGACGAACAGAATGTACACATGCAGATAATGATGGATATTGAGTCCGCAGGGTGGGAAGTCACCCGCCTTGGAATGGAAGACAATGGCTCTCCCCTTTTAGATGCAACTCAAACGGAGCAGCTTGGTTTTGAAGTGCATGGCATTTCCGGGGATCTCACAAACACAACCTATTGCAATGACGCAAAAAATGCCGCAGATGATCTGGTAAATCACGTTGATGGAATTTACTTTCAATATACCGGATCCGGGCATACTTCCCGTGAAATCGCCAAATGGCCCATGCACTGGGGTGTTTGCACTTTCCCGCATACGGCGGAATGTGTTCTGTCCGTATCTCGCATGGCCATTACGGTCATTGCTTTTGATCCGAACGTCTGGATGACCCTCACAGATCAGATGCTCATGTGGCGAATTGGTGATTTTTATGATTCAAGGGATTCCGTAACCACGGCTTTATCCCAGACCGTTGGCCGATGGGATACTACTTTTTCAATGCACGCTGCGGAGCCAGGATACGATGCTACGGTAAATGGTGAAGCAGTCAACGTTAGATTTATCCCGTCATCTTCCAATCCCGATGTGTGGTTTGCCTTCTTCCCGCGCCCGAATCGTCAGGCTTGGCTCACTCGAGGTTTCCAGACCATCTGGTCCAATCAGGAAATTCAGGACTTCCTCTGGGACCGGAACATCAAACCGGGTAACTGCAGTGTGAACTGGAATTTCACTCCCGGAGAAGAAGAACTCACGTACTTTTGCCACAGTGCAACAGAAGAAGTGGAAGCCCACGTAAACGGCATTACTTTCGAACTCATCTCTCACGCATTCACCACTCTGTAGTTAATGTCCTGTAATTCGACATTTTCAAGTTAATGACGAATTTATACACTGGACATTAAGAATGAAAACCTTGAAATTATTGTAGTGTTCTGAATAGCATGTTTTCCTAAACATGCTCAATTTTGACAAAAATTGAATTTCAGGACACGATGTAGATCTCCTCCGTTTTTAACAGTTTATCTCCCCCGTCCATAAACGATATTGATCTATTTCAGAATACAGACCGATAGTTCGTGCGTTTTTGAAAAAATCCTTTAAAGTATAAATTACAAATGACGATAACCACTGAACTAGACAGAGTCCTGAAACACCCGTTTTTTTGGGTTATTTAAAGGTTCTTCGTAAGGACAATGACTTTAAAGTTTTTCGATTGTATTTCTATTCCTGAGTGCGAAAGGAGCATTACTTCATGAAAAAACAATTACTTCTCGCCCTGCTGATACTTATGGTGCCGGCACTGACCCATGCACAGAATGTACATGACATCAATATCATGCACTTCAAGATGAGCTCAGATCCCTATGGACTCATCACTCAAGACAGTACCTACCGCCTTGATCATCTGAAATGGTATGTGGGAGGTATGTTTTCCTACGCAAACGATCCCCTTGTACTTTATGTAAACGGGGATAAAGAAGGCTCCATCGTTAAGCACCAGTTGTTAATGGATTTAACTTTCTCCATCGGTATCTGGAAGTATTTCCAGCTGGGTGCCCACATTCAGGCGGCCCTGTATCAGGCGGGAGATGATTCCACAGACATGGGTCTTTCCACGGGAGATCTAAAAGCTTTCGCATTTTCCGACGTCAAGTTGATTCCCAAAGTACTCATTTTAGACCGCACAAAGCATGCCGTCGGCCTTGCCTTTGTGCCCGCTTTCACGCTGCCCACCGCATCAAATCGGGCAAACACAGGGGATCCTTCGGCAATCTTTGAACCTCGAATCATCGTAGACAAGGTTGTAGGAAAAAATATCCTCATCGTCGCAAACGCCGGATACAGGCTCCGCAAAGCAACACAAGTTGGAGACCTCATGGTGGACGATGAAATCTTCCTTTCCGTTGGTACGGAAATTCCCATTAAAAACCGCATTTCCTTCGTTGGTGAAGTTTATGGCAGCATCGGTCTCAAAGATTCCGATACGGACAGTGATTCATCCATCGACAAGCAGGAAGTTCCTGTGGAAGCAGTTTTCGGCGCAAGATGGCGTCATAAAAGCGGCCTTATCCTCACCGGCGGTTTCGGAAGTGGCCTCGTTGGCGGCTATGGTGCCCCACGTTTACGCGTTTTCGTTGCCGCAGGATTTGCCCCTGACCTTGAAAAACCCGCAGAAGATCCCGATCGTGACAAAGACGGCATCCCGGATAAACTGGATAAATGCCCCGATGATCCGGAAGATAAAAACGGTTTTGAAGACGAAGACGGTTGCCCCGATGGGGACAAAGACACCGATAAAGACGGCATAGTCGATATGAAAGACAAATGCCCGAAAGAACCGGAAGATAAAAACGGTTTTGAAGATGAAGACGGCTGTCCCGATGGCGCAAAAGATACCGATAAAGACGGAATCCCCGATAATAAAGACAAATGTCCGAAAGATCCGGAAGATAAAAACGGTTTTGAAGATGAAGACGGCTGTCCCGATGGCGCAAAAGATACCGATAAAGACGGAATCCCCGATTACAAAGACAAATGTCCGACTGAACCCGAAGACAAAGACAACTTTGAAGATGAAGACGGCTGCCCCGATGCCGACAATGATGGCGACGGCTTCTGTGACCCATGGGTAGCAGAAAAAGGTCTTGAGAAAAAGTACGCATCAGTCTGCAAGGGTACGGACAAATGCCCCAATGAAAAAGAAACAATCAACGGCGTTGAAGATGAAGACGGTTGCCCGGATAAGGGTAAAGAATCCGCTGTAATTACCAAGACCAGCATTGTAATTATGGACAAGGTCTACTTCGATACGGCAAAAGCAACACTTCAAAGACGCAGTTACAAGATCCTTGATGTTGTAATAAAAGTTCTCAAAACTCACACTCACATCAGCGGAATTGAGATCCAGGGTCACACGGATGACGACGGTCCCGATGATGAAAACCAGAAGCTTTCCGAAGCCCGCGCAAACACAGTGCTCAAATACTTCATTAAAAAAGGTATTGATGCAAAACGCCTGACAGCAAAAGGCTACGGCGAAGCGCAGCCCATGGAAGACTGTACTGGTAAAAAAGGCCGTCCTCTAAGGAAGTGCCGTGAGAAAAACCGTCGTGTAGAATTCAAAATTGTAAACCCTGGAAAAGGAGATAAAAAATGAGAATAAAAGATAAATACCAAATGAGCGACAGCTCATCATTGT
Source organism: Myxococcota bacterium (assembly GCA_018821305.1). Taxonomy (GTDB): domain Bacteria; phylum Myxococcota_A; class Polyangia; order HGW-17; family HGW-17; genus JAHJMN01. The sequence continues at coordinate 9,395 of JAHJMN010000033.1, forward strand.
CAAAAAGCATTCTTTTAACCATTGTCATTACTTTTACTATGATTTATCCGGTATCCGGGTACGGTCAATACAGTGCAGGAAATCATTGGTATACTGGATTTGGTGTGCATATTGACTGGTCAGACCCCGCGAATCCCATTGCAACTTGTGACAGTCCTTTTTCAGGACTTGAAGGTTCTGCTGTAATTTCAGATAAAACTACTGGCGACGCTATTCTTATAACCGATGGAACAGGTGCCTGGGATGGTGACCATAATCTTATTCCTGGCGCTACTGCATTAGGAGGTGGATCATCTAGTTCACAGAGTGGTGTAATTGCGCCAGTACCAGGAAATGCTGATCAGTACTGGATTTTTGCTGTTACTGAAAGCGGGGGTCCGGTATACGCTCATCGATTTGACACATCTATTCCCGATCCGCCGGCTTCAATTACACTGGTTGAATCGCTCCCAGCTTTCACATCCTCGGGCGATGAGAGAGCAACAACAGTTAGACATGCAAATGGGACCGATTTATGGTTACTTTATGCAAATTCAAATGCAGGTACTTCAACAACAATTTATTCCAGACTGATTTCTGGGACGACAATTGGTACCGAACAGGTTGCTTATACTGTAACTGATGCCACAGGAGGAATGTGTTTTCTCGGTTACCTGATGGGTTCACCGGATCAAAGCATGGTAGCCTATGGATGTTATACTGGTAAAACTTTTGCTTTCCATTTTGATAATTCAACGGGCTTCGGCACTAGTACAATTGGCATTTGGCCGTATGGTTCATACGGTGTAATGTTCAGTTCAGATTCCAAATATCTTTATGGTTCCGATTATATGGGAAGTACTATAAGGCAATTTGATATGGAAACAGGTCTCATGACAGGCTCTGTGTCAACTTCAAGCAGTTGCGGTGGATTATCGGAAGCACCGGATGGGCACATGTATGTATCCTTCGGCGGTTTAGATGCGATGGGACGAATTGATGACCCACTTGCAATTCTTGATTCATCAAACTACTCCGAAGGTCATATAACTGTCTCCGGATGTTCATACGGGGCTGGTCTCCCGAATTTCCCTGCAGGTGTGAGTGCGCCACCGGCAGAATGCGGGAATGGGTTAGTTGAAACCGGAGAAACATGTGATGACAGTAATACCTCAGGTGGTGATGGTTGCTCCGCAACATGCACAACTGAACCCGGCTACACCTGCACTGGCGATCCCAGTGTCTGTACTGACATCGACGAATGTACTCTTGGGACACATAATTGTTCTGTAAATGGCACATGTGTAAACACGGTGGGTTCCTTCAACTGCGTCTGCAATGTCGGTTACACTGGCGCTACCTGCAGTACCGATGTGGACGAATGTACCGAGGGTACCGACAACTGCGATACCAACGCGACATGCACAAATACGCCGGGATCTTTCACCTGCGCCTGCAACACAGGATTCACAGGCAGTGGCACAACTTGTACCGATATCGACGAATGTGCTCTGAATACTGACAACTGTGATGCCAACGCATCCTGTACAAACACACCCGGATCTTTCACCTGCGCCTGTGATCCCGGTTACAATGGTGATGGCACATCCTGCTCGGACATTGACGAATGTACAGTAGGCTCCGACAACTGCGGGCTGAATGCCACCTGCACAAACATCGCCGGTGGTTTCACCTGCGCTTGTGATCCCGGTTTCGATGGTGACGGAATCACCTGTACCGACATCAACGAATGCACTACCGGAGCTTCAAACTGTAATATTAACGCAACATGCACAAATACACCGGGATCTTTCACCTGTGCCTGCAACGCTGGCTTCAACGGCGATGGCGTCACCTGTACCGATGTGGACGAATGCGCTGCAAACACTGATAACTGCGGCGAAAATGCATCCTGTACAAACACAGCCGGTGGTTATATCTGCGCTTGTTTCCCGGGCTTTGAAGGGGATGGCGTTACCTGCACAGACATTAACGAATGTACCGTCGGTTCTGATAACTGCTCTGCTAACGCAACATGCACAAATACGACTGGTTCATTCACATGTGAGTGCAATTCTGGTTTTGAAGGGGATGGCGTTACCTGTACCGATATCGATGAATGCGCCCTTGAAACTGATAACTGCGGCAGTAATGCCGTGTGTACAAATACGCCGGGATCTTTCACCTGCGAATGCGTTGCTGGTTATGAAGGTGATGGAATTACCTGTACCGATATCGACGAATGCGTTGCCGAAACGGACAACTGCAATGAGGATGCTACCTGTACAAATACCGTTGGATCTTTTACCTGTGAATGTAACGAAGGCTTCGAAGGCGACGGCATCACTTGTACCGATATCGACGAATGCACAGCTGGCACCGACGATTGTGGGGAAAACGCAACGTGTACTAACACCCCCGGTTCTTTTACCTGCGAGTGTAATACAGGCTACACCGGTGACGGTACGACCTGTACCGACATCGACGAATGCACCGCTGGCACAGATAACTGCGACGAGAATGCCACTTGCACGAACACTGTGGGTTCCTTCACCTGCGAGTGCAACGAAGGATTCACCGGCGATGGAACCATCTGTACGGATAACACCATGGATGACAATTTCTCCGTATCCGGTGGTGGTTGTTCTTCCGCTGGCACAAACGGAAAAACTTCCGTATCAATGATTTTCCTCCTTGTCTTCGGCCTGTTCTTCTCAATTCGCCGCCGCTCCCGCAGATAGACCCTGAAAAAACACAAAATAATCCCATTGAACAAACAATAAAAATATATTAGACTCATATCTTCAGAAGGACATTTCCTTTCATCAAATCTGCAGGGTGAGATTTGAATCCAATGGTCATTTTAATAGTGATTTGGATTGCTCCCATTGCCCTGAACCAAAAGCAGGGTAAACTGGTTTTTACTACCGCATATTTTCTGTCTGCAGTTCCCCCGATTGCCGGCAGTGTTTGGAGGTTTTTCATGAAAAACATTCTTATTTCAGGCTTAATACTTACAGCTTTAGCCACTTTTTCCTGCACCAAGAAAACCAATCTTGTGCAATGTGGCGACTCGGATTTCTACTGTCCCGAGGGTTCCATGTGTGTAACGGATCTTAACGGCGACTGGTTATGCGCAAACTCCGGTTGCGGAAATCTCATTTTAGAACCCAATCCGTACAATCCAGTCCTCAACGAAGAATGCGACCGTGGACCCCAGAACTCCTCACAACCGGATTCCATCTGCCGGCAGGACTGTAAACTTCAGGATTGCGGTGACGGCATCATCGACGATGACTCTGTGGCACAAACGGGAAGAACCAGCGAAGAATGCGATGACGGTCTTTTAGAAGGTGGAAACTCAACACCTGACAATCCAATTCCCAACCGCTGTCGCCAGTTCCGTAATCCTGACTATCCTCGAGATCAAGCCTGCATTACAGATTGTGAATTTCAGTATTCATCAGGGAATCTCACATTAGCTGGACGTGACGCCTGCATTTATAATTGCGATTTTTCCGCCATAAACGACCAGATCCTTCCCGTGCACATTTGTCTGCTGCCTTTCTGCGGTGACGGGATTCAGGACACGGGAGAACAATGCGATAACGGTGAAGTCGGAAACGTACTCATAAACGACGGCCACGGCACAAACGGCCTGCCGGAATCCACCTGCCGGGAAGATTGTGAAATTGCCACCTGCGGTGATGGACTCATAAATACAAGTGTTGCCCCGGGAGCTTCCGGTGCTGAACTCGAAGAATGCGATCCTGTCGAGGGTCTCGCCGATGAACCCGATCGCTGCCGGGAAAATTGTAAACTTCCGGTTTGCGGCGACGGAATAACTGATCTCACCAGTGAAACCGGCCCCGGTGGTGGTGCTGAGGAATGTGATCCTCCCGAAGGTCTCGCCGATGAACCCGATCGCTGCCGTACGGACTGCAGTGCCCCGGCTTGCGGCGACGGCATAACCGATATCGCCAGCGGAACTGGCCCCGGCGGCGGTGCTGAGGAGTGCGATCCCCCGGGCGGTCTCGCGGACGAACCCAATTCCTGCCGCACGGACTGCAGTATCCCGGCCTGTGGTGATGGAATCCGTGACCCAAACAATCCTTTTACTGGCACTTCCGAAGGTTGCGATACTGGAGCTCTGGGTCTCGATGACGGCTGCGACGACAACTGTCAGGTTGTAAACGGCTGGCTGTGCGAAGAAGCAACTCCAACTTCACCATCTGTCTGCATTCCCGGATGCGGTGATGGAAACGTTGTGGGCGTCGAACTGAACCCCGACCGCTGTGACGATGGCGGTTTTGTTCCTGGAGACGGCTGCAGTGCTGATTGTCGCGTGGAACCGGGTTATGTTTGCGTCTCAAATCCCCCCGGTGCTACTTCCGTTTGCTCAGACATTAACGAATGTACCGAAGGAACACATACCTGCGATACAAACGCATCCTGTATAAACAATACCGGTTCTTTCACTTGTACTTGTAACCCTGGTTATTCCGGTGACGGTTACACTTGCGTTGATGTAAACGAATGCGACCTCGGAACGGACAACTGCAGTGCAAACGCAACCTGCATCAATACACCGGGCTCTTTCACATGTACCTGTAACTCCGGCTATACCGGAAACGGCGTCATCTGCTCTGACATCAACGAATGCACCGAAAACACTGATAATTGCAGTCCCAATGCCACATGCACTAACACCGTCGGGTCCTTTACCTGCGCCTGCAATCCCGGCTATTCCGGAACCGGCGTCGTCTGCAACGATATAAATGAGTGCTCCGCAGGAACTGACAATTGCAATGCAAACGCAACCTGCATCAATACACCGGGTTCTTTCACATGCACCTGCAATACCGGTTATTCCGGCGATGGCGTTACCTGCTCTGATATAAACGAGTGCACGGCAGGGACCGACAACTGCAGTGCAAATGCGTCCTGCACTAACACCGTAGGGTCCTTTACCTGCGCTTGCAACTCCGGCTACTCTGGCGATGGCGTTACCTGCTCTGATATAAACGAGTGCACGGCAGGGACCGACAACTGCCACGCAAACGCTACCTGCATCAATACACCGGGTTCTTTCTCCTGCGCATGCAACTCCGGTTATTCCGGCGATGGCGTTACCTGTACCGATATAAACGAGTGCACGGCAGGGACCGACAACTGCAGTGCAAATGCGTCCTGCACTAATACCGTAGGCTCCTTTACCTGCGCTTGCAACTCCGGCTACTCCGGCGATGGCGTCACCTGTACCGATGTAAATGAATGCACCGATAATACTGATAATTGCAATGCAAATGCAACCTGCACCAATACACCGGGCTCCTTCTCCTGCGCCTGCAACTCCGGTTACTCCGGTGATGGTGTCACCTGCAATGATGTGGACGAGTGCACCCTTGGAACAGACACCTGTGACCCCGCTGCCACATGTACAAATACTTCAGGTTCATACACCTGCGCATGTCCAACTTATTCAACGGATATCAACGGTGACGGCACCGTTTGCGAGTTCCCTGCTTCCTGTGGCGATTTGCTTGCCACTTGGCCAAGCGCATCAAATGATGAGTACACTATTGATCCTGACGGTGCAGGAACAGGAATTGCGCCCTTTGATGTGTATTGTGACATGACAACAGATGGCGGAGGATGGACCATAGTCTACACTGCCCTCGGTGCCGACGGTGAAGTTCCGCTGACATCGGACACTGCAATCTCTGCTAGCGCATTCAGCGCTCATTACAACCTCACAAGAGCTCAGAAAATGGCTATATCAGGGGTTTCAACAGAATCCCTCTTCTACAGAGCCGTCAACAGATGGCTTAAATCTGACAGTCCATTATTTGATTCAACCCTCGATACCGCAGGCTCTGAGTCTCATTATAATGTTAATCTGGTAGACCGGAACGGCACAACAGCAACTGCTGTAATGGGTTGGTCAAACTTCAATATTGCCGGTGGTGGTGATTTCCACATTTCCACCGCTGCCGTTGATCATCACAGCACAGATTACTGGCTGCTTAATACAGGCTGCGCCAATCAGTATCTCTACAGCAATTCATCGGAAACCCTCGACGGAGACGCCTGCTACAACATAAATACTGCTTTAGACAGTTGGAACGTTACCGCCGCATGCTCCATTACAGAAGGCAGCGGAATGTTCTTCTACGCCGCCATGAGATAAACCTCCTGTCAGTTAACTGAAATCCCTGCTTCCCTGCGGTCCCGCCTCCCTGTTTCCCTGTCTCCCTGCCTCCCTGTTTCCCTGTCTCCCTGTCTCCCTGCCTCCCTGCCTCCCTGCCTCCCTGCCTGGCCGCCTGGCCGCCTGGCCGCCATTACATGGCTTGTGGTCTCAATGCATTTTATCCAGGGGTTCGGATGCGGTGCATCCCTCACCCCTGGCTATTGAAGATGGTGTCATTTCATGACGTGCGGATTTGGGCCGTACGGCCCAAATCCTTGGGAAAAGAATGAAAATAAGAATCGATCCATCCCTGACGCCTGTTTCCCGATTTCCCTGACTCCCTGACTTCCTAATACACTGTTAAAAAATTTCAGATATTCAGGTAAACAGTAGCAGCAACAGGAAAATCAGGTAGGCAATTTCGCGCAGCGGAATGCTTTAGAGGGGGTCAATCCCTGAAGCATTTTATTAAATCAAAAATTTTCTTCATATTTTCCGGGGTAGTAGAAAACCTTTAGTGTCCGGAAATTCGCTTCGCATTTTGCTTTGCGAAATAGTTACTGTCCTGAAATACAGGTTTTCAAATTTTTTGCCCAATTTTTGCTCAGGACTTTCACTGTTTTCAAAGAAAACAGTTGTCGTCTTTGACGATTTCCTGCGGAAATACGTTTTAGACAGTAACCGCAAGGTGTTGAATTTACTGGTAGTGGCCTGTTAGAAATTTTAATAAATTTCTTCGCGAAGCGAATTACAGGACACGAACGAAATTGCCGTACCATAGCACCGTTCTATCTTTTCCGGTTATTTTGTTGTTGTTGTTGCTGGTGATAGTTGTGCCAGGAAATCATGGCACCGCCGGCAACTGCGCTGGCCCCTTTTTGCATCCTGTCCCCAGTTGTGCTCACGGGTTCACATACGCATCCAGTATGATTCGCAATTACAACAAAAGCACCAAGTTTCATTCCCATACGAGTACAGATATTTTCGCAATCTGTTTTTTGACTTACAGGAACCGTTCTACCTTCTGCAGGACCAGCTGTCTCACAGGATGACAACATTATTGTTGAAATTACGGCTAATGTTGAAATTAAAGCCATTGATAAAAATATTTTCATAATTTGCTCCTTTCAATCGTTTGATTGACAGTCTTTTTTATATTATCTTTTTTTAAATATCAATTTTTTGAATTACAACTTCTTTTTCATTGACAGTATTGTCTCTACCTTCTCACATTCTGAAGGCTTGCAATTGGATTTTAAAAGTATAAAACAACTCTCCGGAGGTTTTGATATGGAAATACTGCAATTTGGTGAACCACGACTCAGAGAAAAAACCACAGAGGTAAAGATTTTCAAGCGGGGACTTCACGAGACAGTTGATTTAATGAAGGATTTTCTTGAAAAAGCCGATAATGCTGCCGCCGTAGCAGCAAACCAACTTGGAATCATGAAAAGTATTTCCGTAATCGACTATGTGGGTGAGTATCTGGAAATTATCAATCCAGTCATTATTGCTTCTGAAGGAGAGCAACGCAAGTCTGAAGGTTGCCTTTCCCTTCCCGGATACTGGGGCGAAGTGCCCAGAGCACAGACCGTTACAGTTCGATACCAGGATCGATTCGGAGAAACCCACGAAATCACCCGCAGTGGTAAAATGGCCGTGTGCCTCCAGCATGAAATCGATCATTTGAACGGTATCCTTTTCATTGATCATATGGAAGAACCCGTCGTTGAAAATCCCTCAAGCGGCAAAGAACTATCTGTAATCGAACTGAAACTCCTCACCCTCCCCAAATAGTTCGTATCCCCGTGTTTTTCTGTTTTCTATACCACTTGCGGAAAAATACTATATTAATTTAATTAGTTACTGTCCTGAAATACCGGAAATCAAATTTTTCGCCGATTTTTTGCTCAGGACAGTAACCGCAAGGTGTTGAATTTACTGGTAGTGGCCTGTTAGGATTTTTAATAAAATCCTTCGCGAAGCGAATTACAGGACACG
>JAHJMN010000004.1 GCA_018821305.1 Myxococcota bacterium
AAATTTGAATATTTTATTTCATTTTTGTAATTTTACTTTGATGTTAAATGGTTATGACCTGATCCTGCCCCTGTTTCCTGACTATCTGTCTCCCTGATAAAAAAATTTCAGGCAAACAGGTAATCAGTAGCAGGAACAGGACAATCAGGGTATTTTTCCTTAAGGCTCTCTTTAAATTAAGTCACTGTCGTATTACTCCGCAAGCGGTATATCTTGCTTATAACTTAAAAAGTTAACGTTTTATAGGGCACACATAAATACATATTGACGAAGTATTCTAAATACAGTAAGAATTTGTTGTATACAGGAGGAGAAATATGTATCGCTTAATTATTATTCTGGTACTTGCACTGTTCTCTGCTTGCGATGACGATTCAAATGAGAATAACAGCAATAACAACAATAACAACAATGTTATCAAAGAAATCTGTAACAATGGAATCGATGATAACGGCGATTCTTTAGTGGATTGTGATGATCCCCACTGCCTTGCCTACCCCCCATGTTATTTGCCCGAATGTGGTGATGGCATCGTAGGAAACGGGGAAGATTGCGATGGCGACACACTGAACGGTGTAACATGTCAATCTCTCGGTTACTACGGAGGAGAACTGGCATGTACCGGAAACTGCCTGTATGACATAACCGATTGCCAGAATCATGGTAAATGCGGGGATGGAAAAGTCGATACCTACGCTGGTGAAAGCTGTGATTTAAGCGATATCAATAATAAAGAATGCACAGATTTTGGTGGTTATGGAGGGATTTTAAGATGCAACGCCGACTGTACCCTGGATTTTTCTCTGTGCATGATGTGCGGGGATGGTTTCGTTCAAACGGAAGAAGGCGAGGAATGTGACGGTACTAATATTCCCGATAGCGATTGTACAGACTATGGTTATACATCAGGAAATGCGTCCTGCTCTGAGTTCTGCAAACTTGATTTTTCAACGTGTCATGGGGAATGCGGAGATGGCATCTTTGAAGACCAGTATGGCGAAGAATGCGAAAACACCGATTTCGGTGCTAAAACCTGTCGTGATTACGGAAAATGGGTTGGAGATCTTGTCTGCAATGAGTGCACTGTAAACACTTCTGACTGCTCAAACACGGTATACCCGGGCGGGAATTATGATAGAGGATTCCGTGAAGATGCATCAGGTAACATTTATTTTGCGTCAAATGATTCTACTTATAACTTCAATGTTTATAAATATTTATCTGATGGCACCCTATTTCAAACTTTTGTATTTAACTACGTTTCCTATAATTCATATTTTAGGTCAATTGATTTTGGATTTGATGTGTCCCCGAGTAATAGAATCGTCGTAGCAGGTGTTACAGACTCAAAGCTTGGGGAAAATATCACAACAGCCTTTGGCGACAACGATGGATTTATTGCTGTTTTTGAGCCTGATGGTTCGACGGCATGGGTCAGGCAGTATGGCACAAACAGCGAGGATCTTTGTGGTTCATCTATTTTTGACAATTCTGGAAATATTATTTCAACTTGCGTTGGACGCTCTGGTTTTGCTGGAGTTTCAACAACCGATGCGGTATCAACATTCATTCTGAAACATGACTCAAACGGCAATTTATTAACAGTGAATACGCTTCCATCAGTCAATTCCTCAAGCAATAAACTTTTTAAAGACAATTCTGGAAATATTTATCTAGTACATAATACATCGGATATATTCACTGTTTCAAAACTGGATTCAAACATTGAACCAATCTGGTCAGTATCATTTGCAAATCCTCTTGTATTTATAAACAACTTAACTTTTGACAATACCGGAAATATTTATCTAACAGGATACGTTGAAGGAAGATTCCCCGGACAGACAACCCTGAATACTGGCTCATCCCATCACGACGCAATGCTTGTTAAAATCTCATCTGCTGGTGTCATTCTTTGGCAGCGTCAGTGGGGAAATACCAACTATTGGGTATCATCTGCTGATGCCATTATTGATCAGGGAAACATTATGGTATTTGGAGATGGGAGACTTCAGCCATATCTTGTTGGAACATATTCCGATATGCATTACGCTATATTTTCTCCATCCGGTGAAATGCTTGAAAGTTATCAATTTGATTATCAGTTTGAAGCCGAGGCCCTTAAATTATTAAAACATTCTGATAGTTCAATTTACATACTCTTAAGGCCGTCTAATTATTTCGATGGCAAAAATTCCAGTTCCGGTTTGGGCATTTATAAATATAGATAGTCAATTTCGTTTTACTGGTCAGATCTGAACAGTCAGATTGGAGATAACTTATGAATATAAAATATTTACTCCCTGTAATATTCACTCTGGCGCTTGCCGGATGTGATGATGACAATAACAATAATAACAATAATAATAACAACAACAACACCGCTGAAAATTGTACCAACGGTCTTGATGATGACGGCAACGGACTCTTCGATTGCTGGGACCCCGCATGTGTATCCGATCCTGCCTGTCAGGACATTATTACATGCGGCGATGGTATTATTCAAACTAATGAAGTCTGTGATGGCACAAATCTTGGGTCCTCTACCTGTGAAACATTCGGTTATAACAGTGGCACTCTCTCGTGTGACGACAACTGCAGACTGGATAAAAGTCAGTGTGAAGGTACATGCATAGACAGATGCACACTCAATAATTCAATGTGCTCCGGAAATGTTCTTTTTACCTGCGAATCCGATAACAACGGCTGCAATGACTGGGTTCTTCAGGACTGTGCGCCTGAAATGCAGTGTCGCATGAACAATGGAACTTCGCAATGTGTTGACGTTTGTGGTGAAGGCTGCATAGAAGGCACTTCAAGATGCGGAAACGGTATCGAAAATTGCGTTAAAGACTTAGAAGGTTGCACTTACTGGGAGCCATCCGGTGTTAACTGTGCTGATTCCAGCCTCACCTGCATAGATTATGTCCAGCCGGCCTCCTGTGTTTCCCCATACCAATCCGGGAAATCCTGTGATAACCCGCTTCTCCTCACTCCAGGTCAAATTATTCAGGGCAGCAATTTTACCAGTGCTTATCCAAATACACTTTATTTTAACGGCGTCAACGGATGCACGGATGCCTCTGGCAGTGAAGCAATAATGATCGCTTATCTCGAGCAGAATAAAAAGTATATATTCAGCACTGGTGGTACATTACCTCCTGTTGTTAGAATCATGAAGACATGCGGAGATGAAACTGTTAATCAATGCCTGGTTTCTCAAAGTGCCGTGACAGTTGAATACACTCCTTTAACAAGTGGTTATTATTATATTATCTATGAACAAGTAACATATTCTTCTGGCTATTCTTATTACTTTGCGTTTAACGAAGCTGAAACTTCGGAAACAACCTGCAATGATGGCATAGATAACGACGCGGACGGAATGTTTGACTGTGAGGACAGTGATTGCGCTGGGATGACCGGTTGCACCAGCGAAACACTCTGTTTTGACGGTATCGATAACGATGGTGACGGGCAAACGGATTGCGCTGATTCCGATTGCGTTGGAACCAACTTTTGCAAGGCAGAAAACACAAGAGCTGCCTGCTCAGATAATTATGATAATGACTCTGATGGCCTTACTGACTGTGAGGATCCTGAATGCACTACCCAGTACATCTGCCAGCCCAATAACTCTATAGTTGAATCATTTAAAGTTGAATATGTGACTAATAATCCTTCTGATTTGACGGGGCAGCGAATCACTTTTACCCCATCTGGCTCCGGTTACACATGGGCATTATCACCAACCTCGTCATTTCCGGTAGTACCAGGTTCCAGTACTGACTCGATTGCAATTTCAATGAGTTCAATGAATATCTATACCTACACACTGCCCTTTTCTTTCAATTATTTCGGTGAACAAGTTACAACTGCATATGCTTCTAAAAACGGTTTCATTTCCTTTGAGCCTTATAGCAGTTCGTACACCATAGCCAATATTGCTATATTCACAGCTACTTTGAATTATATAAATTCCGCTGACAAGTACTACATTGACCATGGAGGAAGTGGAGACACCGAGTATGTTTCTTTCACGCTTTATGCTCGTTCGAACTTTGACATCATTCATGCTCAGGTAGTTTTATACCGCAACGGTACAATAGTGATGGACTTTCAGGAATCTCATGGAAAAACCGGAATAACTGGCCTTCAGAGACCGGGTTTCGGGCCCGCTCCAAGTGTTGTCAATTTCCTTCCTGATGCCGATGAATCAACTGCAATGCAATGTGCCGACGGCGTTGATAATAATGCTAACGGCCTTATTGACTGTTTGGACCCGTCCTGTAGTAATCAAATTAGATGTACTCCTGGAACAGGTATACTTTCATCTATGTCTCCATCTCATGCAGGCTATCGGACTAACTTCATTCCTTCGGGAAGTAGCTATAATGTTGTAACTGTTTATGATCCTGTAGAGTACATCACTCCCGGCTCAACAGTTGGTTCCACATCAATTCTAACAACATCACTGAGCACATCTGATTGGGCACTTTCATTGCCTTTTGAATTTCCATTCTACACTTATCCTCAGAATCAGGTTTTTATTACTGAAGATGGGTATTTGCATTTTGATATTTACTCAGAATATAATGGTTCCTCCTCATTTATACCCTATACCACGAGAGGCGGCGTTTACTTTGGTTGCACATCGTCTTATTCACCGCGAACTAACCAATACGTTATTGCCGATAATGGCATAGAGATATCCACTGGTCGTGATTTCTGGTGTCTGACATACAACAATTATTACTTTTCAAGCTATTATGAAATGCAAGTAATATTATTTGATGATGGTGAAATCGAAATTAGGTTTATCAATGCAACCGGAATGGCGGGAGTATCAAAACCGGGTCCATCCTACACCTACGATTCATCAAACAAATTCGTCGATGCCATACCAAATGATATTTTTATTTCTGAAGTAATGTTCAACCCTCTTGCCTCTGGCGATGATTCACCGAAACAATACGTTGAAATTCGGAACAAGAGTTACAATAACATTGAGTTAGATGAATGCTACCTTTCTACCAGCGGTTTAACATTTTCCCTCTCAGGAAGTAGCGTGGCATCATCTGAATCTATTGTATTCGTCAATTCTTCTGACCCAATTGTAAATGGTGGAATCACCGGTGGATTTGAAACATCTCCAGTGCTTAGTCTTAACCCTGACGGGGAAGTAGTTGAATTATGGTGTCACGAAAGATTAATCCATTCTGTTGATTTTACTTCCAGGACTCCCGAAGTCGGTCGTTCTCTGGTATTAGACCCCAGTATCACAACGGAATCCGGTTCTCATGATTTAACCTGGTGGTGTGATGCCTTTGATGCAGATACCTACACATCAGGGCTTTATGGCACTCCCGGTTCAACAAATCCAACCTGCGTAAGGAATGTATTCTACGAAACATTCCTTCCATTTAATGGTTGGACAATTACTAACGATGCGGGAACTTATACATGGGGTATCTACGCTGGAGGCGTATCAGGAAGTGACAGTCCAAGTATGCGTTTTTACGTAAGCAGTTCCTACAGGGTCACAGAAAATGACAGCCTGATAAGTCCATCGATAGACCTCACTGGCAGAACAAACGTCAAACTTACATTCAATAATAGTTTTTCAAATGGTACCGGGACAATCTTCAGGCTGGGTATTTCCACAGACGACGGAGCTACATGGACTGAATCTGCTATTACCTCGTCAAATCAGATATTTGATCTTAATGCATATGCTGGAACTGTAATTAAACTCAGGTTCAGAATTCAGATGACCAGCGGTTATGGCTCTGCAAATATCGATAACATAAAAGTAACCTCCACAAACTGATTACCTGAAATCAACCTGCACCCTTTTCCACCATGGCGAAATTGAAGTAATCTGTGTTTGGGTTTTATTATCAAAAAAAAACTATTTTAATTGCATTACTTTTATTATATCTTTAAAGGAACTTCAGGAGTTAGTCATTATGCGGTTTTTCTTTGTTTTTTTATTTATTCTTTCCACCTCCTGTGAGAATGATAAAGCCATAAAGCCTGCTAAATTGACAGGTGCAATTCAAAAAGGTCCGTTCATAACTGGCTCTTCAGTGCGTATGATAATCCTTGACGAAAGTTTCAATCCGACAGGGGAAATCTTCTTTACGCAAACAACCTCTAACAGCGGGAATTTCGTCCTTGCCCTCGACTATTTGGCCCCAGTCATGCTCGAAGGATACGGCTATTACTTCAATGAAAACACTGGCAAACTGTCTCACAGTCCGCTGACACTGAGAGCTCTATTTAAACCTGATGGATCAGAAATCCAGCAGGTCTATATTAATCTCATTACTCACTTGACTGTTGAAAGAGTAAAAGAGCTGCTTAAGTCCGGGTCAGAGTTTGATGATGCGAGACAAACAGCTGAATCCGAACTTATAAGTGCTTATAATATTTCAAATATATATACCCACTCAAGTCCCGGCACATCACTGAATCTCGAAGGCGGAGATTCCGATGAAAACGCCTTTCTGCTCTTACTGAGCGCTGTAACAATAGAAGCTGCCAGAGTTCGTACAAACGATTCTTCCTACAGTTCCGGTGATTTTCAGGAATTCCTTAACATTCTTTCGGATGATTTGAGAGATGGAACGCTTGAAGATCAGAATGTTGCATACATCCAATCTGGGTTGATGACTTTAAAACCTCAACTTATTAAAAACCAAGTTGCCGAAAGATTTCAGAAAATTAATTCAAGTGCTCAGGTACCTGATTTTGAAAGAATAATAGATAGAGACGGCGATGGGATCGTCGACAGTCTCGATAACTGCCCGCTGACACCTAACCCACTTCAGGAAAACGCCGACGGGGATGGACGGGGAGATGCTTGTGACAACTGCCCGGATACAGCCTGTCCGTATGATTGTATAATTGGGACTGACGAAGATGGCACCACAAAAAATCTGTGTGTCCAATTCTGCTATGGTGATAATTTTCTTGAAGAAGGTGTCCCGCTTGCTGGTTTTTCGAATGCTGAATGCGGCGGATACTTGACGGGGGAATTGTGTTCGGTTGAATATCCTCCTTATCTTAGCGACTCAGGATATGAAATCCCGATAGGGGTGGGCATTTGTGCCCAGGAATGCGATTTTCTCAGTAATGACTGCCCGGAGAATGAATCATGTTTATCATCCATGTGGTCTTCTCCCTACCGGGACCCTGCAACAATTTGCGTCGCAGAAGAAATAAACTACGAACGGGATGAACAAAGAAACTGCATCCCTGATAGTTCTCTATGCGGAATGGGAAAACACTGCGGTTTGCTCCCGGTAAAGTATCGTCCTGACGAGTCCCTTTCTGAATTTATCGCCTCCTGTGTTCCAATTTGTGATCCATCAAATCCCGTGGAATGCAGTGGAGGTACTTGTCACACGGATTCTCTTTCTTATGACCCGGGTTTCGGTCTTTGCGATATGAATACAGGGGACTTTCAGCAACCTTGCAATCCAGACGGAAGTTGCGTTCCCGGCAGAACCTGTACATACACCGAAGAAGATACATTCATAGGTCATATAGAAGTTTATTTGTGTCTTTAGTCCTGAAAATTAAAGTGCAATTGAATTTGACAAACTGATTTTAAAAGAACATTCTGGAGCACCTCATGAAAATAAAATTTTTCTTTTTATCAATAGTTTTAGCACTATTTTCCTGCGAAAATAATCAAAGTTGCGAAAAAGATCCGGTTGTTGAAAACAGGTTTGACCTATCAGGATCTGTTCAAAAAGGTCCATATCTTCTTGGTTCAACAATAAATGTTATAAAACTCAATGATGATCTTGAACCAAGTGGTCTGGTTTTTGTGACCTCAACTTATAATGATAATGGTGAGTTCTCCGTTTCTGTTGATTCTGCCAGTCCTGTTCTTATTGAAGGATATGGTTACTTTTTCAACGAAAACACAGGTGCCGTTTCAAAAAGCCTGCTAACTCTCAGATCTCTGTATTTTCCTCAAACAGAAACAGTCCAGAATACAAGAGTAAACATTCTAACCCATCTGACTGTTGAAAGAGTTAAAGCCCTTATTAATGAAGGACTTGAACCAGATCAAGCTATCACATCAGCTGAGACGAGCCTTGTTTCTCAACTGGGAATAACAATTCCGGAATTTTCGATATCGAGTCGTAACGCATCAATGAATCTTCAGGGCGGCGATAATGACGATAACGCATTCCTCCTCCTCGCAAGTACAGTTCTGATTGAGGCTGGCAGATTACGAAACAATGGCACATATTCAGATTCAAGTTTTCAGGAATTTCTTAATATTCTTGCAACTGACTACAGTGATGGTGAACTGGAACAAAACAATAAAGACCTCATTTTTGAAGCACTTATAACGATCAATCCTGTTCTTATAAAAAATAATATGGCGATGCGTTTCATGAAACTGGGCTTATCAGTTGATGTTCCTGATTTTGAGCGAATTATCGATCAGGATGACGACGGAATAAGTAATCTTGAAGACAACTGTAAACGAGTATCAAATCCATTACAGGAGAATTCAGATGGAGACGGACGTGGTGATGCTTGCGATGACTGTCCCGATACCCCATGCGAAAAGGATTGTATTCCTGCTATGCCGGATGGAATGCCGTCTGTTGATACCTGTGTTGAGCTTTGTGATAACAATAATGATGTTGAAGCAGGCCTCGACAGTAATTTCGGATTTGCCTCCGCAAGTTGTTCTGACTATTTGCAGGGAGCAGTCTGCAGCCATGGCGTTTCAAGTATTCTTGTGGAAACAGGTTATGGACATTGGTATGATGAAATACTTTTCTCTCTATGCACACCCAAATGTGATCCTTTGAATGATACCTGTCCATCTGGAAGTCACTGTTTTCCATATAAATTCGACTGGAACTTCAATGATGGAGGTTATGAATTATGTCTTCCCGATGAATATTTCCCCGACGTAGGTGAAGGACAGAACTGTGCATATAATTATGCAATGCATGCTTGCGAACAAGGAACAATGTGTGGCTGGTATATAGATTCCTATGTTGCACCTGAAAATTATTCCCCTTGGCACGCACGCTGTCTTGATATTTGCGATCCTGCTGCTCCTGATTCATGCAATTCAGGAACCTGCCGCACTGACTTGTTCCCCGATGAGTTTGGCTACAATTTCGGTCTATGTGAACCTCCTCTTGGAGGAGAAGGCGAGCTGTGTCTTGCGGACGGTTCCTGCAATACAGGGCTTGTATGCACAGTGCTAGAAATAATGGAGTTCGGAAATTTTTCTGAATGTAGACCTGAATAGTAAACATGAATGACCTTGTTCACTGAATCCTCATGCGATGTTGACCACGTGATCATTTTTCGGAAATTTTTCTGAATGTAGACCTGAATAGTAAACATGAATAAAAATCCCCCACCCGGGTTGATTTTTTATATTGAATTCCTGTGGTCTGGGTAGGTTTTTCAGAATTTTGGTTTTGGGTAGTTTTCTCTGGTTTTTATCGTTAATCACGGGCTGAAAGTATCCTCAAATCCTCTGAAATCGAGGCTTTAGATACACCTGTCCGTCTTTTTAGTGGTTTTCGGTTATCACTGGTACTTCAGGATTCTACTCGAAGGGTGGGGATATTTCGAAGATGACGTGCTCGAT
>JAHJMN010000034.1 GCA_018821305.1 Myxococcota bacterium
CGTGTCCTGAAATTCAATTTTTATCAAAATTGAGCATGTTTACGAAAACATGCTATTCAGAACACTACAATAATTTCAAGGTCTTCATTCTTAATGTCCTGTGCAGAAATTCGGCTTAAACTTGAAAACTTGGTATTACAGGACATTAACTACATAGTTCACGATTTCCTTCGGAAATACATTGTAGTCAGAAGTTATCCGAAAATCCTTTAAAAAGCAATTTATAGGATACGAACTATTTAAAATATGATAGAAAAAGCAGTATGTTGGGGATTCAGTATGCTTAAAAAGAAAGACCTGAAGTATTTTCCACAAATTCCAGTAGTAGGGCTTATCTTTATTTATTTCATAACTCTAAGTTTTTGTATACCATTCTGGTTTCTTAATAACCTGAGAGCCGTAAACAGGATTTCGTCCAGACCAAAAATCTCTGAAAAATGGTTTGTTGCTCTATTGCTTTTTATAATAATTACTATTATTGGTAGTTTTATAAATAAAATGAATTCTACCTTATTCTCAACTTTATTTGCGTTTTCCGAACTCTCCAAATTCGTAGTTTTTTTTATTACACTCTATTTAAATCTTGAATTAAAGAAAAGAATTGAGGGACTTACTGAAGGGCATTTGCAATTAAATATTGTTTTGATGTTTTTTTTCAACGTATTTTACGTGCAGTATAAAATCAACAGGATTCCAACGGGAAAAAAGAAGAAAACAGAAGCGCCAGGAAATGATGGAGAGTGAGCAATTAATCAGTGATACAAATCCTTCACTGTATCGCGAATGGATTTAAATGCTTGTTTCTGAGGACTGAACTTGCCTTCCTTTTTACTTTTTGCACTTTGCGCTAATATTTTTAAAAGGGCGAGACTGTCTTGAGTTTGCTCGTAGGTCTCCAGATCCTGCACAATCACCTTTGCTTCGCCGTTTTGAGTGATTATCAGTGTCTTGTGTTCTTCGGAGACTTCTCGAATAAGTTCAGATGCGTGCGCCTTTAGATAACTGATTGGTTTTATGGCCTTACTGTATTTCATTATCTAACCTCAACCAAAATATAGTCGTTAAACAGGTCGTGTCAATGACAAAGACCCACAGGACAGGGTTTGGCATTCCCGAAAACAGGGGTCAGAATCAGAAGCGGTGGCAGCAGCGGGCAGTGGTCTTATCCTGAAGTTCTCTCCCCTGCCTGCAGAGCTCTTATATCCAATTTTCTAACTTAAGATTATCTATTCTTTCAAATTCTCGGGTGTTATTTGTTACGAGTATTAAATCTTTACTTATTGCTTGTGCCGCTAATAAAATATCGATAGGTCCAATAATATTTCCTTCTTTTTTAAGTTTGGCCTTTATTTTTCCATAGGCAATGGCGTCGCTATCATCAAATGATAAAATATTAAATATGGATAAGAACTTAATAAGAGATACTCTATTTTCTTCGACTCTATTGCTGCTGTCTATGCCATATTCCAGTTCAGCTATAGTCAGGGAAGATATGAAGATTCCTGAGTTCACGTTTTCTTTTATTTTGTCTAAAACGGAGACAGGCTTTTTTTTGATAGCATATATACAAATATTCGTATCAAGTAAAAACATTATAATTCTTCCCTTACTTGCGCTTCGCCCTGACTCCTTCCATCAACCATAAAATCATCGGAGAATCCATTTAAACCTTCCAGAAAAACCTCCCACGCTTTCTCACATGGTATTAATAGTACTGCGCTGCCATGTTTTTGAATAAAGACATCTTCTCCTGTAAATTGATATTCTTTAGGCAATCTGACTGCTTGAGAACGACCATTCTGGAATAATTTTGCAGTTTGCATGACTTTAACCTCGCTTTGAAAATAGTATATATCGTGGTATATACCATGTCAAGTATGAAGGTTTTTATTTACGACTCTAATCCTTCAGGTCTTTTATAAAAATAAAAACATTTTCTCTAATTTAATGAATTTTCATTACCGGATGGTCAAGGGGAGCTGTACAGGGGTTAATCATCAAATCGTATAGCTTGTTCTATGTAATATACTATTTCTTCCTCATGAAAATCATCGATACTGGATACACGGAGATTCAGCGACTTATTTCCTTCTCCTTCGAGCTTTTTATAAATATCATCAAATTTCTTACCTTCAGTAAAAGAAAAGGTAATTCCCTTCTTTGTTGGGCTTAGTGATATAATAATTTTTCTTTTTCGATAGACTGGTATGCCATAGTATTTCTCAGTGCCACCACGCATCTCTTCCTGAATATCGGGAAACTTTGTTTTTATTATCTTTCGGAAACTATCAACAATATCAAGACATTCCGGAAGTACTTTAACCTTAATAAATTCATCGATAGAATTATTTATACTCATAAATCTCTCCTGTATATTCAACACAGAGCTCTCGTGCAGTGAGGCACAAAAGCACTTTTAAAAAAAAAGAGACACTGGAAATCAGGAATTCACAGTGCCGAATAGGCATGCTCATGCAGGGCAAGGGCTGTTTTAATTATTTTTTCTATATCTTCAATGGATCTGGAAAGTGACTCAAAAGCTTTGAATCCGTTTGCACTGCCCCAGATGGCCCCAGCCATAGCTCCAATTGTATCTGTATCACCTCCAATGTCTGCAATATCACGAAGCATTTTTTCGAAAGATTCGTTCTGGTATCCAAGTCCGAAGTAAATGGCAGTGATGCAGGATTCCGTTGCGGTTATGCCAATCCCAAGTTCCCGTGTTTTAACCGGTGCCGTTTCAAGCAATTCAAAACAGCGTTTTAGCTTTCCATAATAAATCTTTGATAGATTTTTGTTCAGTAATCCGGTAATTATTTCGCTCCTCGAAATGTCTTTCAAAACGGAAACTGTAACAAATGCAATAAGTTGTGCGCCTTCGATTGCAAGAGGATGTGCGTGGGTGATTTCTGAAGCTTTAAAAACAGCGTCTGTCAGGAGATCATTGTTCTCCAAGTAGCAAAGTGCAAGAATCGGAGACCTCATGGCTGCTCCATTTCCAAGGGATCCATCACGATATTTCTGCCGATTAACTTCTGACCAGTGAGATCCAGCTCTAATTTTCTTTAATATTTTCCCTGCTGCTGGTCCATAGCCACGAGACCATTTGTAGGAAGCAGCAAAAGTATCCGCCAGATGATCCTGGTTTATTTCTCCATGTTTAAGAAATGAAGTAGCGATATCAAGGGACATCTGAGTATCGTCTGTATAACGCATGCGACCATTTTCCGTTCTGCCAATTATTTTCCAGACGAGTTTTTCGATAAACCCACCTTCATATGGGGCTCCGAAAGCATCACCCACCGCAAGACCTGCAAAACAACCGATATATTTATCAGCAGCAATCATTATATCCTCCAAGTCTTTTTAATATAAAGTACCGGGATAATATTCCAACAATAAACCATGTTTTTACTAAAAAGTTCTTATGATGGGTTCATGGTAAAATGTTTGTGACTGGACCAAAAAAACGGATAAGTGGAATGTGAAAACACAGGGGTTTCGGTAAAATCAGTATGACCAGAAGTAAAACGCGCATCGTCTGAGGTAAAACTCAGATGACCAGAATCTGAAAACACAGGGGTTTCGGTAAAATCAGTATGACCAAAAGTAAAACGCGCATAACCATAAGTTAAATGCCGGTAACCATAACCTGAAAATACATGTGTTTCGGTAAAATTTTTGTGACCGTACTTAAAAAAGGTGCGAATACGCGTAAAAAAGATGCGAATACGCGTAAAAAAGACACGAGTACGCGTAAAAAAGAGACGAGTACGCGTAAAAAAGAGACGAGTACGCGTAGGTACCAGACGATAGTCTCCAGGAAAATCCCGAGTACGTGTAGGTACCAGCCGACATTCTCCAGGAAAGTCCCGAATACGTGTAGGTACCTGCCGACATTCTCCAGGAAAGTCCCGAATACGTGTAGAAAGCAGCCGACAGTCTCCAGGAAAGTCCCGAATACGTGTAGAAAGCAGACGGTCATGGAAAAACTTCCAGGCCGTTTCATGAGTCCGAAGGACGCAAGCTTTTCAGCCCGGGGTGTAAGCCCCGGGAATCGTGATATATCTATACTTTCCCCCTTTCCTGCGCCGCCGATGGCGGCGCAGGAAAGGGGGAAAGTAGGGGAGCGCGCATTATACCCGGCTCTTCCGAGCCGGGCTGGAAAGCTGTCGCCCATTGAAATGGGCTCATGAATGATTTTGTAACTATGCGTTAATTCAATATCTAGACCGCGTCATGAGTAAAAGGAACGAAACGGGAAAAGTGAATATTTGCTTCCAGTCTTTGTAATTATGCTTTGATGTTGAATGTTTA
>JAHJMN010000005.1 GCA_018821305.1 Myxococcota bacterium
CCTGTTTGCCTGACTACCTGAGTCCCTGTTAAAAAATTTCAGATAAACAGGAAATCAGTAGCAGGAACAGGAAATCAGGGGCTCTTTCCTGAAGCATTTCTTTAAAATAACTCACAATCGTATTACTTAGGAAGCGGTCTAGAAAGGAAGCGGTTGAGGCATGAGGACTTTTACGGGGATGGGTGAGGAGGTCTGAGTGCCGTCACCGAGTTCACCATCGGAGTTTTCGCCCCAGCACCACACTTCGCGGTTTGAATCGAGGGCGCAAGTTGAACTGTAGCCTGTGGCGACTTCCATAAACGAAATATCTTCAGGATGCTCGATGGAGACGGGGCCTGAACTCGATATATTGCCTCCGTTACCAAGATGTCCCCACCCGTTATCGCCCCAGCAGTAGACTTTTCCTGTGTCCGTAACTCCGCATGAATGGTTATAGGCTCCCGCCTGGACACTTGTGAAGGTGACATTCAGAGGAAGCGTAATATCAGTCATAACAAAAACATAGTAGCTTTCAGTGCCGTTTCCTATCTGTCCGGAATCGTTTTTTCCCCAGCACTGAGCTTCCCCCGATGTCCGGAGACCGCATGAGTGATAGGAACCGCAGGACAGTTGCTGAAAGAAAACAGCAGGATGTGTAATAAAAGAACCCTGGGGAGCTCCAGTACTACCTATTCCCAGTTCACCATTTGAGTTTGAGCCCCAGGCTACTGTCATTGATGATGCAGCAAAGTTGAAAAAGCCACCGGCTTCGACAAATAAAATGCCAGGAGCAAAATATTTCGTGGGTAAAACAGATTGACTGCTGGAGCTGTTTTGAACCTGCTTTTGGGTATTATCTCCCCAGCACCATAAATTCTGATCTGATGAAATAGCGCAAGTATGGTACGCCCCGGCGGAAACCTGGGTGAAGGTTACAGGATTTATTCCATCATAAACGTCAAACAGTGGAACAGGAACAGAGCTTGAATTTGTATCACCGGTACCAAGTTGACCTGATGAATTTAAACCCCAGCACCAGATCCGGTCATCGGTATCAACGGCGCAGGTGTGAAATTCCCCGGCGGAAATCTGACGGAAGGAAATGCCCTGGGGCATGAAAACCGGTGATGGCTCCGTTCTATGCTCGTCGGGATTCCCATCGCCGATCTGTCTTTCGATGTTTGAACCCCAGCACCAGGCATTTCCGTTGGTGTCAAGGCCGCAGTAATGCCAGGAACCTGCTGTTATTTGATTGAAAGTATGGATGCACCCGGATGTGTCAAACTGGCAGCTTCGATTGCAGGTGAGAATTCCTCCTCCAAAACCGAAATCTGCACAGGTTCCGCCGTTGAGATCTGATTCTTCACAGTCTTCATTATCATCGATAACGCCGTTTCCGCAGCCTTCGGAAACGCACTGACTGATATCATACTGACAGTTTGAAGCGCATGTTACAGTACCGCTTACATAATCACTGCCCGTAATTTCGGTACAATCGCTGATGGTTATATTGGTTCCGTCACAGGTTTCATTACCGTTTATTTGTCCGTCACCGCAACGCTCGGAGCAGTTATAGACAAGTTTGCAGTCATCACCACAGGTTATATTTCCGTCGTAATAACCCATACTTGAACATGACACCCCACCCATATTATCCAAATCGCATTCTTCATCGGGATCCACAATGCCGTCACCGCAGGAATCAATTTTTGTGGAATCATCACAACCGGCGAATACAAATGCAAATAATATAAAAATAATTAATTTTTTCAAAATCAAGCCTCCAATAGGAATTGCCGTGGATAAAAAAGTCCGAAAAAACTATTAGAGTTTAGCAGCACACGAGCCGGTTTTCCAGATTGAAAAATACTTCAGCGAAAAAAACAGCGGTCTTAATTTCAGCGGGGCATAATAACCTGAACGGGAACGAGAGATGGAGATACTGAGTTTATTCCGAGTTGCCCGAATTCATTATCTCCCCAGCACCAGGCATGCCCTGATGAATCAAGAGTACAAGTAGACCGACTTGCGGGTGCAACGGAAATAAACTGCAGGCCCATTTCTTGATTTATAAAGGTTGGAGACAATCGGTCATCTGTGTATCCGTCTCCAAGTTGCCCATATTCATTATCCCCCCAGCACATAATCCGGAAATCGTCAGTCAGTGCACAAGTGTGAGATTCACCTCCAGCTTCAATGGTAGTAATTGTAACTCCTGAAGGCAAATCCAACTCCACTGGCATATAACTGAAAACAGGAGTAGTTAGGCCGCTACCAAGTTGCCCAAATGAGTTATCCCCCCAGCAGGCCGCTAAAGAATTTGTATCAATAATACAAGTGTGAAAACCGCCGCATGAAATGATATCCACATTACCCAACATTATTGGATTTGGCGTGATAACGGTTGTTGGTGTTTCTAATCCAAGTTGACCGCGGGTATTTTGACCCCATCCAATCATGCTCCCTGATGGGTTTGTGGAGATGTTGAAATAGCCTCCAGCTTCAACAATAACAGACGTGGAAATCCCTGGAATTTGATAGGGAGTTACAGCGAAACCACCAGAGAAATTCGAAATCTGCTTTTGACCATTACCACCCCAGCAGAGAACGCCACCTGTGGTCATGACGCCGCAGGAATGAAATGCTCCGGAACTGACACTCAGAAAATCAGCGTCATCAAGTGGTGCGATTAATGTGGGTTCAAGGGAGACTTCTCCTGAACCGCCCTCTCCATTACCGACCTGACCCATATTGTTTGCGCCCCAGCACCAGATCTTCTGATTATTATCAAGAGCGCATGTGTGAGCTCCACCCGGAGCGATTTGAACAAATGTCACATCTTCGGGCATGGCTACGGCTGTCGGAACTGTTCTGTCCGTGGTAATTGTTCCGTCCCCAATCTGTCCGTATTCGTTATTACCCCAGCACCAGGCATGTCCGTTGAAATCAAGGGCGCACATATGTCCTGCCCCTGCCTTCAATGTCTCGAAAACATGGTAACATTCATCGGTAACCGCCTGGCAGTTTGAACAGGAAAGGGTTCCAGCACTGAAACCGTAATCGCTGCAGTCCTTTCCGTCGAGGTTGGTTCCATCACATGCTTCAATCCCATCAACAACGCCGTTTCCGCAACCAGCAGTGAGGCACTCGCCAGTGTCAAACTTACATTCGGAATTGCAGGAAAGGTTTCCGGATACATATTCATCATCGAGGTCTGAACAAAGTGTTTCGGGCATTATGGTGCCATCACACTCTTCACCATCGTCAAGGTCGCCATTTCCACATCGTCCCTGACAGTTAACAATCAGTTTACAGTCAGTCCCGCATGTGACATTTCCTGTAACATATCCAAGACTCTGGCAGGTTTCCTGAGTAGTAAGATCGCACTCTTCCGAAGGATCGGTGACACCATCGCCGCAGGTGTTTATTTCGGAAGAATCATCGCAGGATGAAAAAACAGCTAAAATTGCAAGTACATATAAAAATTTCACCGGTCACCTCCTGAGCGGGTTTGCATTTGTAACAACATAACAGAAAAAATGGGATATTCAACCATGTAAATCCAGCAATTCTTTTGAAGGTATTGGCCCTGGTTGTTTGAAGCGATGCCCACGTTAGTTGAGCCAGAGTATTGCAATAAAAATTCAGTCAGGTAGGCAGTCAGGAAACAGGGGCAGATTCAGGTCGTAAGGAAGCGTTAGTTTGCGCTTTGAGGAAATTTAAATTCAGGACAAAATTTATCTTGGCATTATTACCGGTACCGGTATGAACGAATCCGTTGTGGTATTGTCGCCGAGTTGACCGCTGTCGTTTCCCCCCCAGCACCATGCATTTCCATCAGTGTCAATGGCGCAGGTTGAAAAAGCAGAAGCTGCAACGGCAGTAAATGCGGTTTGCCCTGAAGTTAGTACAAGTTTCGGAAGTCCTGAATCAACGATGGTTCCATCACCGAGTTTTCCAAATTCGTTGAAACCCCAGCAGAAAATACGACCCAATGTATCAATGGCGCAGGTATGATCCTGAGCTCCAGGGATTACCATGGTAAAAGTCACTCCCTGTGGAATTTGAACAGCTTCCGGTGATGATATTTTGTTCGCTGTCGAACCACTACCAATTTGACCTTTATTATTGAAACCCCAGCAAACCCATGTATTATCAACGTCCTTGCCGCAACTGTGGCCACCGCCGCAAGAAATGACTTCAAGGGCCGTTGCATCATTTAATTGAGGGACTTCATATTCTCCCCAGACAACTCCGATGCCAAGTTCTGCGGAAATATTATTACCCCAGCACCATGTCTCATTGAATTCATTAATATAGCAGTTGAAATAACCACCAGCTTCTAAAACTTCTGCGGTTCCAGCGGCTTTTACGGGAATATTAGATGAAGCCTCCATAACGAGGACTCCGAGTTGTTTCTGACCATTTGAACCCCAGCACCATACGTCGTTATTCTGTGCTAATGCGCAACTGTGATTTGCCCCGGAATCGACATCCGTGAACACAACGGTATTTCCGGCATCCTGCACTTCAACTATTTCAACGGGAACTGCAGACATTATGTTATCTCCAGTGCCCAGTTGACCCTGGGCATTATTACCCCAGCACCAGACTTTACCTACAGTGTCTAATGCGCAGGTATGACCGATTCCCGGGCTTACTTTTACGATTTCAACACCCGCAGGAAATTGAGCTTCTACAGGATATGGTCTGTCAATTTCGGTTCCATCACCTAAAAATCCTCCCGTATTGGTGAGCAAAAATCCCGCTGTATTTTTCCCCCAGCACCAAACTCGATTTCTATAATCAATGGCGCAAGTGTGTTTATACCCTGCATAGATAGCGCGGAAAGTGTAGTGGCAGTCAGAAGAGTCAATGAGGCAATTTGTTGGGTGACAGGAAACTGTTCCGCCACTGTATCCGAGGGTCTCACATGTCACACCCTGAAGATCATCTCCGTCGCATTCTTCAGTGGTATCAATGATGTTGTTACCACATTCAGCGGAATTACACTGAGTAAAATCCCAAGTGCAGTCTGACTTGCATGATAATGTCCCACCGGTGTAATTATAGTCATCAAGGTCTGCACAGGCCGTCACGGGCAAATCAGTACCATCACATGTTTCGCCCTCTTCAAGGATCCCATTCCCACATTCACCGTTGCAACCATCAGTAATTATTTTACAATCGGATGAGCAAGCCAGATTTCCACTGGAAAGGCCAAGATTTTCGCATGTTGCGCCGCCAAACTTTAAAGTATCGCATTCTTCACCGGGGTCGAGAAGGTTGTCACCGCAGGAATCAGTAGTTTGATCGTCGTCGCATGCGCTGTTGAAAGCAATGAGAGACACAAATAAAAAAAGAAATATTCTGTGCATGAAAACCTCCACGGCATACAGGAAATTATTCTAAAACTATCAGACGATAATTTATCATGTTTTTAATAGCTTACAAATCAGATAATTGTTAAAAATCACTTTATGAAGACACCATCTGTCTACACTCCCCTTGAACGCAGTTTTTTTGAACGTCCTACTGATATTGTTGCCCGGCAGTTGTGCGGTAAAATCCTCGTAAGACAATTTGACGGTGTTTTAATGGCGGGGATGATTACCGAAACGGAAGCCTATTTCGGCGAAGACGACCCTGCTTCACATGCAGCCCGGGGGCCAACGGAACGCTCTGCCCATTTCTGGGGTCCCGGCGGAATTTCATATGTGTATCTCATCTACGGAATGCATAACTGTCTCAATGTCATCGCAGAGCCTGAGCAAACTCCCGGGGCGGTACTTATACGGGCCATGGAACCACTTGCAGGAATTGATTTTATGGCTGCAAACCGTAAAACATCACGTCCTTTTGACATCTGCTCTGGTCCCGCAAAACTTTGTCAGGCCCTCAATATTGATCGTTCACTTAATAAAATCGATATGACGGACGAAAATAGCCCGATTTACATTGCATCCGGCGCGACAGAAGATTTTGAAATTTGCGTTACTCCACGCATCGGAATCAAAAAAGCTGCAGAGCGTCTCCTCCGCTTTTACATAGTTCGTGTCCTGTAATACTGAGACTGCTTCATGAGTAAAAGGATCGAAATCTAAAAAGTGAATAGTTGGTTCCAATATTTGTAATTTTCCATTTATATTGAATGGTTAACCGCTGTTCCTGAACCTGTTTGCCTGACTACCTGAGTCCCTGTTAAAAAAAATTCAGGTAAACAGGAAATCAGTAGCAGTAACAGGACAATCAGGGGGCTCTTTTCTTTAGCATTTCTTTAGAATAACTCACAATCGTATTACTCAGGAAGCGGCAAACTAAAAGTAAATTTGAGCGAAACGAAGTGAGCGTTAAAGTTTAACTCAAGGAATCAGGTGATGCTTTTCATATAGTCGGTGTAATTTTCACCGTTGTAGATAATCAGGGGGGGGCAAATATCCACAGATGGGCATTTTCCCTTTACCCAGGTGGTGATTATTCTAACGGCATTATCGTTTGAGCGGCTTGCAATGGGCTTAATCTGCGCCAGTGACAGCTTAAACTCCGAAGAAGATGCACATAGCCCCGGAAGGGATTCTGGTGGAGTTATCATAAAAAGGCGCCCTTTGTGTTTCAACAGGCGAGAGGCAGCTTCCATGAACATAACGGGACTTCCACTGCCTTCAGACATGGCAAGGCGGCGTTTTTCAGAAACGGAAGGCCGTTTTGAAGCGCTGTAAAATGGCGGATTGGAGATAACAAAGTCACAGCTTTCCCCCGGTAGAAAATCCCGACCGGAGTTTAAATCGCCCTTGATTGCACAAATGCGGTGTGAAAGACCGTTGCGATTAATTCCTGCTTTAAGGGCCGAGACAGAATCGGGATTGATATCTACGGAAAAAATGTGCTTGAGGGGAGTTTTCGCTGCTAAAATCATTGATAAAACGCCAGTATCGGCTCCCGCATCACAGCATGTCAACTCTTTGCCTGAAAGCATGGAAGCGACATAATTGGCTAAAATCACTGCATCGACGGTAAAACGGAATCCATCCAGGGGTTGGTAGACGCCCTGTTCAATACCGGGAATTTTATACCACTCATAACCCACCTGTGGCACAGTTTCGGGCACGATAGATTCCGGATTTACGGGACCCGGGCGCAGGATTCTCCAACCTTCATCCGTGTATGTGGCAATGGTGGACGGAGCGCCCCCGGGGGACTTGCCACCGTCTAGAACAAGATCAACACCTTCGAGAGCAGCGGTTTGTGCATCCCCGGCGGGAGGTTCCCCGGAAATATTTGCACTGGTGGATGTGATTACACCGCCGCACAGCCGGGCCAGAGTTGCGGCACAGGTGTCGGAAGTGACTCGGATGGCAACTTTTCCGCTGGCACTGACTCCATCGGGTAGGTCAAGGGCGGGTAAAAGCACAGTAAAAGCTCCCGGCCAACCACGGCGGGCGATTTCCGTGTATACTTCCGGAACATCCGCTGCGACTTTATAAAATGAATTGAAAGAATCGGCGATGAGGGGCAGGGGATTTGTCTCACGTCGACCTTTTATTCTAAAGATTTTTTCAATGGCTCCGGGAAGTGAAACATCCGCTGCTAAGCCGTACCAGGTTTCCGTGGGAAAAGCCACTACGCCGCCCTTTTTTATGATGGCGGCGGCTTTGCGGATTCCAGTTTTAACATCAATTATTTCGCACAAGACAACACACTCCGGTTTAGAATGTTTCAGGCGCAGGTTCAGGCGCAGGTTCAGACGCAGGAACAGGCGCAGGAACAGGCGCAGGTTCAGACGCAGGCGCAGGAACAGGCGCAGGGTTCAGGCGCAGGCGCAGGCGCAGGTTCAGACGCAGGCGCAGGAACAGGCGCAGGTTCAGACGATGATCCGGTTACGGTTTACTGAAACTGCTGCTTTATTTTCGCGTCTTTTTCCAGAATCTTCTTTTCAAATGCTTTGCGGTAATCCCGAAGCCAGTTCCGCAATCTTTCATCGGCGGTTCCGATTATTGAAATAGCAAGCAGTGCGGCATTTGCACTGTTACCCATTCCGACGGTAGCCACGGGAACCCCCCGGGGCATCTGCACCGTTGCTAAAAGTGCATCCGCTCCCCCGAGACCGAGGGTAGGAAGTGGCACCCCGATAACGGGCAAAATCGTATGGGAAGCAATAACTCCCGCAAGGTGTGCTGCTCCGCCGGCGCCGGCAATTATTACTTTGCAGTCGCCGTTTTCCGCCTCGGTGACAAGTTTCATTACGCGATGAGGTGTGCGATGAGCGCTTGCAACATGAATATCAAAGGACACCCCGGCACTTTTCAGTTCCTCAACGGCGGCTTTCATATAATCGATGTCGCTGTCACTGCCCATCAGTATCATTACCTGGCTCATTTTTCCTCCTATTGTTATGGTTTCTAACCGAAAATCCTCCGGTTATTGATTTGTCGAATTAAGTCCGATATCTGTTCGGAATTTCATACCTTTAAACTTAATGAGAGACGCAGCATTGTATGCAAGTTGGCGTGCTTCTTCCAGAGAAGATCCCCGGGCGGTAACGTTCAGAATGCGACCACCTGTGGCGTAAAAATGCCCATTTATGAACTGAGTTCCAGCATGAAAAACTTTGACCTGTTCGTCAGTAATTTTATTGAGTCCGTTGACGATTACAGGTTCAGAGCGACCCTGAGGATACCCGCTACTGGCTAAAACCACCGTAACGCAGTGTCCTTCATATTGTTTCAGTTCGAGTTCGTCAAGGTTGCCTTCCGCGCAGGCCATGAGCAGCGGAAAAATATCTGACTCTGTGTTGAAAAGAAGAGCCTGTGTTTCGGGATCTCCGAAGCGACAATTGAATTCCAGAATCTTTGGACCTTTTGGTGTTACCATGAATCCGGCGTAAAGCAGACCCCGGTAATCAATGCCCTCATTTGTCATGGCAGTTCTCACGCGATGCATGATTTCTTCAATTTCCGTGCGGGATTGAGTTGAAAGGCGGGAAACCGGTGTCACGGCACCCATTCCGCCAGTGTTTGGTCCCTTATCGTTATCGAAAATACGCTTGTAATCCTGAGATTCCGGCATGATCATGAATTTCTTACCGTCACTCAGGGCAAAAATGCTGACTTCCCACCCGGCAAGGCGTTCCTCTAAAACTAACAGAGCATGGGGATCATCGCTGTAAATTGAACGGAGTGTGCGCTCCATTTCCGTAACGGAATCAGGAAGAAAAACACCTTTTCCTCCCGCAAGACTATCAATTTTGACTACGGGAAGGTTTTCAAACTGAGGATACGAAGTGAGGGCTTCCTTCATGGAAGTGCAACTCACCCCGAATGCAGTGGGGATGTTGTTTCTAGTGAGGAATTCCTTGGTGAATGATTTACTGCCTTCAAAAACAGCCCCACGGCGCCCGGGTCCGAATGTGGGAAAACCATTTTCCCGCAGCATATCAGCTATACCTTCAACAAGTTGACGCTCGGGGCCCACTACAACGAGATCTATTTTGTGCTGCCTGCAGATATCAAGAATCTGCTTATGATCATCCGCATTGAAGTGAACTTCGCGCAGTGATTCTTCCGCATGAAAAAGAGGTGCCTGAACATATACTTCCGTAACTTTTTCAGATAAGGAGATCTTCCAGGCGAGAGCGTGTTCGCGACCACCGTTTCCAATGACAAGTACTTTCATTTTTAACTCTCTTCCTTGCGTATCTGCATTTAAATAGTTAATGTCCTGTAATACGATCTTTTCAAGTTTTCACCAAAATTCGACACAGGGCATTAAGAATGAAGACCTTGAAATTATTGCAGTGTTCTGAATAGCATGTTTTCGTAAACATGCTCAATTTTGATAAAAATTGAATTTCAGGACACGAACTAAAGACATCCTAGAGAATTTTCAGCCAATTCGTGATAGCTGAATCATACTCGGATGTTCTGGCGAAAACTTTTGCCGCCAGTTTCCTGCGGAATTCAAGGTCACACGTACCGGATTGGGTTCGTGACATGAATTCTTCATAGTCGCCACTGTCGCACAGAACGGAAATACGTTCAAAATTTTTCGCCGAAGCTCTAAGCATAGTGGGACCGCCGATGTCGATCATTTCGATTATATCGTTTTGGGACATTCCGGGTTTAGCCAGCGTTTCTTCAAAAGGATACAGATTAACGGCAACAACGTCAATCATTGGTATTCCATGGGCTTTTAAAGTTTCAACATGTTCAGGAATATCACGGGCGAGGATTCCTCCATGAATTCTTGGGTGAAGAGTTTTTACTCTTCCATCAAGTATCTCGGGAAAACCCGTATGAGCACTGACTTCCACGACATCAATACCCGCATCGGTTAAGGCGCGGAAAGTACCCCCCGTGGATAGAATCGTGTATCCTTTGCTTTTGAGAAATTGTGCAAGTTCAATGATTTTTGTCTTGTTAAAGACGCTCAGGATGGCAAATTTAGAAGTTTCCATTTCATGTCTCCTGAACCGTATCCTTTTATATCAAAACCACCGGCAGAGCAAGACAAATGAACTCTTTTAATGCCTGATCTATTTTAGTTTCTTTCCTGTTGAACTAATGGAGAGGCTCGTGTGTAGAACGCCTTTTTGTTTGCCAAGAGCACTTGCTATATGTCTAATTTCATTGGCGTTACCTTTGAGCATGATCATTTCGGCACAAAGATGTGCGTCCAGATGGACATGAGTCGTGGCCAAAAAGAGATCGTGATGATCATGCTGCATGTGCGTGAGGTTGCGCTCCAGATTTCGAGTTTCATGATCATAAACCATGGTTATTGTCGCCAGAGCCTCTTCATTAGCTTCCCATTCTTCTCTCACAAGGTGATTTCGAATGAGATCGCGTACGAATTCACTGCGGTTTTCGTATCCAGCTTCGGTTACAAGACGCTCCAGTTGATCAAAAAGGGATTTTTCAATGGAAAGGGAGCAACGTACTAAATTTGACATATTTTTCTCCTGGGGGGAGTTTCAGATTCCGAGAACGGTTTTCTCAATGGCCCGGACCTGACTGCGGTAAAGACTTGTGATCCGATTGCCGTAATCGGCGATAAGTTGGATGATGTTCCTTGGATATTCATGGCTGTCCTTGCCGTTAATACGGTCACCGGCATCACCCACACCGGGGAGAATGTAGGCTTTGCTGTTAAGGGCAGGATCCATCCACAGGGTATAGATTTCAGCATTCTCAATGGCCCGGACAATACGCAGAGAACCCTTCATAACGCTTAAAACATTAAAGAATTTGATACTTCTGGGTTTGATGCCCTGATCTAAAAGGAAACGAACAACAGTAACAAGGGAACCCCCCGTGGCGTTCATGGGATCCGCAAAGAACCAGTCCTTACCGTTCAGGGTGTCAAGATCGAAGTAACTCTTCTTTAAATCGAGAACATAGGCCATATCCCGCTCTTCTTTTGTCTCATCACGGCTGATGCGGAAAAGAGCAAAGGGAGTAACGTGGCCGGTTTGACTGTATTCCTGGATTTCCTTGGATACGATCATTGAGGGGAGCAGGGCAGCTCGGAGCATTACACACATAACGGCATCGGAAGTCTGAGAGTCAATTTCCGGAATTTTGTGTACTGCGTAATTCGACTGGGGAAAGTCAACGGGGGTCCGCACTATCATGTGATGTTTTGAATGGGATTCACCACCAAAAGCAAGATTGAAAAGGAGCTCGTAAGCCCGCTGAATGTAGTAAACGAACTCCGGATCCTGAGTCGAACGATTGCGAAGTTTTGCCACGAGGCGGCTTACTTCACCATGAATAAACTGCGGTGTTTCAAAGGAATAGACGTGGATCTGCTTTTCTCCGGAAAGCATGGTCCTCATTTCTTCCCCGATGCCTGCAAACTGTGATATCAGTTTTTCCTTGTGGATATCCTTCTGATCTCCCTGAGCCTTTTCCCATAGTGAGCTGGTTTCAAGGGCTTCACGATAGAGTTCATCCATTCTTGCAATGTACTGAGTATCTTTGTCTGTAAGAAAAGCGTCAAGATCCATACTGCGTAGAATCAATCTGGTCATTAATGACTCCTTCAAAGCATTTTACCAATAAAAACGCCAATGATTGCACCGATGAGAACACCGGCGGAAAATATTGCTGCGGTAAACTTGCCGCTGCTGAAATCTCTGACAGTGGTTCGTGGTCGTTCATGTTCCGGAGGCAGCACTTCCACGGCGGCGGTTTCGCTTCCCCGTCGTTGACTTTCTTCGGCACGGATGTTTATGTCATTGATGTTATAAAGACCACTGACGTCTTCATCTCCGGAATTGATCTGCGGTTGCACAGCCTGGGGCGATAGGGTCGGGAATATGGTTTCGAGAGACGATATTACTTCCCGCATATCCTGAGGTCTATCTTCGGGGTTTTTCTCAACACATCCCAAAATGAGTTCGACCATGAGGCGCGGCAGATCTTCCCCGGGTTCAAGAGTGATCTTGTTTTTGAGGTGCATATGCATGACCTCAATGGCATCCTTGTGCATGTATGGAAGTTTCCCCGTAACCATTTCATAGGCCAGAATACCAAGGGAATAAATGTCTGACCGGGTATCAAGGGAAAGGCCGCGGCACTGCTCCGGGGACATGTAATAGGGCGTTCCAAGGGTAACTCCCTGGCGGGTTTTGGGAAGTTCCTGCCCGGGAAGCGGTAAATTCAGTTTCGCCAGACCAAAATCCAGAATCTTGGTTCTTGGTGGCCAGTATCCGTCGTTTGAAGGGACTAAAAAGATATTTTCAGCTTTCAGGTCACGATGGATTACATTTTTATCGTGGGCCGCTGCCATGGAAAGAGCCAGCATTCGAAGCAGTTGTGCTGCAGCAAAACCGCTTATATGACCGTGTCGCCGCAGAAATTCAAGAAGTCTCTCCCCCTTGAGATACTCCATGACGAAAAAGTAACGATCGTTATGCTCTCCGAAGGAAAAAATATCAACGATGCCCGGATCACCGATTGCGTTCACAACGCTGGCTTCCTGCTTGAAACGCTGAACGTTTTCCGGGTTCTGAGCTACATGGGGATGCAGTACCTTGATGGCGACTTTTTTGCCTATTACGGGATGGACTCCGGCATACACAGTTCCCATACCACCTGAGTCAAGGAGGCGTCTGACACGGTATTCACCGATCATATCTCCGGGATTTATCTGTGGAAGATTATAGTTTTTATTGCCTGTTCTCATCAGGTTTTACTGCTTTTCAGAATTCAGTATCTGCTCCAGGCAGGAATTCAAATTGTTGCAGTCTTTCTCACTGCATTCATAAAATTTTGCATACTTGTCAGGATCTGATTTACGTGTTTTTTCGCAATCTTCGTAGATCCATTTTTTAAGATGGGCAAAGTTGAACCGCTGTTTGACGGAGCTTTCTTTCGTGCACTGACCAAGTTTTGCGACTAAAAGGGGACAGAAATCCTTTTTTGCAACTTTTGCTGGATCTTTTTTACCGCCAGCTTTCTGATTCTTTTCTCCGCAGGATGCGACAATCAGAAACATTAATGGCGTTATAAAATACATTAATTTTATCATCATCTCCCGAATACAACCTCCGCCTGATCAAGCTCAATCCACCGATCAGAAGACCGGAATTCGAAATCCCCCTGGAATGGGCGGCAGATTTCCAGATTAACAGGCATTTCAATCCACTGCTTATTGTTCCAGTCTTTGTTTATTATTATATAAAGTGGGGCGTGGCCAAACCGCGATGTTTTTTTCAGTATAATCGTTGGGGCTTCAAAGCGGGTTATATTATCAAAAATCCCTTCTTCACCCATTACCGGAACGGATAACTTCAGAGCGTTAGCTTGTCTGATGAAATCCGTCATATCCCAGCAGTGACCTTCCTGATCATCAGAAGTCATGGAAACCACGTCGGGTTTTTTTGTCCAGCCATATTCAAACCCCATGGTGATCTGAAAGCCTTCGGAAAAAGCCATTCCGAAAATATAGCGCTGCATAGCTATCTTTATATTGCAATCCACATCTTTGGCGAGCCTCGGAGTATCATGGCTTTCAGGGAAACCAACACTGGGGGCTATTTCTCCAAAGGAAGTATGCTGTTCAATGGCCCAGGATGCGTCGAAATTCCAGTATTTACCCGAGTTATAGAGATAACTGAAACCTGCATCCTTCAGGGCTTCCACTTCTTCCAGAGTGCAGCCCAGAGTTTCCGCAAAAAACGGAACTTTTTCCCCGGCGGTTTTCTCAGCTCTTGCAATGAGTCGCTTCCACAGGGCAGCGGGCACTTTATATGCCGCATCACATCTGAAACCACTGGCCCCAAGGTGAACACAGGTGTCCACAAAGCCTTCCCAGTAGTTATAAAGTCCTTCCAAATCGGAACTTTCTTCGTTATCAATTTCGTAAAGGTCACCCCATACGGTGATTTTGCGTGCGTCAGCGGGGTCAATGGCCTGAGGATGCACCGGAGTGCCTTCTTCATCCAGTTTGAACCACTCAGGGTGGGATTTTACCAGTGGGCAGTCGATGCTTGTGTGATTCACCACCAGATCAAACATGACTTTGAGCCCCTTCTGGCGGATTTCAAGCATAGTCTCCTGAAGTTCCTCAATACCCTTTATATTCAAACTGCTTACAAAGGCGGGATCTACGGAGAAATAGTCTTTTATGGCATAAAGACTTCCGCTTAAACCCGTCTCAAAGAAGGGATTGAAATAAATCCAGTTGAATCCCATGTTTTTAGCAGAGTCAGCCCATTTTATCCACTGGGGTAATGCCCCTGCAAGTCGGGGAAAAATATTGTATATGAGTGGAGCGACCATGATGAGTAACCTCTTTTTGAGCTGAAATTTTATTACAACAGGAGACAGTTTTCAAAACCATATTTATTTTTTTTATTAACATCTGGATTTTCTTAGTTAATGTCCTGTAATACAGCCTATTCTATATTCATGAGGAAATTAACACAGGACAGTAAGAATGAAGAATTTGAAATTATTGGAGTGTTCAGAATAGCATGTTTTCCTAAACATGCTCAATTGCGATAAATTAACTTTCTGAACACGAACCCTTAGAGATTGGAGGCTTTACTATGTTGTTTTTAAAAGTTATTTTAAATTAATCCTCGATAATAATCAGTACATTGTTTTGTTGCTGAAGGGAAATCCTTTGAAAAAACATTTTAAAAATTGTAGAAATCACATCAGAATGGCCAGAGTTTTCTTTTTTTTATTTACGACAATGTTTCTTTTTTCCTGTGATCCTCCACCGGATCCCCGGAAACAGCAATCGAAGCAGGTTGTGATTATAAAATCGACCCCTCAGGACAATTTACCGTGGTCACCCCCGATGGAGCTGCCGAGCAAAGATGTCGATGATCTGCCCCGTCACCTGAAGCCCAGACCTTCCAACTATTCCCGTCGGATGTGGAATATCATCAAAAAGAATGAGGATACTTTTTCCAGTCATCGTCGTGCTCTGCACGGTATTCCCGAGCTGGCCTGGCGTGAGATTAAAACATCAAAATATTTGAAAGATCAACTGGGGGCGCTGGGGATCAACGAATTTGAAGGTGCCGGACTTACTTCATTTACAGCTATGGTTCGCGGCAAACCCGGTGGTGCCACTGTGGGAATTTTAGTAGGAATGGATGGAGCCCCGGTACCGGAGACAACGGGACTTACTTATGCGTCCAATGCTGTAGGATATTGGGAAAACCGTCAGACAGGGGTTTCCCACGCTTACGGTCGTGACATTGAAATGGCCATTGCCCTTGGAACCGCACGGGTTATTACCGATATGAAAAAACACCTTAACGGCAATGTCGTTTTCGTTTTTCAGGGGGCCTCTACGAAAGTACAATCGGGAGAGCACATGGGGGCAAAGGATGTAATTTCTTCCGGTGCTTTGAGAAAAATGGGCGTTGATGTCCTGCTCTATCTTACGTTAGATCCCGGAATCCGGGTGGGTAAAGTGGGAATCCCCACGGGAGCTGTTCACGGAGGTCTCAGTCGTTTCAACATTCTCATTTCCGGCTCTTCCGGGCATATGTGCTCAGGAACGGTTCCATGGAAGTGCACAGACCCCGTCAGTGTTGCCGCATCCCTCATTCAGGATCTGCTGATTCTCCCGACACGTAAGTTTGGGCCCAATCATCAGGTTATTCTGAACATCGGACGCATAAACGGTGGTGAAGCGTCCCACACAATGGCTTCTAAAGTCAATATCGGCGGCACTTTCCGTTGGCTTATTGAGCCAGATCGTCGTCGTATGACAAAAGCAATCAATGATCTTGTAACAGGAAAGCAGAAAGCTTCCGGTGCAAAAATTAAAGTCAATTTCACCAGAGGCCCCCAGATGACCGTTGGCAACACGAAACTTACGGAATGGACCCTGGGAACCCTCGTAAGATCCCTGGGTAAAAACGGTGTTCTTCCGGGAGATCCACTTTCGGATCCCGGTGATTTTCCCGCTTACAACAAAGAACTTCCTGCAACAATGCTCCTTTTAGGTTGCAGCGGAAAACGTTTTTCCGGTCGCAGGGGAACCGGTGGTTTCAACCCCGATGAAGAATCCATCACCGTAGGAATCCACGTACTTTCCAACATTATTATAGATTATCTTCTCGATCCTAATCCCCCCTCAGGAACTTCCGCAAAGAAAATCACAATCCAATCCCCAACCGAGTAAAGTACCCGGCAAATGATTAACAACTGTCATGAGTCCCTGTTAAAAAATCAGGGCGCAGCTAATCAGTAGCAGGAACAGGAAATCGGGGGTGTTTACTTCGAAGGCGGTGTAGCCCGCTTCATGAGTAATGGGCTCAAAATCTAAAAAGTGAATATTTTATTTTTGTAATTTAACATTGATATTAAATGGATATGACCTGCTCCTGCCCCTGTCTGCCTGACTTCCTGAGTCCCTGTTAAAAAATCAGGGCGCAGGTAATCAGTAGCAGGAACAGGAAATCAGGGTCTTTCTCTTGAAGCTTTTCTTTACATTAAGTCGCAATCGTATTACTCATGAAGCGGAATATAAAAGAAGGCTCTGCGTTCGCAAGAACGCCTATGTATATTCAATTGTTTGTGTGCTTCACTGCGCGAGAGCAAGATAACCGGCCCGCGTTTTTTGCTTTGCAAA
>JAHJMN010000035.1 GCA_018821305.1 Myxococcota bacterium
GGATAGGAGCCTCCCTGACGACTGTAGAATGCAGTTAATGGCGGAACCTGTCCTCCGACAAGGCCTCCACTTCCATACGATATTGGCAGCAACGTAAGTCTCCTTACAACATCTGTATTTCTATCCCACAGATAGTAGTATTTTCTACCTGTGGGTATTCTGGGTTCTGATGAAGTAATCGGACCCTCACCTCCGGAGAAAAATATCAGTTCAGGTCTACCCTTCACTGCTGGAATGGCGGCGTATATGTTTTCCATCACAAGGGGCGGAGGAGCTCCTTCTTCTCCCGTAACCACGTTATAAGCTGCGAGATTCAGATAGTTGCCCGTTTCAAGATGCTCTATGTATGTATAATAGACCCACCCATCTTCCGCTACTTTGACATTGATACCTGCTATATTATTTGAGTCATTTGTCCACAGGAGTTCACCGGTCTTCCAGTTCCATGCCCTGATTTCGTTTAATCCCGTATCTGAATACATTAATCCTTGCGACACAAGATTATCACCTAGATCACTGAAATAATAGCCATTATAATCAGGCAATACGGGTGATGATTCAAGTGAACCCCGGAAAAGGTATGTAATATCAGATGTTGTGAAGTTATATCTGTATATATCCATGCCGTATTCAGTTGTGCAGGCCAAAAGTGCCTGTGTTTCATCATCTGACATCTTCCAGACATGAAGACTCGCTTTTCCTGTGCCGCTGTATAGATCATAATTCAGACAATCCTCTGAAAGCAATTCTATACCGTTGTATATTTCCCAACTGTTGCCCGTATCAATGTCTGTTACATTGATAACATGCTGTCCATATTCCCCGTCTTCTGATGGGGATACAATATACTTTCCTGTTTATCTGAAATTTTTTAACAGGTACTCAGGAAGTCAGGTAAACAGGGGCAGGAACAGGCGTAACAATTTAATTTCAAAGGAAAATTACAAAGACTGGAACCAACTATTCACTTTTTAGATTTCGATCCTTTTACTCATTAAGCGGTCTAGAAGATGCCACTTTTATCAAGCCTGAAAATCATGAAAATACTCAATACTCCAATATTCTCATTGGAACTATGCAAAAAGACTTGAAAACTATATTACCGATACTATATTTATTGAGTGCCTTATAATTTTTTACCTTAAAGGTTGCAACACTAACATGAACAACTTTTCAATTAAATTTCTATTTTTTATATGTCTTAATACTTTCTCATGTTCGGATCACTATGTTTTCTCTAATTCTGAAAACAATAATAATATTCAGAACAACAGCAATAACATACAATACCGTTGTATAACCCCTGATATTTTCCGATTTGAAAATGGACAATGCTTTGGTTCAGAAACAGACGAATGTGTTCTTGTATCTGATATTATTAACACAAATATTCACGATGACACAAGTAATCCATTTTGTACCTGTAAAGAAATTCCCGACGGCATCCTTTTTATGCATGCTGAGAATGTAATAATTCAAGACCCTGAAGGATGGACTACTTGCGAATATTCCTATGGTGACTGTCAACGGTCAACAGAACAATGTGTAAAATCTCCGGATTTCTATGGAGTTACCTGGAAATGTGCCGATTCTGTCAAAGCATATCTGGCTGTATGGGATGATACAATGACTGAATGTACGGCAACTTCAACAGCTATTGACACTTGTCTTATCGTTAATTCAGTACCATCTGACGATGGTTTTATACAATTTTGTAAGCATACTGATGAGGGTACTGTTGTAGCTATTGTCCCTGAACCAGTGACTTTTTATTACGCAAACGGTTGGGATAAATGTAGTAAATCATGGAATTTCTCTACAGAACCATGTGAGAACTGCTGTACAGAACCATTGGAGAATTGCTGTACAATAAGCGAATAATACGAAGTTACTGTCCTGAGGGTTAATCTGGCAAAAAATTTGATTACGAGTATTTCAGGTAAGCAATTCGCAAAGCGAATGCGGTAGAGGACAGTAACTAATTATATATTGATTGACATGAAACCGTTTAATGAAAAACTTACTATTAAAACAAGCAAATATCTCAGTCTTGTTCTCAGACATAAACCGGAATTGATTGGTCTTATTCTTACAACTGATGGATGGGCTTCAATTGAAGAATTAATTGAAAAGTTTCTGAAAGTCCTTGAGGATTAGTATTTTTTTGAAAGGTTTATTATGATGCCCACTTCACTGAAAATTAACCGCCAGATATCAATTTCCTTATTTTTGCTCTGGTTTTTAATTATTTCAGCCTGTCAATCGACCACCAATAATGATACTAACGATGCGGCTACTGACATCGATAGTACCCATGATGCAGAGGATGTTGAAACAGACCATTGGGCAGTATGGGAAATGAACACTGAACCCGTATTTACAGGGCAATATGGAATAGTTGCCGGTGATCCTTCGATAATCAGGAACGCAGATGAGTATTTAATGTACTATACCTGCTATGCTGTTGATATTTCGGGAGCAGAAACATGTCTTGCTCGTAGCCCTGATGGAATTAACTGGAGTATGGCAAATACGGGCAACTCAACAACCATCGGTCGAGTTTTATACCCTGGTATTTGGGATGAAGGTCACGAAACACCATTTGCTCTTTATCATGAAATGCAGATA
This sequence comes from Myxococcota bacterium, assembly GCA_018821305.1. Lineage (GTDB taxonomy): Bacteria > Myxococcota_A > Polyangia > HGW-17 > HGW-17 > JAHJMN01. The sequence continues at coordinate 2,629 of JAHJMN010000035.1, forward strand.
TATCTTTACTACACCGGATACTCAGACGCACACGCAGGAATATTTGGTTCTCCTTCTGCGCCAATAGGACTTGCCGTTTCCGATGATTTTGAGAACTTTGAATCTCTTACAGATCAACCTGTGGTTGACGTCAATCCTGATTATATGAACGAACACGGTATGACAAGTCCCTCAATTGTTAAAGTACAAGGAGGGTGGATGATGGTTTTCGCAGGATGGTGTCTCAAAGCGGGGGGCTGTTCAGGTGTAAATCCTGGCAAATATACAACAATAATGTCAGCTTATTCAGAGGATCTAATCAACTGGACTTATGAAAATACTGCTCTAATTGAAAATGACGCAGTACCCTGGGCTGTAGACGGTCTTGCAGAACCTTTTATAATAATAGGAGATGATAATCGTTATTACCTGTTTTTTACTGCCGTAAATAATTCTACTGGTCACAGCATTGGTTTAGCAGTTTCATCAAATCCGTATGGACCCTGGAACGTATCACCGGAGCCAATTCTGATACCTAATGGAGAGAAATGGACTAACAAAGGAGTTCTTGCGCCTCATGTTCTGTTTGATGAAATGATAGTAAAAATGTGGTTTTCTGGAGAGGAACTGGACGAAAATGGTAATCCCGCCTATCGAACCGGTTATGCAGAGGCATATCTCCCCATCGCCCCATAATTCCTTGCAAGTCTGCGTTATGGTCAATAGACCGCTTCATAAATAAAAGGATCCTGTTTCACTGAAAACCTGATTTTTCTAACAGGGACTCAGGAAATCAAAGTGCAGCATCAGTGGCTATTTTGAATTTCGCGCTGCGGAATGCGGGAGAGTGTTTGAGGATAGATCGAAATTGCAGTTCGGCTTCATGCAGGTTTGTTTGAAGTGGGCGACATTGCCGTTCGGGTTCATTCAGGTTTGTTTGAGGTGGGCGACATTGCTGGTCGGGTTCATGCAATTTTGTTTGAGGTGGGCGCAATTTCCGTTCGGGTTCATGCAATTTTGTTTGAGGGTGATCAACATCGCCGATCACTTTCGCACTATTTTGAATAAGTATGTACGGTGTTTTGTAACGGTGTTTTTCAATGTCGATTTTTTCCGGAATGCGAAATTGATCGGACTCTCCGGATTTTTTTTGGCCTGATCGATGATCCGGATCGGACCCTTGCAGTCTGTTTGGGTCCGATCGATGATCCGGATCGGGTTCATACAGTATTTTTGAGCCCGATCGATAATCCGGATCGCCCCCATGCAAAAATTTTGAGCCCGATCGATGATCCGGATCGGACCCATGCAATATTTTTGGGCCCGATCCGAATTGCGATCCCACTTTCTCCGGATTGTTTTAGTCCAAACTGAATTTTGGATCGGGTCCATGGAGAATTTTAAGCCCGATCGGTGATATTGAATGGTCATATAAAAGTTGTACGGGTCCGATTCAGAACTCAAAAGCACTGAAAAAAATCCCGGCAACAAAAATCATGCCATCGATCGGACCCTCCGGATTTTTTTGGGTCCGATTGAAGTCTCCCAATGGACACTTTCAAGTTGTTTGAGCCCGATTCACGCCGCCTTCTGGATTCTTGTAATTTTGTTTGAACCCGATTCACGCTAATGTTCGGGCTTCTGTGTCTATTTTATGACTGCTTCATATCTTTGATTCGATTGTTTTTTCCTGGATTGGCATTTCACAAGAGTTATCAAATCCTTCCCAAAGAACGCAATTTCGCAAAGTGGAGTTCAAGGGACACGAACTACCCAAGTGAGCAATGTCACTTACTCCATCATTGAAACAATGTAATAACCTCAAATCTGTTGATTGGGGCACTGTTTGTGCTATTAAAGTTAATGAACGGGATTTCGGTCTTTTGCAGTTCAGTATTGTCATTTAAAAATGGAGGTTATTATGAAACAATTGGTTTTTATTATTCTATTTGCGCTTAGTCTGGGGATTTACGGTTGCGACGACGACAGTTCGAACAATAACTCAAACAACACTAACAACACCAATAATACCAACAACTCGAATAATACTAATACAAACAACACTAACAATACTAATAATACTAACAATACTATTTGGAATCCGCGTTTTGATGATCTGGTTGACGCTCTTCAAAGTGACCTTGAAGACAGTACTGCGTATGGTGTTTCAGTAGCAGTAATGGAAAATGGACAGGTTACCTTTGCATTTGCTTTCGGTTCAAAGGATGCACAAGGGAGCATGCCACTCACGCCCGAAACACTTATGCAGATTGGGTCTACAACAAAACAGATGACCTCCGCTGCCCTTCTCCGGAAAGTGGAAGACGGAACTCTGTCTCTGGATGACACCATAGGAGAACTTCTGCCGAATCTTGAATTCACACTGGATGCGACCTGGGAAACTCAGGTCACTTTACATCATCTGATGAGTCATCAGGGGGCCTTTGTTGATTGGATCCCTTGGGGCGGTTCAGCATCTGATTCGGAACTTGCTGACTACACATACGGTACATTTGATAATAATTTTCACCTTATGAATCCACCTGGAATTTTCTGGAATTACTCTAATCCCAACTTTGTATTTGCAGGACTGATTGATCAGACCTATGACACACGCATGTGGCCGGATATCATGGTAGAAGATATTTTCCAGCCCCTCGGGATGAACCGCACTTTCCTCCGGAAATCTGAAGTAGAAGCAGATGGTGATTATGCGCTTTCTTACGGGCTCGGTACAGATGACCTTCAAACTGGAAACGAAGGTGATGTAAGCATGGAAATGATGCCGGATCCCGGTTGGGGAAGACCTGCGGGACTTGTCTGGACAACCCCGACACAAATGATGGCATGGGCGAAATTCCTTATTGACGGCAATTCAGCGGTCCTGTCAAATGAATACCGTGAAATGATTACAACGCCTCAAGTGGACACGCTATACGGTGCCGGTTCAATGTCATACGGCTATGGACTGTTCGTTGAAACAGGTTATTACTCCATGGCGGGAGATTGGTATGAAATGGAAGTATGGCAGCACGGCGGAAACACAATGTCGTTTTCCCACTGGCTTTATATTCTGCCTGAGAAAAATTTTGCCATTTCAATCTGTGCGAGCGGCAGTGGTGTAGATTTCAATAACAGTATAGATACTGCCCTCATGACACTTGTTGATTTACCACAGGTTTCTGAAGGCCCTGAATATACTTTTGACGCGACAAAGCTCGACATGCATGTTGGAACCTACCACGATCCATACAATGTTGGCGAAGTAATCATCACACGGTCCGGAAATAATTTGATGGTCGAAGCACCCGACATCACTGCTGCTGGCTATACGGTTACCCCGCAACTTACTACAGTCTCCAGTGATATATTTATAATTTACGTTGATGGAGAAGGCTTTGATTTAACATTTATTCCTGAGGAAGAGGGTTCTCCATCAAAATTCATAAGAAATCGCATTTTTGTAGCAACTAAAGATGATGAAGAGAAATCCCACACAGAAGGCCGTATCAGTTTCAGGAATATTGACAACTTCATCAAACGAGCCCGCCTGATGAAAAACCCCACGTTTGATAACCTCCTCAGACGTTTATTCTGACATTACGAAGCGAATTTCAGAACACGAACTACCCAAGTGAGCGGTGTCAGTTCCTCCCTCATTGAATCAGGCTTCGGAGCCTGAACCTTTTTCAGCTATAATTGTTATCATACCTTTATCGATTGTTGAGTTGATCTGCCTGAAGCCTGCTTTTGAAAGTTGAGCACAAATCCATTCTTTCGATAATCTGAGTTTTCTGTAGTAACTTTTAAAGATTTGCCAGTTGTCATTTATCTTTCTATAAACGATATCGTGGACTTTTACAGTCTCAGACTCATATTCAAGAAAACAGGTAAAAATCGTAGAGTCATCACTTTTAACGGGGATGAACCGATCAAGCTCCGAAAGTTCGGATGAATAATCCCTGAAGGTCAGAATGAGTAGGCCGTTATCTTCCAGAGAAGCAGAAACTCTTGTCATAAGAGTAATGACGTCATTTATTGATTCAAGGTGGCATATGGTGTCGGTCATACATACTGCCAACTCAAGTTTACCGTCAATATGTTTTTCAAAGTCCATAAGATCACACTGAACAGTTTTGACCGGTAAATTTTCAGAATGACTTTCCAGTTCGTTCAGCAAGCGGGCATCGATATCAATTGCGGTTACCGAAAAACCTGACATAGCAAGTGGAATTGACTGAAATCCGCAACCGGCACCAAGATCAACAGCCCTCCCGGAACGAACAGGCAATATCTTATTACTATTAAAGAACTCAATATTCTTTTCTATTGCACTTTCAAAACCGCCGTTCATCCAGATATAAACACTTGATAATACATTTTCGTAATGTTCCCGAACCGTTGCCATATATAAAATCTCACATTATTAATTTGTTAATGTCCTTTAATGTCCTGTAATACCAAATTTTCAAGTTTACACCAAATTTGTACACAGGACATTAAGAATGAAGACCTTGAAATTATTGTAGTGTTCTGAATAGTATGTTTTCGTAAACATGCTCAATTTTGATAAAAATTGAATTTCAGGACACGAACTAATTTGTTTTTGCTAATAAAACTACGTAATTTTTACCATATTTTTTTGCACATTTGGGGCATGTTGTATAGAAAAAATATTGCTTTGTTATTTCCTTATTTCTGGACTTAACATAGTGTTCCATTTCTTTTTTCCATTTACCCATATCCTTATAGGCGCCTTCAAACACTTTGCTGTAAAAAGTTCCTGTAATTGTTGTCATTTTTCCATTACCTACATCACCCGAAACATTGACAAATACGTTTGATCCCCAAAGGGATTCTTCATCTGACAGGACAATCATATCTTCGCATTTTACATTTGATGCTTCTATTTTGTCGACCATTCTTTTCATGACAGATCCAAAATTTAATGGAATATGTAAAAAGCTGCGGACGCGATCAGAAAGAAACTTTTTGTTTTCCCAAATAATTTCTTTCTCATTCCAGGGTTCTGGATTAAATTCTGGACAGCAAATACTTTCTTTATTCATTTTAATCTCCTTTTTGTTCTATTTTTCTAAACTTGCTTATTCGATTCCATCAGCGTCTCTCAGCAGACAGTTTTGCGTTTGGGATTTATTGGTCCATAAGTGTCTGGTATTTTGCTCTCAAGCTTCTCAAGTAATTCATCCAAACCGTTATCGAGCTTATACTTCATTTCCGCATTGGTAACAGGCAGAACCTGAAAGATGTGAATTTGCGGGGTTCCAGTAACTGTGAAGAAACTGAGAGATTTCGAGTCTTTGCTGAGAGCAAAAGGTGGTATCAGAACTGCTCCACTTAACATTGTGCTCCTGGCATAGGGTTCAGGTGGATCTCCATTGGGAACCGAGTGCCCCCAACCAAGCCATGTTGTGTAGTCATGTGGTAAACGGGCTAGAGTCTTAAGCAATCGAACAGGCCAGTAGTTTTGCTCGTCTTTGAAATCTTTCTCGCTCAGTTTCCAGTCCGGGGGCAGGAGTATGCACAGTTCAGCGTATTTCCACATTTCACTGTCTTCCATATCCTTCGGCACAGTCATTGGAAGAGCACTCATTCCCGAAGTAACAAGAATATGAAAGGGGTGGTTTGCAGAAGGCGGGTACCAATGAATATCAATATGAATACGATCAGAAATTATCTCATGCCAGACCATTTTAGACTTACCAAGTTCAGCATCAAGATGGGCCAAAAGACGCTCTTCATCGGCATAAGCTACCTGCCCTTGACTTGGAGCAACTTCCTTATGTCGAATGATGGGATTTCCGGCTTTGCTTACTTCTTGCGTCGATTTACCCATGGCCTGCTGTGCTTCTTTTATGTTGTCGGCCATCATTCCTTTATCAGCTCCGTTTTCGAGGGCCAGTTCATAATGCGAAATTGCATCCTGATACCGACCCAGAAAGTAATAAGCTGCGCCAATCTGGCTGTGGCAAACGCCACTAAAAAGTGGGTCTTCATCCATAATTACTGTATACGCTGTAATCGACTCATTAAACAGCTCTGCCTGCATGAGTCTGGCTGCATTTCGCAGAGATTTATTCATGGATATCCCCTGTTGTAAATCTGTTATGGCCTTAGTGTTCTTTTTGTTTCCTTTTTTGAAAAGCACAAATCCCAATGCGGCAATCCCAAGGGTAAGAATAATTATGCCGATCATCAGTCCGGGCTCATATCTTCCGCTGAAAAGATCACCTAACGCACCAATCAAAATGAGCAGTGAAATCACCACCAACAGAATTCCAAAAATCTTCAATATCAACTTCATCACACACCCTCAGATTCCAAACCATTCCCGGTTTTGCTAAGTTCGTGTTCAAAATTACATGTTTTTTATAAATTTCGCCAGTTTTTTCTTTGACTCCAGATACATGGACTTTAGACCCAATACCCTGATTTTCCTGTTGCTGCTTGCCTTATTTCCCGATTTTTTTAACAGTTAGACAGGTAGTCTGGAAACAGGGGCAGGATCAGGTCGTAACCATTTAACATCAAATTATAATTACAAAGGCTGGAAGAAAATATTCACTGTTCTACTCTAGATCCTTTTACTCATGAAGCGGTCTAGTTTCAATGCTGATCGGTTAAGGCGTATTAGTTGATATTGTTAACAAAAACAACATACTTTAATAAAAGCATGAACATTCAGGAAGTCAGAAACAGTATCAGAATCAGGATAATCAGGGTCTTGTGCCTGAAGGGGCATCGCAAGTACTGAATTGAAAGCGGTCTTGACCGCTTACGAAAGCGGTCTTTATGCCACAAAAACACTTACCTTCA
>JAHJMN010000036.1 GCA_018821305.1 Myxococcota bacterium
ACCGTTGCCGGGATAGATGCCTCCGACGTAGTTGATACACACCCGGTCGTGAGTTCCCGGAAGATCGTAGTCAGGGTATTCAGGATCGCTGAGATCACACATGTTGCATGCATCACTCGTATGCCACAGACCGTTACCTCCCGGACAGGATGGATTATTGTCATCTTCGTCGGAACACATGCAGAAATAGTTCAGTCCACTTGATTGCTTGAACCGTGCAAAGCCCCAGCGGACTTCACCGTAGGCGTTAACAACCGTCGTTATGGCGTTTTTTGCCATGTAAAGACGGCTTTCAAGCCCTGTAACGGACGGATGCTCAGTACTTCCATCACCGTATGTTGGTACCCCAAGGGGCGTTTCAAGCATACTCCCTGATGTATCAAGCATCACGTATATGGCAGGATTCAGTTCACTCTGACCCCACGCACTCAGTGGGAAAACCAACAAAATCGCGAAAATGAAAAAATTTATTTTTTTTTGCATTTTTTTCTCCAGAAATTTCAAAACCAACCGATTAGTATTCTAGCATACTTTTCCCTCTAATTTTATCGAAAAATGTGAATAATTTTAAAGCAATATTACAAGTGGGTTTTATAAAAAAACGATGGAAGTAGTTAATGTCCTGTAATACGATATTTCCAACTTAAACGACGAAATTCAACACAGGACATTAAGAATGAAGACCTTGAAATTATTGTAGTGTTCTGAATGGCATGTTTTTCTGAACATCCTCAATTTTGATAAAAATTGAATTTCGGGACAGTAACGAAATAGTTAATGTTCTGGTTGCTGAGAAAAAACGTCGTATATCCTCTCCACCGCTGAAAGTAAAACTGGACGCGGATGAGCGCAATTCAATCGAAACCAGCCAAATCCTGGAGGCCCGAAAAACGAACCATTGGATAAAATTACATTTGCTTCTTTTATAAGAAGATTGGAAACAAAATCTTCGGAACCATAGTAACTAAAATCTATCCAGAGAAGGTAACCAGCCTCGGGGAAAACAATCTGTAATTTTTCAAGTTTTAAAAGAATTTCAACGCACTGTTTTATGTTTTCGTGAATATATGCAACGACTTTGTTTTTATATTCTCGACCCTCAGGGGTAAAAGCTGCTGTTATAGCAATTTTTCCAAATAGGTTTACTTCCCCGGTATGAAGTCTGAGCTGCATATTAGTGAGACTGCTTTTCAATATACCTGGTATAATTAAAAACGAAGTGTTCAGTCCAGACGTATTAAAGGTTTTCCCGGTGGAGTGAGCAACAATAACATTTTCTGAGTGGCGAAGAGAAAGAACTGATGTATGAACTTTTTCAGGAAAAACGATATCCGAATGAATTTCATCACAAAAAACTGTTACATTGTTATCTTTTGCCATATCGAGAATGATTTGAAGTTCTTCGGCACTGTGGAGGCGACCGGAAGGATTTTGGGGGTTGCATAAAACAACCATTGTCGTTTTTTTATCTGAAAACGCCTCTAAAATGGCTCTGAAATCAAATTGATATTTACCCTCTTCAAAAATCAGGTGAATATCAATAACGTCTCTATTATTATTTCTCACTATTGAGTAAAATGGACCATAAACTGGTGATATTATGACTACTTTTTCATTTTCCTTTGTTTTTGCAAGAAGTGCCATTGCAAAGGACGTAACAACGGAAGGACTTAAAAGTATATCGTCTTTCTCCACACAAACCCCATGCTCAACTTCCATCCACCATATTATCGATTCATAAACTTTTTCATCTACACCTGTGTAACCGTAGACAGGGTGCATGGCCCTTTTTGAAATTGCCTCGACAATAAACGGTGCACAGGGAAGATCCATATCCGCAACCCAGAAGGGTTCTGCTGTTGCACTATGAAAATAGTGTTCACGGGAATCATATTTTTCAGCACATGTACCGCTTCGGTCAATTTGTGTATCGAATTTTTCAGTCATTAAGAAAGTCTCCGGATTGTCGATGATTAAATTCAGGAGGATTGTTTACTTTGAAACGTCACGATTTGCTAAAAATTTTACGGATTCCTTGTTCTTTTTAACGGTTATTTCAACTGTTCCTCTAATCTCTTTTTTCTCTACATCAGCATTGAAGACAAACTCTGTAAATTTTTTATTAAAAATGCCCTGAGCCTTAAATTTCACATTCTTACCGATAATTTTTGTCCTTTTTATGTATAACTTCTTTCCCTGAAGATGCAGCCAACCGTTAATAAACTGAAATTTCTGCTTTATTTCCAGTCTGGCTTCATTGCTTTTCAAATTAAAACTCCATTTTCCGCTCATATCCGCGGGCATAATCCAATAATAAATACGATGTTTTTTATCTTTGTAAAACTCATCTGGATCCCAATCCTTCATGGAATGATTATGGCTCATAACCCGTGTTCCAGGCTTTAGAGTTTTAAACAGAATTGGTCTTAAGCGCAGATTCACTGATGGCCACAGGTACATGACAACAACCGTCGCATCACTGAAATCTGTTTTAAAAATATCCCGGTTATAAAATTTCACCAGGTGGTCGACTTTTTCTTTTGCAGCAATTTCTCTACTTTTCTTTATCCATGCGGGATCCATATCTATCCCCACACCCTTTGCCCCTATTTTTGCGCAAGCAATAACAATACGTCCATCTCCGCATCCCAAGTCATAAACTTTATCAGTGGAAGTAATTTTTCCCATTTTTACAATTTCTTTGACAATATAGGGAGGCGTTGGACCGTAGCCGACGTCAAGTTTCACAGTTCCATCAGCATTTTTAGGAATATCAGTGGCATCAGAAGTCTGCAATGAGTCAATAGAACCGGACTTTTTATCAGGTTGCACTTTTTTTACTACGGTTGGAACCGGAACACTGGTTTCCTTTTTACTTTCTGGTGGAGTGACTTTTTCAATTTTTTGATTTTCTTCTTTTTTTACGATTGGTTTTGGTGTTTCTTTATTTTCTTTTTCCCCAGAACTGCATGAAATAACCGTGAGAATTAAAAAAAAATACTTTATCATATACATTTTTCCTTCGCCTTCACTGAGCAAAACTTAATAAGTTCGTGTCCTGAAATTCAATTTTTGTCAAAATTGAGCATGTTTACGAAAACATGCTATTCAGAACACTACAATAATTTCAAGGTCTTCGTTGTTACTGTCCTGTGTTAAAATCTTGCTGAAACTTGAAAATTTGGTATTACAGGACAGTAACTAATAAGTTTATAATGTACTGAAACACGATACTTTTAAATTTCTTTTAAATTTCTCAGGACATTATTGATTGACAGAGTCTGGTCCTGTCTTTGACCATTAATAAGGTTTTTGACCCATAAAATTTCCTGGAGGATTATAGTTGCAAACAAGGATCATCATTCCTTTACATACTGTTTGTGCACAACCAACTTCCGTGGTTTTGCGCCAAACTACCTGTGTATAATGCCCGGATTTATACCAGTTCTGACTGGTAAGTTTTCCACCAGCGTAATATTTCTTTTCACTCTCCCAAGCCTTTACTCCTGAAACACCATTAAATGCGTGAGCAGATCCCATATAGAGGTTTTCCCCGTATTTATTTGGTCGGCGATGCTCGAACTTGCATCCCAATGAATTAAGGGCATCGGCCCATTGTTGTGCCCAGGCTCCTAAAACTGGAGACCAAATCATTTTCTCAACCTTAACATCGGCTCGAACTTTGTTGTGATAATCAAGAATTGCCTGTGCATCTTTTACAGAAAGTTTTGATCCGGTTTTTACTACTTTATACTTATCAACTTTCTTTGCTGCCACCGGAGCTGCATTCATAACTGGTTGATCAAGTGAAACTGAACTATCTGTTTTACCTTCACCCAGAGTATTTTCCGGTTTATTGGAAGAATCAGGCTTTTCATCCATTGCGCAACATGGATTTTGTGGTGTCGATTTTTCAGATTTATTGTCCGAGACACTGGAACAGCCCAAAGTAATAAAAAGTGTCATAATTGCAAAAGCCGACTTCATAATTAACCTCCTGTAATATATACCTGTTTCGGTTAAATTCTAAACAGAACTTCAACCAATCAGAAGGTATTATACTTCTTCCAACCACCCTTTTGAATTGAAATTTCTATATTTAAGCGAAAAGATATAATTGAGGCGCTGCTTTAGATTATCAATAATTCAACAAACCAGGCACGCTCACAATAACTATTTAGTTCGTGTCCGGAATAAAAGGATCGAAACGGGAAAAGTGTATGTTTTCATCACAGCCATTTGTAATTATGCATTGATTTTGAATGTTTAACCGCTGATCCTGATCCTGTTTGCCTGACTATCTGAGTTCCTGTTAAAAATTTCAGGGAACCAGGAAATCAGTAGCAGGAACAGGAAAACAGGGGGCTCATTCCTGAAGCATTTCTTTAAACCGAGTCACAATCGTATTACTCCGCAAGCGGTCTAGGGAATATTAATCGGGTATTTGATCTGTCTCTACAAGTTTGGCCTGTAATTCGTCAAAAGAAACAATACGGTATTCTTCATCATTAAATTTAAACTCATCACCGGATATGGGACTACAGAGCACTTTATCTCCAATTTTCAATTCTTTTTCTGCCAAAGTATCACTTATTGCCACAACAGAAAATGTGTCCGTCCTGATATCCGATGTCTGAGGAATGAAAATTCCCCCGGTTTGGACTTCAGTTTCTTTTTTTGCTTTTAAAATTACACTGTCATTAAGAGGTATAATTTTCATTTTACATCCTTTCTTGAGCCTGATTTGATATTCCCAGCAATCGATCTATCTTTGCTTTGTCAAACCCAACAACCCAGGAGCCGTTAATATTAAGCTGTGGAACGCCTCGTTGCCCAGTAGCACGCTGCATCTGCATTCCAGCTTCCGGTTGATTTTCTACATTAATTTCCCGGAATGGTAAACCATGATTTTTCAGATAATCCTTAACTTTTGTACACCAGGGACATGATGAGGTAGTATATACAGCGATATTATTAACTTTCTGCGATGATTTACTTTTTGTCTGCCCACTAATATTTTCCCTGCTGCCAAGTGCTTTTTCCAGTATTTGCAATGGTTCAAAACCAGCAACCGTAGCAGTAACTCTTGCATTTTCGACTTTTAAAATCATCGGAACTTCGGTAACACCAAAGAATTTATGAACATCCTTAACTTTTCCGACATCTACAGAATATACCCGGGTTTCTTTATGCTTGTCCGAAAATTCCTGGAGAATTTTTTTACTGTTCATTGATTTTTCTGAAAATGTCCCAAAAATTCCCAGAATAAAAGAACCTTTCAAATAATCAGTTTCTTTTTGGAGTTCGTTTAATCCAATTATTTCTTTCATTTATACACCTTCCTGTCCATCGGCATTAGCAATACTTGCAATTTTAGATTTAAGATTTTCCATTGAATCAAGAATTGTCTTAATAATAGCAGAATCCGTCAATGAGTACTTACGACATCTGCCATCAGGACAACATTTAATTATCCCTGCGTTTTTCAAGATACCAAGTTGTTTAGAAATAACCGCCTGCGGCTTCCCTGTCTGCTCTACTATATCATTAACAATTAGCGGATTTTCAAGCAGTTTGGCTATAATTAACAATCTCAATTCATTTGAAAATATTGCCGCTAGTTCTGCGGTCTTAACAACCTGATCCATCATGCCACCCCATATGTCCTTTGATATATATCTCGTTAGATATATGTCAAGTCTTGGACCTCTTTTTTATTTGTTTTTTAAAAGTTTATAATGGCATCATGAAGGTAAATCAATGACCCAGGATCATTTCTATTTCTGGAATAATTTCAGGAAATTCCGCAGGTGTTGTAATAACTTTTGCAACACCCAGATCTTTATATAAAAACCTCATAGAAGTCTGGTTTTCAGACATATACATGATCATGGGTATACGGTATCCACTAAGAATACTGACGAGTTCTAGAGTACTGTACCGTTCATTTTCGACGAAGCATATAATTGCCACATCAGGCTTTTCCTTCTGGCATATGGAAATAGCTTCTTCCTGATCTCTGAAATCATACAAGTTTAGCCTTGAAAATTTTCTACTCATATAATCAGTCAGTTCTAGGCATCTTTTACCATCATTGAATACGACAGCAAAAGGCCGCTGATAGGAACTCTGAATCTGAGGCATTCTTTTTGAAAGCAGATCTTTTTTGAGTTCATCGCAACTGAAATATCTATCCGATAGTTTCTTGGCCATAGCCTTTTCGATAATTTCATCGATATAGACGGGAATATCAGGTCGTTCAAGGGTGACTCGGGGAATTGGCTCATGTAAATGCATTCCCAAAAGTTCAACAATATTATCACATTCGAAAGGGGGATGACCTGTTAAAAGCTCAAAAAATATACAACCAACACTGTAAATATCAGAGTAAAAGAGGTTTTCCTGTTCAACCTCCTCCCCTCGAATTCGCTCCGGTGCGAGATAAAGCGGTGTACCTTCCACAAATTTATCTTTTGAAGAAGTGGATAAGCTGGTAAGGCCAAAATCAGTCAAAGAAACATGATAAGTATCTTTTGATATCATTACGTTGGCTGGCTTGACATCCCTGTGAGCAATACCTTTTTTATGAACTGCACTGAGGCCACTGCATATCTGACTAATAAGTCCAATGGCTACATCAAGAGGAACAAGATCTTTAGAGTGATAGTAATCCTCAATAAAATCACTAAGATTATGCCCCTGAATATATTCCATTACAAAGTAATAATTTCCTTCTTTTTCACCAAAGGAATATATTTTGACTACGTTATTATTATTAACAGTGGCCATAGTGACTGCTTCACGCCGGAAACGTTCAATTGCCTCAGGCGTGGACATTCTTTTCCCTTTGAGTACTTTTATGGCTACTTTTCGTTCAAGAAAAATATCGTACCCAAGATAGACAACACCCATGGCACCTCTTCCGAGTACTTCATCCAGCCTGAATTTATCCTCTAAAACGGTACCTGTTTTGAAAGGATCCGTTCCGATTATTTCATTTTTATCAGTTGGCATGCTAACTCCGGGAAGGCGGAATAACGATAATTGATGGGATAATATCTTTAAAAGGACGATTAGTCAACAGGAACAACGTCAGTAACCCAACGGTGATAACTGACAAGCACTTCACTCGGATGGTTGGGATCGAACTCCTGACCAATGAAGACAACTGCATTGGATGATGCTCGATAGTCAAAGCCATTGACACGACTTCGGGGAAGGGAAGTACCATCTTTTGCAACGGCAATGGAAAGACTGATGGGGAAGTGTGCAAGTCGAACAGGAGATGCACTGGCAACGATATCTTCAATAATAACCTGCAGTGTAGGACCAAGGTCCGCCTGACAGATTGAACCAACTTGACCACCCATGTACTGAGCAATATCAAGGTAGCCCTGACCTACCTGATTAGCACTGTCACAACCGCCGGGAGGAGGTCCAATAATCGCATGAGCCTTTCCAATACCTCCAGTTGTTGAAACACCCTGAAGGAGTTGAACTGTGGGACCGATCTGGTTCCACATACAGGTCGGATCGATATTATCCATACCGCTGCCTTCGGAAGCACCACAGCTTTCTTTCAGCTCTTCAGCTCTCTCATCGGAAACGTAGATAACTACAAGAGTTGCATCAGGACGTATGCGGGTTGGCATGTTTTCCATACGGGGAAGGTGGTTAATAATGGCGTTGTAACCTTGAGTAATACCATATTCACTTCCACCTTCTTCCTGACCACCACCCCAGGGAGCTAAAACACACTGCTGAAAACGGTTGAGATCCGCAGGGGTCAGGAAATAGTCACCGGATTCTCCCTGACCTGTACATAAAGCGCCGTTATTCTCACGACCAACGCCAACAACACCCATTCTGAAATCAAGACCATATGAAATAGCGCGGTTAAAGAAATTTACGGCGTTATTTGCAACGGATGTTTGTTCTTCATACATGGATCCTGATTCATCAATAACCCAGATAATATCTGCAACGGGCACGTTTCCTACACTGTAGGGTTCACATTCAGCTTCTTCATCACTATCTGGACCAGCAAAACCAGTGGAGTTTGAAAGATCGTCGAGGTTCATCATTGTTACATATGATGAATCTTCATAAGTTACTTTACGCCCCACACCACCTTGAACTATAAGGAATGAATCGGATATTACCAATTCACCGTCTACCATTTTAAGTGGCTCAGTTTTTTGAACTGCAATACTTAAAATGAAGTTTGAGTCTTGATTTCCAAAAGAATCGTCTGCGGGCATATTCTGGAACGCAGTTTCATTACGGTTCATAATCGCTCTAACGGCTTTATTCCTTACTGCGCTGACAGTTGACAAACTCGAAGAGATTACAAACACAGCATTAACAACGGTCTGGTATTCTTCATGACTGAGAGTCTTACTTCCTGAGGCACGCATAGTTACGTTTGAAACCCCAAAAGCATTTTCAATACGGGTTTTAATGGTTGTAAAGTTACCTTCTACTGTAGCAATTGGAGAACCGGCCTGCTGTTCAACTTCTTTAGATAGAGTGAAGCCGGCTACTTCAGAATGAGTGTCTGTCAAATCGTGACACACTATTTCTTCATGGGTTTCAGGATCGTTTACCAGGACATTGGTTAAAATAGCTTCTTCTTCAATACCAAGTTTAAAGTATGTAAATTCCTGAAATTTAACTGCACGACGGCCATTGGGATTATTTTCATCTGCGGGGTTGCAGACGAAAGTGCCTTCGTCACCATCTTCAATACCATCACCGTCTGTATCACGGTTCAGTGGGTCTGTTTCACCCTTGGAACACTCAAAACTAACGGCTGGTGAACAGTTCCCGTTACCAAGACAAAACTGACCGGGGCCGCACATTTCTTCAGGTACTTCACTTCCAAAAACGCATGTTTTTCTACATGTACCAAGGAAACCATCGCCAT
>JAHJMN010000037.1 GCA_018821305.1 Myxococcota bacterium
CGTGTCCTGAAATTCAATTTTTATCAAAATTGAGCATGTTTACGAAAACATGCTATTCAGAACACTACAATAATTTCAAGGTCTTCATTCTTAATGTCCTGTGCAGAAATTCGGCTTAAACTTGAAAACTTGGTATTACAGAACATTAACTATTATAGTTCGTGTCCTGTAATTCGTTTCGCGAAGGATTTTATTAAAAATCCTAACAGGCCACTACAATAAATTCAATACCTTGCGGTTACTGTCCTGAGCAAAAATCGGGTGAAAAATTTGATTTTCGGTATTTAAGGACAGTAACTATTATAGCAAAATAGCAATGTAATAATATAGCTCATATACTGAAATTTAAACCATTACCCTCAGGGTTCATTCATTTATCTTGAAAAAAGTAAAAGAATTGATACGGTTTTAAAGAGGTTGAAAATGAATAGATATAGATATGGTGGTTTAAAAATCCTTACGAATTGTTCGCAGTGTGGATCTCCTCTCGTGATCAATGGACCCGTTCTAAAGCAACAATGCAATTCCTGCCAGAACGAGGCAGTTTTCTCGAAAAAATTCTGGAATGGTCTGATTGTCCAACTTGATAAAAATATAGTCGAAGGAAGCAAATCAAAAGGTACATCAGATATAGTTTATGATGGATTTACTTTTAAAATTTCCTGGAATTTATTTTCTCCCGAGTGTAATAAATGTAAATCCCTACTTCCCATTGATGATTTTTCTCTCGGTGGTGCAATCCGATGTTCAAACTGCGGTGACTTCAGTGAGTTTATGGATGCTCCCTCCTGGTTCAATTATGCTGACACCATGAAAATTATCGGTGCTGACTCAAACGTCCAGCAAAATATTTCGTCCTTTGAGCAGGTTAATCCCATATCGATGAACTGTCCCAACTGTGCAGGAGCACTGAAGATTTCTCAAAGTATCAAAAGGGTAACTAATTGTGAATTCTGCTCAAGTGAATTTTATATTCCTGATGTTATTTGGAACAGACTTCATCCAGTGACAGTGGCGAGAACCTGGTTTGTCAGATACGAGGGAAAACCGCAGTGGATTATCGAAATGGAGAAGAGAAATGAGGAGCAAAAACTTAAATATGCTAGAATTCTTCAGAAAAAGCGTGAAAAAGTACTGCTTAAAGATAATGAACGCCAAAAAGATATTTTAGCAACTGAAATTAAAGAATCAGGAGCAAAATGGAAATCCACTGTTATCTGGGGTTATTTTGCCAGCGTTCTGGCTGGGATTTTTGCTATCGGGTTTGCGATTATCTTTATTTCTCCCCTGTCGAAAATGGTTGGAGAAAAACTATGTGATGGTGAGTATATTCGTAAAAGTGTACCGACGAGAAAAGGGTATTCAATCTTTTTTTATTGTAAAAAGGACGGGAAAGTGGAATCCATGGATAACAAAATGGTCCTCGCAGGTTTAGGTGGTGGAGTGGGTTTACTGTGTTCTATCTGGACTCTAACCAGTATCGTTTTATTTATAAGAATGAAGAAAAAGAGGCAGTTACTGCAAGAACAACTTAACCAAAAATTATTAGAGATTGACGTGAATTCTGGAAAAGTGAAAAATTAAAATCTCGGTATGTTTTTATATAAAATCTCTCACACTATACCGCTTGTGGAGTAATACGATTGTGACTCGTTTTAAAGAAATGCGTCAGGAATGTAAGTAGACAGGTTCAGGTCATAAACATTCAACATCAAAGCATAATTACAAATGACAGGATGAAAACATTCACTTTTCCCGTTTCGATCTTTTTACTCATGAAGCGGTCTAGTGGAAAGCCAGGGACATCGTGAAGTATATATTCCAATTGTTGGTTCCACTGTTCATGGATGTGGGTGTGGGTGTAATTTCACAGTAACCGGATCCCGTAAAACGGGGAACAGTAAGAGGATTTACGGATGCAATGGGCATGGAACCAAACAGGTCAGAAATAACACCGGGAATGGCACTGCGCATAATCCGGCGTACTTTATCATGGTCAACCAGCTTGGACATTTTATTGAAACCCGCATCTTCAATCACTGGTTCTCTAGCTTCATCCACCGTGAGCTGGAATCCGTCTTCCACCTGAATCAGTTTTACTGGAATTTTTGCAGCAGTCCATGCCGTTGCGTTATCCGTTGCGGAGACATCCAGATAAAGTTCTATACCCCCGGCGTCAATCCAGGGACCGTCTGTACGCCATTCCAGAATTGGAGGAAGGAGCATTTTGATGTTCACAGAATTCAGATTATCATAGGGAAAGTCAAGGTCTTCCATGCCCAGATCCTCAAGGTAACCGCGACTGTAAGTTCTTTCGAGATTTCCACCATTCCATGCAGCATAGGCGATTTGATTAAATATACGGCTTCCGGAAGCGGTTCCTATTTCTCCGTTGAAATCGACCAAATCCGCAGGCCGTTCAAGGATACCTGTGCCCTCCGCCGGGGAAATGGCGGAACTGAATTTTGTGGAATAGGTAACTTTTATCATGTTGTTTTCAAAAGTCAGAGATGTGGGGAGGGATTCCTGAGTTACAGGGTTTTCATCAAATTCAAGTCTTATGGATGGTGCCATATTTGAAATAAGAAGGTCAAACACATCCGCTGTAGCGTTTTCTGCGGCGGACTGAATCGCAGCAGGAACTTCTTCGTCAAATAAATCAGATAAGGCGGAAATGTTATCGTTAAGGGCTCCTGAATCATTGATAACCGGTTCTGATGTAACAACTTCGGAGTCTACAAGAGATGCACGCAGATTTTCGTCAAAAACAACCTTGCCGGAAATATTGATGTTGTCATAGTGGAATGTGCCAGTAGAATTCAGAGAAACCGCCGATGCGGTGTATGTGCCGTCCACGTTTGTCATGGTGACATTCACATGCAGTTCGTTGTTCAGGAATTCAAATTGGAATTCTGCATTTTCTGCTACAGCTGAATCGATGTTAACGTTAACATTAACTGTTGATATTAAAACTGTTATCTGCATGGTAAGAGGGTTATCAACCCATGGAGAAAGATCTTCGTCCGTTAAAAGCCAGCTGGTGATTTCTCCAAAGGGACTGGTTGTTTCCCCAATGAGATCCTGACTGAGTGTAATAGAAATGGAATCAGGAACATGCAATGCGGGGTCTAAAAATGTACCCTGAAGCCAACTACGGAATGCAAACAGGGGATCTCCCGGGATGGAGGCTTTAACTGTTCCAAGCCCGTCTACGGCGGGGAGAGTTACTTCGACATTCTTGCCACCTTTCAGGATTTCGCCATTGACATCAATATCTTTTTTATCACTCTTGATGGTTACAGTTACCGGTTCAGCGCCTGAAATAAACGAACCTTTCTCTGGACTAACAATGCTGATTTGAACTTCATCCACCACGTCACAGGCCGTGCTTATAAGTAGAGTTGAGATAATAAATAAAAATTTTCTAAACATGGGACCTCCAGTTTGAATTTCAGGGAACAGACGATTACGACAAAGTAGCACAGGCGGGGGATAAATCAAGCATGCTTTTGTTTCAGGTACTCCTTGAAGACAGAATAGTCCACAGGGCGGAGAGAAAATCCTTGAAATAATACTGAAATCATAATTAAATGATCTTCATCTGTAACCATAAAATTTTTAAATTTTTACAGACAGAGGTAAATAATTATGGAAAACAATGAAACCGGCGGAAAATCAAATATTTCAGGTCTTTACTGGAAATCACCGGCGGATTGCTACAGTGCATTATCTGCATATCTTGAGTCTTCTCCGGAAGAGCGAATCCGATGGCTGTCCCAGTACATGCGGACGCCCGGGGGAATAAAAGATATTTTTTCCCTTATCCATCGCCCTGCGGAAAAGGAGCTGGACACTCTAATTAAAAATTATGCCCGGGGCATAGATTATGGCTTTTTAAAGAAATGGTATGATGAACGTATTGAAGAGGGGGGCTCGGATGTTCAAAACATACTGATTGAACGGGCCATGCTTGAGATTTTTTCCCTGAATTTTAAATCTGCAGAATCAAGTCTTAGACAGGCTCTGGAAATTAAATTGAATCCTGTTGTTTTGTGGGAGCTATCCCGCCTTGCAATTCAGGAAGGACGCTGGGGCGAATTTGCAGGACTAGGAAGAGATTTAATTTCTCTTTCGGATAATTCAGAACTTAAAGATGCTCTCTCATACATGATTTTCCTTATGGAATCCATGAGTGGGTCCGCCAGCAGTTTTAAAACAGAAGACTTGTCCGAAAAACACATTCACTATCTACTGGCTTCCCTTCATTCAACTTCTTCCTGGGATTTAAATCAATCGACTCAGGTTCTTTCTGATATTTTTCATCAACTTAAGGATCCTTCGCCAAGGCTTTTTGCTCTTTGCGTCCTGATGGGACTTGAATTTAGAAATTCTTCTTTTGAACCATCAAAATATTTCGAAATATCCATGCCGTTTATGGAAGGTAACTCTCCGGAATCCTTAGCCCTCAGGGAAATCTACGCTTACGCAATTTTACGATTGGACAAAGCTCAGCGCGAATCGCTATTGCCTCGTTTTATCGATCTTATAAAAAAAGAAAATCCCTCAAGAGCACTCTCTCTCCTCTTTGAAACAGCACTTGATACCGCCACTGATGGAGAAATGGCGCATTACGTTGTAGAGAATCTAAATCTTGTAAGAGAAGAAGAACCTGAAACTGTGGATATACTGGCAAGTACTATCGCATTTTCCCATGGTATTACAGATGAGAATATACTGAAAGATATCCGCTTTCCGGATCCCGTTTGGAAGATGTTACTCTCAGGGGAAACGACATCGCTGGAACTGATTAAAGATTCAGAGCTTTCCATCGGCTCATTTATCCTGACCGATGATGTAAGTTTTCTTGATTATCCCGGAGCAAAGTGGCCTGTTGACTGGAAAGCCTATATAGCGGCCCTGTGTACCCTCAAGTCTACGGGAAAGCCTCCGTCAGACTACTCAAGTGTATCCGCAATTCCTGAGACATTTTATTTTGAATTATGGAGCCGGATTTTAAACAATCGATTTGATGACATTGATAATTTTCTCCATAAACAGGACATAGAGTCTCAGGATATTGGTCTTTTAAAAGTCCTGAGTGACGCCATGATTCATCGTCAGGCTACGGAATATGTGTCTGTGGTAATGAAGGTCTTGAAAGAAAAAGAAGGAACCGACATTGATTCGGACCTGAAGGCTTTTTTCTCCTCTAAAACACCGGAGGATGCTTATTTCTGGCTCTCTGAGTCTCTCGAAAAGACGTCTTCCCAGGATGCAAGAACCCATATTACTTTGATCTTAATGCGACTTGCAGGGGAAATGAACGACATAGACTCTTGCCGCAGACTTTTTGCTGAGTCAGGTCATATTTCAGAAGTTCGTGCCCTTTTCGCTGAAATAATGAGGCTTCATGAACCCAATGACAGCTCGATTACTGAAATTATAACAGAATCATCTGATTGTATTGACAATATTGAGTTTTGTCTAAATGAATGCAGTAACTATTACAAACTTACATCTCATCATGATTTAACAAGTGCATGGTACCGACCTCTTATTCAGTCCGATAAAAGTGATTCTTTTCAATTGGGTGAATTTGCTGATTCCCTGAGTTCTCTGGCAGGAAGTGATCGCCAGCTTATTGAAATGATATATGGATTACAGATGTTTTATGCCGCCGATGCCGACAGTTATGATGCTGTTGAAGAATGGACCCGGTATCGCCTCGAATCCTCCCCGGCTCTGTACGATACATGGTGGACGGCTTCATTCTGTTTGCGTGAATTCAATTCAAGTGTGAATTATTCACTTCTTAAACCCTGGCAGGTGGCGGAAACCATAATTACACTTGCGGATACGGAAGATGATCCCGATCAGGTTATAAAGCTGCCAGCGATTAACGATCCTGCTCAACTCGCTGTCGCTGATGGATATCTCCGAATCCATTATGCCTCAAAGAAAAACTGGAAAAAGTGGATTAAATATATTGATATTTCACAACTTGGAGCTCCATTTGCTGAGGAGTTTTCCTTTTTTACGGATCGATTCGGCAGTCTTGAAAAACTGGAAAATGTAATATCGCCGGTACTCAGAAGCATTTTTTACCCATGGATGATGGATGTTTCCTATCGCAGTGCATTCACATCACCATCGGATCGTGGAATTAATCCCCATGAAATGCAGTCTTTCATCATTGAAGCAACT
Organism: Myxococcota bacterium; assembly: GCA_018821305.1. GTDB lineage: Bacteria > Myxococcota_A > Polyangia > HGW-17 > HGW-17 > JAHJMN01. Next base: position 6,205 of record JAHJMN010000037.1, read on the forward strand.
GGTGACTATGGGGCTGCCATGAATTACCGGATTTCATGTGGTATTGCGGCTACGGCATCGGGGGCACTATTCCTCCGAAGAGCTTCAAAATATACAGAGAATCAGTGGGTTGCTTACAAAGCAGTTTTAATGCTTGCGGATCTTCTTCCTTCCGCAGGAAAGCATAGGAAGGAAATACTCTATGAAGTTGCGGCCATTGCCTGGGAGCTTAAAGATTATCTCTCCGCATTGAGAGCCTACTGGATAATATATCGAAAGTATCCAGAGGAAAGCAAAGCAATTACTGGTGCTTTGAATGTTTCACTGTATGCCGGAATCGGCACTCTAAGTGGATATCTGTTTCGAGAAATGAAACGGACAATTGATGAATCTGAACTCACAGGTTTGTTCGACTCCTTTGGCCCTGAAACGATAAAATGGCTTAACGACAATTCTACCTCTGTTTTTCCCTATGGTTATCTTGATGATGATCATAAATTCTCCCCAACAGCGGAATTTGTCACAGATATTAATGGTGTTAAGACTTCGTCAGAAAAAGCGACAGAGCTCATTTGTGTTGATATGGAGAAATTTGCCCCCGTCAAGAACTGCCTGGATTTCCAGACCAGTCTTGCGTTTCTTCTCTATACAGACAAATCTGCCAAAGTAATTGATATCCTGGATGCAAACGATAGAGTAATCCCGGAAATTAATGAAATATACCGTTTTGCCGCTGGCTTCAGACTTGAAAGTCAAAGCATTTGTGAGAAAGCCCTTGGAGACGGTGCACGCAAAGGAGCCATCGCCTGGATTACTCTTAACGATTTCTGGTGTCTCATTCATGATAAACCTGAAAATCGTGTAACCTCCAGCCAGGGCAGCGTTTTTGATGTCGACTGGCTTGCATTTGATGAAAAGTTCAGTGAAATTGCTTCAATGTATTCGCCTTCGCCTTTTGACCATGAACGCTATATCGCTGATGTTCTGAAGGAAAAACATAATCTCGACGATGGAGAATTTTCTTCAGAGATATTTGCTCATAACATTGCGGTTCGCCGTTTCCGCAAGACTCATGACTTTGATGTGTTTGCAAATTTGTCACCGTCTTCTTTCACATCTTCCCTTCTTATACTCAGCGGAAAGGAAGTTTCCTGGGGAGAGTCCGACAACTCCTGCAACTGGTTCCGTGCAGTAATGGGGCAGGGCAAATTTTCCACCGTGAAAGCTTCGTCGGAACCAATAGCTGCCTGTCTCTATTACAGCGATTACACCGTTGGTAAAGATATTTCAGAGCCTGTTGTCCCTGTGGATCGTAGTTTCCTTCCCCACTGGGACCTCGCATCCAGGATCGTAATGCGTCGTGGTGATGATGATTTGCGCAGGGCAATTTCATTGCAGCGTGGTAAACACCTCGGAAACTCCCTGCTCAGTTGGGGCAAAAGACACCGGGGGAATGACTCGAGGGAAAATTACTATGCATTAAATTATATTGATAGCTGCATGGACTCAGGATTTAAATTTGACACTGATTCCCCGAGGGTAAACTGGGATGACATTCCTGCGGAATTACACAAGAGCATTTCCGATATGTTGTTCCTTTCAAGCGGTACTGATACGCCCAATTGTGATGATTTACTTAGACTTTGCTGCCTGATTTCCGATGGAGTTGTTACTTACGAATTAATCCCCGATGATCTGGTGCATTCTTCTCCCGCCTGGGCCATTTTATCAGTTATGACTGGAAGGAAAGACCCACTTCCCGGCGCAGACCGCCTCATGGATTGGTATTTGAATAACGATCTGGATTCTCTTGCGGGATTTTTAAGTGTGGTTTCTCAAGACATCTGTAAAGTCAGTGCCCTTGCGGGTTTCATCCGCGAGGAAATCAGCGGTAATTATCCGGCTTTTCTTATGGAAAAACTAGATGACTCCCTGAAAAGTCGGGTTAACTATCGACAATGCCTGCGTCGAAAGGATCATTTCTCCGCTCTGGATTATTCTTCCTGCATCGGAAAAGGGCACCATCGCAGTGTTATGGATTATTTCCATAACCGGGTATCAGGTAACCAGACGCCTTCACCGGCATTTTCCCGGAAAAACTGGTTTATTTTCGATCACATGGTTTATTCAGGTGAAACGGAAGCTCTTTCTCCTTTTGTGGACCGTAAGAGTCTTGAACGAACAGGGCTTTTCAGTTTCTGGTTATCCGCCTTCATTGCGGAAAATGACATGGATTTGCTTTTCGAAAAGTACAGTAAAACCCCATGTTCCGGAGTTTTAACCTTCCTGCCGGACACCCATAAATCCCTGAAAACGATTATTGACAGGTACTCACGAACTATTGCAAATCCATCGGAGCTTGAATCCTTCCGTATAGAGGCTCTGAGGCTTGCGCAGACGGAAAAGGCGCAGTTTGTGAAGCCTGCTGATTTCGTCAGGATGAAGATGGAAAAATCTGCTCTTGAGGCAGTTTATTCGTTTATGCTCGCTCCCGTTCCGGAAAATGCCGTAAATCTGCTGGAGTATTGTTCTGACGGCCTGGAAACGGAATTTTACAGATACCGTCTGTCAGAAATGGAACTGAGGCGTAAAAAGTTCTCTCCGGAATCAGGTGATACTCTTAAAATACGGGGTCCATGGCATGCTGGCGGTCGTCATAATCTGATGCATCTGGCCTCTCAAATAAAAGAGTATAATATTTTGAAGGATCTCATTAAAGAGCGCCTTGATTCTCCCGACATGAATCAAATGTATAACGACTCATTTGAAGGTGAATCACTGCAACATTTATATGCCAGTCTTTGTGAGAAAACTGACAATATTGATGAAGCATCCCTGTGTTACCTTGGTTTGCTTCAAGAAAATCCCAGTGATGAAGCAGCGTTTATCCGTGGCATTACCCTGGTTTTTGATTCCCCCGGGGCAACTAACCAGTTCCTTGAAATACGTGAGCCTGTTGAAAAGAAACCGGAAATACTGAAGGCCATCCAATGGAAAAAACTATATAACAACGCCTTGATGTCAAAACCGCAAGAGTGTCTTGAAAATGTTTTATCCTCGGATTTGCGTCAGGTATCAAAGGAAGCTGGTATTTATTGTGATGTTGTAAGGATTATAAATGGTGATTTGGATGAACTTGAGACTGATTTTGATACTGTTCCGAATGCAATGGAAAAATCAACATTATATTTGATGAAAGCAGATGCATCATTACTCATGGAAGATCAGATCCTCCTTTATCGGCAGGCAACTCAATGTTGGCCAGAGAATATTATTGCATGGCGAAATCTCGCCGTAGTGCTCGACGAGGAAGGAAATGAAGAATCCTGTAATGCAATAGCTAATGCCCTTAAAGTGAACTGGACGGATTCTTTCCGACTGGCCAATCTTGTTCGCGCAGCTCAAATAAGTGAAAAAACAGGAAAAAACAGGAAAAAAGCTCGAGAATACCTTATTTCAGCTATGGAGCTCAGTCCTGTAGATATCGAAGTTATCCATGCATTTACAGACCTTATGGAGAGGGATTCGGATCGGGTCTTCCGAAATATGCATTTCAAAAGCCACTTGCGAAAGCTTGGCAACACCCGAAATGAGGAAGCTCCAGCCGCAGCGCAGGCTATTTTGAAAATCCTTCAGGATGATATCCGGCTGCCATTTGTGGAGGCTTTAGTCGGGGCAAAAAGCAGTGCACCTGAATTTCTTTTTGATCTTTCAGCACTGTTGGAAAATGGTCTTCTTGAGAAATTGCTGCCAGCGGATTTCCCGAAACCGGTTTTCAGACTTGCTCATTGTCTTACTGTCTGCAGAGCCAGCGGGGAAAATAGTGGTAATGAAATTGCGATACCGGATTATATTTCTGCTGTTTGTGGAACTACTATCAGGGTTTTTGAGTCCACTACTCAAGGTCCCGTAGTGAAGTCAGTATCCGGTGGAATCCACGTTTTTATACCGGCAGGTCAAAATTTTACAGATAATGAACTCGCTGTAATTGTTATTAAATCTTATTATCTCTTCGCAACTGGACTTGACTTTTTCAATTCCATGACGACTGAAAGTATCAGGGCATTTTTCGAAGATTTCTTAAATGAAAATCTCTCTGGAAACCCGGATGGTTGTGTCCGGAAAATGCTGAAACAGACGTCCGGTATAAATACTCCCGTTACAGAAGTATTAACCGGTATTCAAACGGAATTAAGGGCTATTGACAAAAATATTTACGCTACTCTCGGAGGTTTGACTGAAAAGGCCGCAAACGGCGCTGCTTTTATTGCGTCGGGGCTCATCGGCAGTAAAACAGAACAAGTTCAATCTGTTCTTGAAATTATTCTTGATGATTCATTTATTGATTTCTATAATTCTGCCCGTTTGTACCGCCTGAAATAGTTCGTGTCCTGTGATTCGCATTGCGAATAGTTTTATTAAAAATTGAGCATGTTTACGAAAACATCCTATTCAGAACACTACAATAATTTCAAGGTCTTCATTCTTAATGTCCTGTGTCGGATTTTGGTGAAAACTTGAAAAGATCGTATTACAGGACATTAACGAAGTAATTGCTCCCATGAAAAAGCGGACAGGTAAGCTTTCGACTCATGTCTGATACAGACCGATACATTTATTCACTTTTAGATACTTTAGGGAAATCTGAAAAGATTTCTTGTGATTTCCTGAAGAATTTCCAGATTCTTGAAATTAACCGGCGGGAACACAGTGTAAGGGCTGCATGGTGTCGGTTTGATTATGAAACCGTGGAACGCAGCACGGAATACACCGAAGCTATGTCATACAAAGTTCTGGAGTATGAGAAAGACGGAGTTTCATCCGAAGCTCTTATTCGAAAAGCTGAAGACAGTGAAGAAGTGAGTGAAAATTATAAAACGGGGCATCTGGAATTCCTTTGCTTCAATCCCGTTGGTGAAAAAGACGGTACAATTATTCTTACGGGCGGATTTAAAAAGTTACTTCCTGAAAATGTAAAAGAATATCAGGTTGAAAAATGCTCTGATTGTGAGCTCCAGTCCTATTATGAAAACTTCGTACAGGAAAAACTGAAATCCTGGAACTGGGATGATCCGTACCGTAGTGTCAGAAACAATCTTGTTAAACAGTCAATTTATGAATTTGAAGTAAGTGCTTGGTATAACGAAATCATTGTGGAATTTAAAGGGAACCAGTACACTCTTAAAGTTGATCAGAAAATGAACTGGCATGGGGTGTCTATTCTGCCAACAGAGAAGAGTAAAAGCGCCAAGTTTCTCGAGAAAAAAGATTACTATCTCCGGAGAAAAGCGTCCATGGACAGGGATCTTCGGCGGCGTGAACTGCTTTCGGGTTATGCTGTGGGGGCAGGATTTATCGCTGTTTTTCTTATTCCTGTTCTGAAAACTGACGCTCAGTTTTCAAGTGTGCATCGAATCCTCATGGCTCTGGCCATTGTTTCTATTTTTGCGTCTGCACCGGTGTTTCTACTTTCATCTTCCCGACGGGACCATGTGCTCGGCGAACTGGATAAGCGCGTTGCCAGTATTAATGATCAATTGGCTCTGATTCAGAGTGAATATACCCGTGACAAACAAAAAATCCTGCTTTCCCGCCGCAAAGACTTCTTTCCTTAGCCCGCTTGCGGTCTAGTAATACGATAGTGATTCGTTTTAAAGAAAATCTTCAGGAAAGAGCCCCTGTTTTCCTGTTCCTGCTACTGATTTCCTTATTACCAGAAATCTTTCAACAGGGAGACAATTTTTGCTTTGCAAAAATGCAAGGTGACAATCAGGGTCTTTCTTCTGAGGCTTTATATTGTATATAAATCACAATCGTATTACTCAGGAAGCGGAATAGTGCCTATCCGGAAATTCGAAACAATGAAGATTTCATCAATTCTTGCAACGCATAGTTTTAATTGATACAAACATAACGTGGAGGTGTCATTTTGAAATACTTTACGATTTGTTTATTTCTAACTGTAACGGGTTTAATCGGATGTGATGATAGTTCAGAAACTGAAAACATTGCTCCGCAGATCAATGTAACGGCTCCTTCCGATGGCAGTACATATTGGAAGGGAGATACAGTTACTTTAACCGCAGTTGCAACTGATGCCGAAGATGGGACACTGGATGCTTCTTCTCTTGAGTGGTCTTCTGATATTGATGGGGTAATAGGTAATGGTTCGCCCCTGGAAGTCAGCGATCTTTCAGATGGAACCCATTTGATCACAGTAAGCGCAACCGACAGTGATGGTTCAACAACTTCTGAACAGGTTCATATTGTCATTAATACACGTTTTCCAATACTTATAGAATGGATGACGGGATACTTCTCCTCGGAAGCTCAGGCAGCAACATCAACTGATCAGTATCATGTGGACGTTCGACTCCACATGGTGCGGATATGGCCGGAACGCATGGACGGATACTGGATTTATGTTGAACAGGCATATGCAACGGATCTTGCCAATCCCTACAGGCAGCGTGTTTACAATGTATATGAATCAGGAAGTGGTTGGGAAGATTTAATATACGCACTTGCTTCCCCTCAGTCATATGTCGGTGGCTGGGAAAATCCTGACGATTTCGAAGAACTTACTCCGGAAAATGATCTCATTTTGAAGGAAAATTGTGGGCTTTCATTCAGTTGGGATGAGGAAGAACAGAATTTCTACGGCTCGACATCCGGTAATGAGTGTACCGCTTCTATTCCGGGAGTTGCATATCTGACATCCGAATCCCGAATTGCCGAGACATTTTTCACTTCCTGGGATTTAGGATATAACGATCAGGGAACAATAGTAATGGGCCCATATTCCCCATATATTTTCGATAAACTGGAAAATTACCCGGCAAATTAGTGACTATCCTGAATGCACATGAAAACATGGCGTAAATATTCAACATCAAAACATAATTTACAAAGTTGGAAAAATTATTCACTTTTAATATTTCTGTCCTTTTTCTCCTAAAGCGGTGTTAGAATATTCGATATGATTTATGATTTGATTGGCGACATACATGGACATGCATCCGAGTTGAAGAAGCTCCTCGGAATACTGGGTTACGTTGAAAGGGATGGCGTTTTTTATCCGCCCAGCCCTAATCGCACCGCAGTCTTCGTTGGGGATCTTATTGATCGCGGGATGGAAAATTTTGAAGTGCTTCGGATTGTGAAATCCATGCAGGAAGCAAAAACAGCTTTTTGTGTCATGGGAAATCATGAATATAATGCCTGCTGCTATCACTTTAAAACTTCGGAAAGTACGTTTTTAAGGCCTCACGATGATAAGAATAAAAGACAGCATAAAAACACATTGAGGGAAATTGAGGGCAGGGAAGATATCTGGCAATTGTGGCTTGACTGGTTCAGAACACTACCGATATGGATAGATACTGGAGAAATAAGGATAATCCACGCCTGCTGGGACAAAAAAAGTATTGATATTTTAGAGAATCACAATATCAGAGATGACAATGGGCGCCTGACGGATGATTTTTTTGTAAATTCGAGCCGGAAACACACGAAGCTTTATGATGCCGTAGAAATACTTTTAAAAGGCCCAGAAATTATACTACCCCATGGGCTTTATTTTGTTGATAAAGATGGAAATGAGCGCAAGGAAGCAAGGCTTAAGTGGTGGCGGGAAAGTTCACTGGATAAAAAGCCCCGATATAACGACATTATCATGGCAGAAGGTTCCAATTTTGGAGATAACGTAGTTGATGAAACGCTCCTGAAAACCATTACTCATTCCAAAGAAGAAAGCACATTGCCCGTCTTTTTCGGACATTACTGGCTTGACGGTTCCGAAAACCCAGCATGCTTGACTCAAAGGGCCTGTTGTCTGGATTACAGTGCAGCAAAAGGTGGAAAAATGGTTGCTTACACCTATAGCGGTGAAAAGACCCTGAAGAATGAGAACTTCACCTGGATTCAGTGCTATTAAAAATTGGTTTACAATCAGGTAAGCAATTTCGCAACGCGGAATGCAATGGATATATTCAAATACTGAATTGTCAGAGATCTTAACCGCTTTATTAGTAATACGATAGTGATTCGTTTTAAAGAAATGCTTCAGGAAAGAGCCACCTGATTGTCCTGCAACTGCAACTGTTACTGCTACTGATTTCCTGAATACCTGATTTTTTAAACAGGGACTCAGGTAGTCAGGAAAACAGGTTCAGGGTCAGTGCGTAACCATTCAATATCAAATAATAATTAAAAAGAACGTAATTTTTAATTCAATTTCTCGATTTCGATCCTTGTTACTGCTACTGTGTTCCTGAAATCCTGATTACTTGTAGTTATTATATGACGTTGTATTTATTGATTATTTACATCAAACATTAACTGGGCAAGCAGCACTGGGTCTAGAAGTGGATGGCGGCGAAGAGGCGGAAGTTGAGAGATGGGGAATAAGCGGAACTGTAGTAGTCGTCGGTATTTTCTTCTTCCATGGGAACTGAAAGTGTAACTTCAGAGCCAAAGCTGAGCCATCCGGAGAATAGTCTCCACTGGAAGCCGATACCACCTTCAAGGTGAGTAGCTTCAGAGGATTCTTCTCCATAGTATGAATCATAATCCATTGAATATACACTGTTCCACATGAGGCCGCCTTTGAGATACCAACTGACGCCGGTATTTTTGAGACCATTGCCCATGAAATAAAGAGCACTGAGGCCAGCACGGGTTGATTCTTTAGAGTAGTAGCCAGTTTCATAGGAATCAGCGGTCATTCCGACGATACTTCCTTCGATACCGAATTTACGTGAGAACATGTACTGAATGAACATACCGCCACCGCTATAGGCTTCGTCGGCGGCACTGGACTGAGAAATGATACCAAGGGTCCATCTTCTCATGGGCATGAAGTTATTATAACTGAATTCATTCGGGACTGTGGGGTACATTGCCTGCTGTGGTGCGGCAACGGGGGCCATCCTTCGCACAACGGGGGCCGGTGGTGGGCACGGTCTCGGCGCAGGAGCTGCCGGACGATATGCCGGGGACTCTTCGATAATTACGAGAATCTGTGCCTGTGCTGTGGTAGAAATGAAAGCCGTGAGTAGAAAAGCGATGGTTGTTAATAATGATTTTTTCATGACATCCTCCGTTACGCCGCTTACAGTTCGCAATATCCATGCCAGAAAAAGACTGACAAAATTTATGTTCTTCAAAAATGATTATACCGGTTAATTTGAGAGAATAAATAGTTTTTTTTGTTTAAATCAGGATTCTGAGGATTAAAATTGAAAAATGATCTGTGAACTATCGGTAACACAACACAGTAATTTAACGACACACAATGCAATTTTCCAAAAAGTTGCAGGGAATAAAAAGATAAAAACCAAAAAGTTCGTTGCAAGTTTTAAAATACTCCAATACTGCTGACTCAATAATGCCGGCTCGGTCGAGAAAAATCCGAGCAGCCGTAGAGTGAATCACAGGGGTTTGGGAAAAATACGCATGGCAGTAAGTTGATAGCACAGGGGTTGAGGTAAAATCCTTATAGCCTGAGGTAAAATCTGTATGACTGTAAGTTGAAATCACAGGGGTTTGGGAAAAATACGCATGGTAGTAAGTTGATAGCACAGGGGTTGAGGTAAAATCCTTATAGCCTGAGGTAAAATCTGTATGACCCTGATTTAAAAAGATGTGAGTAAGGGTAAAAATGATGTGCGTACGCGTAAAAAAAACGCGAATACGCCATGAAAAATTGCTACTACGTATTGGGGCTGGAGGACCGGAATCAAAAAAGTCATGAGTACGTGTAGGAAGCAGACGACCGGAATCAAAAAAGTCATGAGTACGTGTAGGAAGCAGACGACCGGAATCAAAAAAAGCGCGAGTACGTGTAGGAAGCAGACGACCAGAATCAGGAAAAGCAGGAGTACGTGTAGGAAGCAGACGACCAGAATCAGAAAAAGCAGGAGTACGTGTAGGAAGCAGACGACCAGAATCAGGAAAAGCAGGAGTGAGCTAGACCGCTTGCGGAGTAATACGATTGTGACTCGGTTTAAAGAAATGCTTCAGGAATGAGCCCCCTGATTGTCCTGTTCCTGCTACTGATTTCCTGTTTCCCTGAAATTTTAAACAGGGACTCAGGAAGTCAGGCAAACA
>JAHJMN010000038.1 GCA_018821305.1 Myxococcota bacterium
ATAAACGCTGGCTTTTTAGTCAAGGGTGATGGGCCGGCAAGGCCCAGAACCCGCTCGTCATGAAATGACACTATCTTGGAGTAGCCAGGGGTGAGGGATGCAACGCATCTGAACCCCTGGGTAAAATGCAGCGAACCCACATGCCATGTAATGGCGGCTCATTCAATCAATAAATTTAGCCCAACCTTCAAAGTAAACGCCCTGCTGCTGCCCCTGATTTCCTGAATGCCTGTCTACCTGTAGTTAATAAATAGTGTTGTATTTATTAATTATTTTACTTGAAAATTCGCTAACCGATCAGCATTGGGTCTAGCAGAAACAGTATCCGAACGAAGTGTACTTCGAAAGACTTTTTTATTGTAAGTGGATGAATTAACAGATTCAGCCCGGAAGACTCTGAAAAATCAGGCTTCTGCGTAATCTGTAAATTCCCTGGTGAGCACTTCCGGAGTAATTCCTGAGGCAAGATATTCCTTGAGGGCATCGGTCATGGTTATGATGAAATCCTCGAGATCGTCTTCAGTCTTAAGTTTTTCAATGAGTTTCATAGCTGCTGGTGATTCGTCCAGCAATTCTCTCAATTCTTCAATATTAAGAGCTCCATCAAGGTCAATCATTAAATTTTCAATAAAATACTGTACTAATTTTTCCACGGTTCACTCCTGCTTCGTTAGAAGTAGCCATAACAAAAAACGTTAATAACTTTTCAAATTACCTTTTACCACGTTGCTTTTCCGGGTACAATGAAATTCATGAGAATGGGACACATTTTAATAATTAGCTTCAGTACCTGGCCCTCAAATTCAAAACAGGGCAGAATTCTCGGCAATATTATCAAAGCCCTTGGTCCACGTTTTGATGCCGATGTACTTACCATTCGCGAGAGTGACATGGGGTACATTGAAAAAGTTAATCGCACAAGACTTTTAAGAGTCCCCGTAGGTGAACAGTATTCACAACAGGTTGAAGCCTTTCAGCGTGCGATTTCAAGACAGTTAGACAGTGATGAATACGATATCATCCACTTCCGGAGCCCCTGGGCAGGCAATGTTATAGCTCAGAAACTTCAGTACTTTGATTCAAAAATTATTTATGAACCTGCTCTGGGACGCAATCTCATGGCTGATGCCGCCATGAGCACGCGCCTTGAGGAAATGGAGCAGATCAGTATCGATCTGGCAGATCTCATCATTGTTGCAAGTACATACCAGGCCACCTACCTGAAAGAAAAACTTGGTGTTACAAAGCCCATCCACATTATTGCTCCGGGGGTGGATGTGGATCAATTTGACTGGGATGTTACGACAGGTCTCACACGGATGGATCTTATCTGGGTAGACAACTTCAACGATCTTTCAATAACGGATTTTGTTTTCAACTCTCTATCCAGGATAATAAAAACAAAACCTGATTTCCGGGCGGGTCTTGTCGGTTTTGTAAATCAGGATATTGCTTCAGAACTTATGAAACAGGTTGAAAAAGCCGGCCTCATAGATGCTATTAAGTTTTTCGGGCCTCAGGACACTGACGCTCTGCCACTACTGATGAGCCGGGCAAAAATGGGCCTTGTAAGTCCCCACATCAATTATAATACCCTGATTCCCAGATTTGACTGTATGAATATACTTGAATATATGTCCTGCCGAACCGTTACAATTGCACCGTCCAATCCTTTCACTACGGAAATTACTCAGAACGGTTCTCTGGCATACCTTTATAATGCCAGTCTGCCCGATTCTCTCACCTACTGCATTGAAAGCATTTTGAGCGATCCGGAAAAGGCCGCTGAAACTGCAAGAACCGCTTATTACACCACTCGCAACAGGTATACAGCTTCAGAAATGAGACGCCGCATGCTTTATGCATACGCTGAACTCATGCCCCCCGTATCAATTGAAGATGGCCTGTTATCGCAGACAGACGACAGACCTCATACAATTTCCTGGCAGGGCAAAAAAACCAGTTCCACGGGCTCTGGCAGCCATATCCCCACGGTGCTTACCGAAGGACAAAGCAATGTAAACGAAATCAGTCTCGATATTGAAGATATTGAGTTTGAAGCGTCCGGCGTGCTCCTTGGTATGGATGTGGAAAAACATGATGAAGAAACAGATCCTTTTCAACCTGTGAGGTACTGAATTGAAAATATTATCTTTTATATTTTTATCTTTTATATTTTTTACCGCATGTAACGATAACGAAACTACTGAAAAATCCGAGATTTGCGACAATGGTAGTGATGATGACGGTGATGGACTCGTTGACTGTGCCGATCCTGATTGCCAGATCTACACAATCTGCACACTTAAAGTTGAAAACTGTGCCAATGCTGTAGATGATGACGGCGATGGTTTCATCGACTGCGATGATCAGGACTGCTGGGATTTTGATGGTTGTAACGGCGGTGGTGAAATTTGCAATAACGGTTATGATGACGATTTGGATGGTCTTGTCGATTGTGATGACGATGATTGCAGTACTTTTCCGTCGTGCATTTTTTTACGGGAGATTTGTGATAACGGTACCGACGATGACGATGATGGTTTTATCGACTGTGAAGATCAGGATTGTTTCGCCCACGAAAGCTGCCTTTCCGATGAAATATGTAATAACGGTGCTGACGATGACGGCGATGGCGATATAGATTGTGACGATTCCGACTGCACCTCTGACCCTGCCTGCAGCGTTGAAATCTGTGATAACGGTACCGACGACGACGGTGATGGCGACGCGGATTGCGACGATTCTGACTGCACCTCAGACCCTGCCTGCGCCGTTGAAATCTGTGATAATGGTACCGATGATGACGGTGACGGTTTCACGGATTGTTTTGATATTGAATGCCTCGGAGATCCCGCCTGCTCCATTTTTGATGAAGATTGCGATAATGGCACTGATGATGACGGAGATGGAGATGTGGATTGTGATGATTCCGACTGCAGTTTTTCACCAACCTGTCTTCTTGGCATCACCTGTGATCCAGCAAGCGACTTCGGTTGCAGCATTTTAGGAACCGGAGATGAACATTGTTACTTTGACGAAAACACCGGTGACTCCTATTGTCATGACCCTGCAGGAACAGCTGGCCTTGATGACAATTGTTCAGCAACAACGGATTGTGAGCCGGGACTCATGTGCCTTGAGGGATTTTTCGGTTCCAAATCTTGTAAAAAACTCTGTCACATCAGTGCCGTTGGTGAGTGCTCAGTTCTCTGCTATGATGCATTCTCAAATCCCACCTACGGCATCTGCCTGCCCTGATATTTACCCTATTAGACCCAATGCTGTTCGGTTAAGGCGTATTAGTTGATATTATTAACAAAAACAACATGCTTTAATAAAAGCAAGAACATTCAGGAAGTCAGAAACAGTATCAGAATCAGGATAATCAGGGTCTTGTACCTGAAGGGAAATCGAAAGTACTGAATTGAAAGCGATCTTAATGCCACAAAAACACTTTCCTTCAAAGTAAACGCCCTGCTGCTGTCCCTGTTTTCCTGACTTCCTGTTTTCCTGTAATTATTATACGATGTTGTATTTATTAAT
>JAHJMN010000039.1 GCA_018821305.1 Myxococcota bacterium
GTGAATTAGTCAATAAATACAATCTTGCATAATAATTACAGGCAGACAGGAATTCAGGAAAACAGGGGTCAGGAGCAGGGCGTTTACTTTGAAGGTGAGTGTTTTTGTGGCATAAAGACCGCTTTCGTAAGCGGTCAAGATAGATTTCAATTCAGTATTTGCATATACACCTTCAGGAAAAAGACCCTGTATCCTGATTCTGCACCTGTTTCTGACTCCCTGAATATTTTTACTAATACTTATTATTCTTGTTTTTGTTAACAATATCAACTAATACGGCACTACCGAACAGCATTGGGTCGAAATGAGGCAACAAAAGATTACTTTTTAAAAGGTTTTTCAAGGTTGACTTCTTTCGTGTCAGAATTTGATAAAAGAAATTCTGCCTGATCAAAAACCTCAGTGGTTTCAAAATCTGGATTAAAAACGTTGGTAGAAGTAAGATCCTGAATAAAAGCGTACTCGGGATTGAGGCATTTTAGTTCAAAAGCAACTGGATAATATTCATCACTGGTAACAGATCTTGCAAAACTCTGAGGCATCCCTGCGGGAGGGTTAAACTGGCTCATAAGACTTATGCCCGCACCATCGGCTAAAAATGGTGCGTACCATTCGAGAAACTCAAAACTGCCGCTGAGATTTTCTGGTAGCACAAGGTGACGCACGCAAAGACCTGAAACAGCAATTCCGTCATCATCTGTAACTAGGGGACCGGAAATAGTGAACATTGTTGAAACTGCATTCTGGGCTACTAGTGGGTAGTCAGGGGCACTGCTTCCGAGCGTGGCGGCTTTGGGGTCCATATATTTGAAATCAGGTAGCCAGATATCAACAATACCATCAAGAAGATTAATAATTTCTACGCTTTCATATCCGGAAGAATTCCATATTACAGGCAGAGAAAAACCATTTGAAATTGCGATTATAAGTGCCTTAACAATCTGCGCTGAAAAGTGAGTCGGTGTAACCAGATTCAAATTATGACATCCACTTTTTTGGAGTTCTATAAAGTATGTAGCCAGTTTTTCAACGGATATCTCATTTGATTTAACGGCCTGAGGGCGGCTGATTTGATAATTCTGGCAAAAAACACAGCCAAGGGAACACCCGGTAAAAAAAACAGTGCCGCTACCCTTAGAACCTGAAAAAGGAGGTTCTTCACCATGATGAGCTAAACAGGCAGAAACGGAAGGATAAAAACCACCTCCACAAAGACCTGTTTCCCCTGAAAGACGCTTTGCACCGCATTTTCGTGGGCAAAGCATGCATGGATCAAGGAGATTATAGAGCGTTGAAAGGCGTTTTTCGATATCTTCAATTTTCAGTCTCATATTTCCACATATATACGGATTTTCCGTCGGAAAAGGCCAAACATGATGATGAAAAAGTGGTAGTTTTTATCTCACCGGAAAATCCTGTAATTTCGCGCACTCCGGATAATTTCAAGTCTGAAGAAAGGTGGCCAATATAATATGTATTATTTTTATTAACCAGAGTTAAAATTGAAGGAGTGTTCGAAAATACATTAATTATTTTAAATTTTTGTGGGATATTAACCGTTTTAATTAATTTATAATCACCGTTTAATAAATAAAAGTACTCAGAATTTGAAACAATATAATTCTCCCCTGATTTTACGACGGAATGAACGCTTTTTATGTTAATTGAGCCCTTGTTTTTCAGTTTAAAATCCAGGATATCCAGTTTATCTGTTGTCGATGCAAAAAGGGTATTTCCAAAACTGAATATTCTTGAAGCTGTATATGATGACTGTTTGCAAATTAAACCTGATGGTAGTCTGAATATATACAGTCCCCTATTATATAACACTGCAAAAGATTTAGCTTTCGGTCCGAAGGCCAATCCCCTTGATTCCTGAAGATAACCACCGCGGAATCCCAATACTCTTTTTCTCCGATCAACTACCCTGATCGTATCGCCGTTTAAAGCGACAAGTATGGTATTTCCATCTGGAAAAAATGCTGCATGAACAGGTTTTTTGCATTTTTCTCTGTGGCATCCATTTTTCACGTTATCCAGGATCCAGTTTCTGGATTTTTTATCTGAAATGCTGTGAAAATAAAGATCCATGGATGTCCCACCAGCAACAATTGCACTGCAATTTTTATCAATAGAGAGACTTGAAACAGCGCTATTAAATGTCATGGAAAGCCTTTTTACAGGCGCTTTTCCTACTATGCTCACATCTTCTTTTAATTCCGGTTTCGATTTTTTAATAATTTTCTTTTCAGGAGGATTTTGTGCCGGGGTAACAATTTTCGGTTTTTGTTCAACATGTTCTGGATGTTTATCCCGAGAATTGTCAATGGGGTCAATGGTTTTCTTTTCCAAGTTTTCAGGATGAGTGTTTTCTGTATTTCCACTGCAGGAGATAAAGGAAAATAAAACTATCAGAAAGTGTTTCATAAGGTTCTCCTTCCATTAGTGTTATACATGTTTTTTTATTGTCAGTAACTGATTTTTTATTTTTTACCCTAAGGTGCTTTAAATTAGAAAAACTCAAAATTAAAACACATAGTATATAAAAAAAGGAAATAGTGTTGAGATAACGATTTGTTAATCAGTTTGTATTCTGAATTTCGTTTTGCAAATTACAGGACTCGAACAAACTGGACTGCTTACGGAATAAAAGGATCAAAATCTAAAAAGTGAATAATTGCTTCAAAACTTTGTAATTATCTATAAATATTGAATGGTTAACCGCTGATCCTGATCCTGTTTGCCTGACTAACTAGTTACTTTCCTGAAATTCAGTTTTTCAAATTTTTCGTCAGTTTTTCCCTCAAGACAGTAACCGTAAGGTACTGAAAATATTGCTAGTGGCCTGTTAGGATTTTTAATAAAATCCTTCGCGAAGCGAATTTCAGGACACGAACTAGTTAATGTCCTGTAATACCAAGTTTTCAAGTTTAGGCCAAATTCCTGCACAGGACATTAAGAATGAAGACCTTGATATTATTGTAGTGTTCTGAATAGCATGTTTTCGTAAACATGCTCAATTTTGATAAAAATTGAATTTCAGGACACGAACTAACTAACTGAGTTCCTGTTTAAAATTTCAGGTAACCAGGAAATCAGTAGCAGGAACAGGACAATCAGGTAGGCAATTTCGCGCAGCGGAATGCTTTAGAGGGGCTCTTTCCTGAAGATTTTCTTTAGAATAACTCACAATCGTATTACTCCGAAATCGGTCTGGAGGGATCAACACTTGTATTCTAAACTTATAAGTTAAAATCTTCTTTGAATTATGGTAAAAAACACTTGGAAAGGAACCGTACATGAAAATTTGCACAATATGTGATGATCATTTTCCGTCTTACTGGACAGCAACCAATCAGGTAATCACTACGGCTTCAAATCTTGGAAAAATAGGAGTTGAAGTTGACCTCATGATACCTGTTATGGGAAAGAATATTTTTAAAAGTAGAGAAAGAAGGTTACGGCAACTATGTGAATTTTATGGTGTGGAACCAACTTTTAATTTAAAGGATTTCTTCACAGTATGGCCAACAAATCAACTTAGAGTAGAAAAACTGACACATGGTTTAGTTTCTCCTTTTTATGCCGCTTTGGGTAAATATGATTTAGTTTACACTCGCCATGTTATTCCAGTTCTTATAACACTTGCAGTTGGTGGACGAGCAATATTCGAGACTTACCGACTTCTTCCTGAGGAATATCCTTCAACAATTCCCCTTTTGCGTTGGGCTTCTTCACAACCAGGGTTTCTTGGGATTACAACTCACAGTGAGTTATCCAGAAATGTTTTTATTGAAGCCGGAGTTCCCCCTGAAAAAGTCAAAGCACTTCATAATGGTTATGATCCGGAAGAATTTAAACCTGAAATGACTCGCGCTGAAGCAAGACGACTTCTAGGTCTGGATGAAGACAAGTATCTTGTGGTTTATACAGGTCATATGACAGCCATTAAAGGAATTGAAATCTTGGTTGATATTGCTGAGCAGGTTCCAGAAGTGGATTTTCTGCTGGTTGGTGGTCCAACGGAAGAAGATGTCAAAAGAGTTCGAGATATTGCAGCTTCAAAAGGATTAAAAAACGTAAATATTCAAGGTTGGGTAAATCCACATAAAGTTCCACCGTATCTTTATGCTGCCGACATTCTTGTTATTCCACCCACTTCAAAACCACTAAGGATACATCGTCGAACTGTTTTACCTATTAAACTATTTAATTATCTCGCTGCAGGACGAGTAATTTTATCTCCTGAATTGCCTGATACAAGTGAACTTCTGCAACATGGGGTTAATTCATGGCGTATTGAACCAGATGATCCAGCAATTGCGGCAGAAGCAATTCGAATGATCAAAGAAGACCCTATTCTTGCAGGAGAATTAGCTCAAAGAGCCAAAGAAGACAGTCGGAAATACACCTGGTATCAGCGCGCAATTAATCTACGCAATTACATGGAAGAACGACTAGAAACACTTCCCTGAAAACCTCCTTTTTCCCTCTTCAAAAAAAATTACAGTGTTATTAAAATTTCTAAAAATTATATAATATTTGTTATTATTCAATAATTTCAATACCATATCTTTTAGTAGCAATCAAATAGTCATATATGGGTAAAATTGGTGATGAGATCGCGTGAATTCTCAAAAGGACCCATATAATAATGTATAACGCAAATAAAGGTGATCTCTTGTGGGAATTTTTTTGCGAAAAAAAAACACTAAAAAGGAAAAAAAATTTCAATAAGAGTGAATTTTTGGGTTAAAAGTGGAATATTTTCTTTTTGTTTTCAATGTGTTAAATAAAAGTGAAAAAAAAGAAAACTTTTTGAAGGAATTTGTTGACAGGGGGGGAAAAATCTCTATATTAGCAATCCTTGTGAGGCGCTGAGTTGGCGAGTTGGAGATGAGGTCTTTGAAAACTGAATAGATGATCGAAGTATCGAGAATATACGTGCAGGGCTTTTCAGATTTGA
>JAHJMN010000040.1 GCA_018821305.1 Myxococcota bacterium
AATACCGCGGGAACTGACACAGACGAGACAAACAGAATTCATGAGTCGTTTCAAACCCGATTGGATCCGCGATGACGGAAGCCTCGACAGCGACCTTCTGGTCAGAATGTTCAGCACTTTCTGGCGAGAAAACAGCAAAATATGGGCATCTCACATATCCGGCTACGAGGAAGCAGCTCCACATCTTGTATTTCAGGCGTTTTTGCAGCGTGTGGCAAACGGAAACGGCACCGTATACCGGGAATACGGCTTAAACCGCGGTCGTACTGACCTGATGCTGAAATGGGGCAAACCCTTTGCCCCGACTGAGCAGCGCATAGTAATAGAACTAAAAGTCCTGCGCCCGAAAGACGGCCTTGAGAGTAAGAAGAAACAGGCCATCGAGCAGACCCTTGAGTACGCAAAAGACTGTGAAGCAACCGCAGTCTACATCCTCATCTTCGACCGCGACAAAACCCACGACTGGGACAACAAAATCTACGAAGAAACCGTACCGGCGGGCAAATACACAATAAAAATCCACGGTTTATAAGAAGCTTTTATGATCCGCAGATTCAAGGCGTGTTCGGATTCAGGGGCGTGGTCATTTACGTCTATGTGATTACCCAGCCGCCCACCAGGGATCTGCGATGCCTTTTGGCATCTTTGATCCCTTCGCTAAAATATTGAACCCGCGTTGCAGGTTCTTTTTCCGTGTCTATTTGTAGGGTTTACTGGAAATTTCAGGATTCCGTAATTCCGTGTTTTCCATGATCCGCGGATTCAGGTTTTGGATTCACTAGTGTAATCATTCACGTCTGGACCGCTTGCGGAATAAAAGGATCGAAACGGGAAAAGTGAATGTTTTCATCCTGCCATTTGTAATTATGCTTTGATGTTGAATGTTTATGACCTGAACCTGATCCTGTTTGCCTGACTACCTGAGTCCCTGTTAAAAAAATTTCAGATGAATGAGGTCAAATGCGTAAAGCCTGAAAAAACAATTGGTACAGTAGTCAAAAGAGCTAAGCCCTATACCGCCGAATACAGCGATTTTAATATTCCGCACTCCATCTGCCGGGATTAATGCTCCAGAAAAATGCAATAGATCCTGATCATTAAAAAATCCTTTTCCCTGCATCAAATACCAGTCCTTTCGACCTTATACTCATGTCTTCTTCTGGAACTAATAGTCAACTTCAGTTGGGGAATCCTTAGTTTCTGTATTGCCGATACCAAGTTGTCCCCAGTCATTAAGACCCCAGCAATACAGAAGTCCATCATTTTTTAATCCACAAGTGTGGTACCATCCTGAATATACATCACTGTAAAAGAATCCTTCTACTCTGGCAGGTACAGTCTGAGTCCATTCGTGACCTAACCCGAGTTGGTAGTCACTGTTGATCCCCCAACAATAGATGTGGTCATCGTTCTTTATTGCACATGTATACCAACCTCCAGTACTTACATTACGCCAATTTGTTTCTTCGCCCACCTGAACCGGGGAATACTGACTATCTGGAAAACTTGTCCCTACTGCTCCATAGTAATTGTAACCCCAGCACCAGAGGGTACCATCAGTTTTAAGAGCACATGAATGGCTGATGCCAACGCTTATAGTGCTCCAGTTTGTTTCTGAACCAACCTGAATTGGCTCACTCTGGTCTATTGAATTGCCAATACCAAGCACTCCAGCATCATTGTAACCCCAACACCAGAGAGTACCGTTAGTTTTGAGAGCACATGTATGTTCATCTTTTAAACTGACAACATTCCAGTTTGTTGAATTTCCTATTTGAACCGGTGTGTTATAATCTACCATATCACCTGTACCCAGTTGGTTCTTCTCATTTGAACCCCAGCACCAGAGAGTACCGTTAGTTTTAACTCCACAAGTGTATCTGGAACCAGCAGTAACCATTTTCCAGTTCGTCCCGGTTCCTACTTGAACAGGTGAATTCTTGTCGGTATTATTACCAATTCCAAGTTCCCCCTTATAATTCAAGCCCCAGCACCAAAGAGTGCCATCAATTTTAGTTGCACATGTGTGAACCCCAGCACTCACAAATTTCCAGTTTGTATCATTGTTTACTCGAACAGGCGAACTTTTATCAGTTGTGTTTCCGATACCAAGTTGTCCAGAGTAATTCGAACCCCAGCACCAGAGGGTGCCATCTTCTTTAATTCCACAAGTATGCTTAGTTCCAACACTAACCTGAATCAAATTATTCGTCGTACAATTACTCACATCGTACCAACAATTATTGCATGATAAAGTACCTCCAATATATCCAAGACTTTCACATGTTTCTCCCCCTAAATCACTACCGTCACACCTTTCGAAATCATTCTGGAGTATATTGTCCCCGCATAAACCTGTACAGTTAGAAGTTTTAAAAGTACAATCACTACTACAACTTAAAGTACCAGAATGGTATCCAAGACTCACACAAGTATTACCTTGAAGATTTTTTTTATCGCATTGTTCATCAACATCAATAACACCATTGCCACATGTTGAAGAACTCTCACATGAAAATAAAAAAGAGAATAAAACAACAGAAATTAAACCGAGTTTCCACATATCTAAACTCCTTATCTGGGCTTCAGGCGAATTCTACACCTGGTTATTATGAATCTATCTCGTTACTGTCCTGAGCAAAAAAATCGATTAAAATTGAAAAACGGCATTTTAGGACACGAACTATCTCATCAATTCTTTGATCTACAATTAACAAAACTTTCTGTATATAATTTTTTTCTTTTTTCAAGATAATTTTTTTTCTTGACAGGGATGGGGTTTCATTTTAATGGGAATTTAACAACTTATTTAACTGTATCTATGCGGAAACACTCTTTTATGCGGGTTTTTCTCAGATACCATAACTGTGATTCAAAAAGGAGTATGCAAAATGAAATCACCCCGACTTTCTTATATTCATCCCATTGATAAACTTGGAGCTACAGAGAAAATGATAGCTGTTGCAAGGGAAAAAGCTCCCACGGACAATATCATGACTGCACTTTGCGATATAGTAGCGGCACAGGTTGATAACTTCAAAAAGAACATTGGAGACAAGCACCTCAAAGAGCATACTGCACGCCTTTATGAGCTTGATGCTATACGTGATAACTTGATACGTTCGTTTTACAACATTGCTTACGGTGAATCGTGCCGCGTGAACAACCCTGATAGAATGCAGGCCGCAGTGGAAATCCTCAAAATCGGTTTTCCGGATAATCTCAACATAGTCTCCATGCCACTGCTTACGGAAACCGTCCGGTATGAAGAAAAAATTGAGATTTTGAAGTCCCGTCTTTCTGCTCAGATCGAACTTCTCGGACTTAATGATCTTGTTGAAGACATGACGGAAGCAAATGAAGAATTCAGTCGCGAATATGAAAGACGCTCATCAATGAAGGAAAACCTCCCCAAAGCAATACACGCCTATATCCCTGAGATGGATAAAGCAATCACTACCCTCGTCAGTTATATAATAACTTCTCAAAAAGAAGAAACTGCCCGCGCAATTTTCGACCCCATGTATAAAGTTGAGAAAACCCCGGTAAAAAACATCAAATCAGAGTAAAACCAGATCGCCGTTTGCATGCACAAGGTTTTCCATCTTTTCGTTCAGGAAAAAGAATCAGCGCCAAAAAAGTCCCCTTTTTCGTTCATGGAAAAGAAATCTGGCCAAAAAAGTCCTTCATTTCGTTCATGGATAAGAAATCCGCCAGAAAATTTCTACTTCGGAGAACGCTTTTATGGACATAAGTTGGAATCATGTCTCTTTCCGAGTGCGCTGGCAAAGAATCTGGTCAAAAAAGTCCCCTTTTTCGTTCTGGGCAAAGAAATCTGGCCAAAAAAGTCCTTCATTTCGTTCATGGCAAAGAAATCCGCCAGAAAATTTCAGTTTGGGAGAACGCTTTTATGGACATAAGTCGGAATCGTGTCTCTTTCCGAGTGCTCTGGCAAAGAACCTGGCCAAAAAAGTCCCCTTTTTCGTTCATGGAAAAGAAATCTGGCCAAAAAAGTCCTTCTTTTCGTTTATGGATAAGAAATCCGCCAAAAAATTTCTGCTTCAGAGAACGCTTTTACAGACATAAGTTGGAATCATGTCTCTTTCCGAGTGCGCTGGCAAAGTCTCTGGCCAAAAAAGTCCCCTTTTTCGTTCTGGGCAAAGAATCAGCCCCAAAAAAGTCCTCTTTTTCGTTCTGGGTGAAAATGAGTGAAATGCCGATCCTATGAAAGAGGTATTAATCGCTTCCTGAGTAATACGATTGTGAGTTATTCTAAAGAAAAGCTTCAGGAAAGAGACCCTGATTGTCCTGTTCCTGGTGCTGATTTCCTGTTTGCCTGAAATTTCTTAACAGGGACCCATGTAGTCAGGCAAACAGGATCAGGATCAGTGCGTAAGCATTCAATATCAAAATAATATTACAAAAACTGGAAGCAAATATTCACTTTTTAGATTTCGATCCTTTTACTCATGTAGCGGTCTAGAGTTAAAAGTATATTTTGATATTTCATACGGTATTCGTTTGCCCAAACTTCAATTTTCGCATGTATCGAGGAGATACTGCAAGAAATCAGGGTTTGAATACATCGCAGTATTTACAAAGAATTCCACGGCAAATTCTCCAGCGAGGGGATAAGTAGAAACAGATGGTTGTTCCTGAGGATCAATAAGGCTGGAAGTAAATGTTCCCCAGACGGTAATGCTTGATGGATAAGAATTGAGATACGAATTGATAATACAGTTATCAAAATGCAGTTTTCCGCTTTTCCTCTGATACGGCTTTTCGTCTTTTGAAAAGGATATAAAACAGCTTGGGTCCAAAGAGTTGTCTTCAATTATCGGGTAAAAATCATTGATGCTCGTCAGATGGAAAACATCATTTGAAGCGCAGCGCAGAACCAGCGAAACCTCATACGTGTTTGCAGAAATAGAAACAGTATTATTTACGGCATCAACCCCTCCCGATGCAAAATTTTCCGTGCAAATGTCTTCAGGATCTGTATTGAAGGGATCCATTGAACAGGAAGAAATTGAAAAGTCCCCAAAAGTACTCGAATATAAATTAAGTCCTCCACATATTCTGTTTAAAACATGAGATGACGGGTCCGGGAAATCAGGATGATATTTATGGTTCGGGAGAACAATCTTGCAGATTTCCTTGTCAGGATTATTCTTGCAGTCATATTTATCAATAATGGCTTTCATAACAGGATAATACATTGAAAGAACGGGGAACGCGGCGTTATCAAGGTCGCTCCATCCGGAATAACAAGATTGAGGAGATATAGCGCACCACTCATTGTTTTCATCAGGAATAGAATAATTTTGAATCAAATACTTTATCTGCTGCGGTGTCAATTCAGGGTTAATAGATTTTAAAATTAAAACAAGGGATGTCACTTGCGGAACAGCATAACTGTTGCCATTTGCAGGAGTTAAATCAAGGAGAGGGATATTTCGTGCCGGGGCATAAACAGTAATTTCCGGAGCGGGATAACTGTCGGGCATTATGATGTCATGAACACCAACTCGTTCATGGGTTTCGCATAAACCCTCGTCATTAATATATGAATTGGTACCACCCACGGTAATGAGATTGGGAATGTCCGGTAAACCGGCAGGAGAAAAACAGTCTCTTTCCATACTAAAACTAGTTTTAGACCCGTTTGGCATACCTGTAACAATAATAGTATTAGGATAAAGCTCGAGATATTTTTTAAAAATTAAGTTAACAGCACTTATTACTTTTTTAAAAAAACTGTCACATTTTTTTTTCTCAGTTATTCCCAAATATCTACTCATGTTGATGACAGGCTGAAAAGTATTAATACATCCACCAATAGTATTGCAAAATAATCCAATAGTTTCTACTGCTTGAAAAATATCGACAATAACCCGCGAATAATCATCATAGGTTGGATTATAATAAGCGTCATCATAGATTAAGGTGTTAATTTCATTAGTTATGCTTTTTGCATAACCACTAATAAGGTTGCCATTTTCTTTAGAAATAAGTATAGATGCAATTCCAGTCCCATGAGAAACAGTCGATGATCCTAAATTATTTGGTGGAATAAGAGAAAGTGGTGATTCCGCAGGAGAAGGGAGACTATTTAAAATGACAATTTGGCTAGTATCTATTTCATTGTGATTAAGCAAAAAATTTTTGTCGTTTATTAATAAAGTAACTGGAACAGTTGTCAGGAGATCACGCTTCTTCAAAAGGTTAACAATGCCAAAAGTTTGAAAGTAATCAGTTCCAATGAATGCACAACGCATATTACCAGTAGTATTTAAAAAGTTGTCACCAATCCTGTATTTACAATATGGTTCCTCTTCAGATTTTTTTTTTGATTTACACCATCAATACTTATTATATCCGGTTCCATAAATTCATGAACGTTTCCGAGGGAGGCGGATACTCTTTGAACAAAACTGTATTTTTCTATTATGGAAATCGTCTTTTCAATTTCTTGATAGGTTGATGTTTGCAATTTGAGAGTATAAATTCCGACTTTGGGGACAGCTCCAATTATTTCCGCATTGATATCTATTAGCATTGAGTTTAATTTATTACTCAATTCAGGCTCTTTTTCGTTTACAACTATATTAACACGGTCTTTGTATATTATTGTTCCATCAGGAGTAGATATATACTTTGATGAATCTTTTTTAGGAAAAAAAGTATCATTGGGATGTACAATTCCATGACTTTCCATGAACTGCAAAAATCGCTCATTTTCCGAAAGTTTTTGTTCGCTGGTGCAGGCTGGAATGAGGACAATTAGGCTTAAAACTAAATATTGAAATCTCATGATAGTAATTCCTCAAGACTCGTTTTACGCAAGTATACACCTTTTTATCTGTTTCAAAGAAATATTTTTACAATACGTCCCTTTATCCAGGTGTTTTTGAGATTGAAATAGAGGGGGGAAGAAGCTTTACATTACTTCCGGATATCATTATTGATACTGAAACTGTTTGCCTGACTACCTGTTTGCCTGTTAAAAAAATACAGTAACACAAGCAAGCAGGAGCAGGATAATCAGGGTCTTTTTACTGAAGGTGCAGTCAGGTATTCGAAAACGGGAAGCAACATCCCTGAAAAGGGAATAGTTACTGGTGTTTGTTGTCTTCGAATTTTTTGTAGGTTTCGAGAATGTCACGGGCGGGATTTACGCTGAGGTACAGTTCACGTGCCTTTTCCTGACTTAAACCACGGGCTTTTCGCATGACTTCTTCTTTTGCTTTTCCAAGGTATTTCATGGCCCAGAAGTCTTCGTTCAGGGCTTTCATAATCATGCCGTGGATCCAGTAGATGACTTCCATGTTGTGCACGGGGACAACTACGCTGTAACTTACAGCCCGGTTTGAAAACGTCGCCGCTTCCTTGTACTGTTCGAGTTTAAGCAAAGCCAGTGCTTTGAACGCCAGTCCGGGAATGAGTTCGTCGGGAACCGATGTCTTTTTGCTGAGATCAATGACTTTTTCCGCCTGTTCCAGAGCTTCTATAAAACTGCCTTCGGGATCTTCAATCATGCAAATCGCCCACAGACGACGGCCACGGATTTCATCAATTACAGAATCCGATGCGAGGGATATACCTTCTTCGATGAACTTCATGGCTTCGGCATATTTGTTCGTACGGATTTTCAGTTCAGCTATGGAAAGCACTGTATCCGCCAGAGCCCCTGAATCCCGGGTCTGCTCGCAGAGTTTGCGGGCCTGTTTGAGGATTTTCGCCGCCTGGAGGAAGTTTCCAAGTTCCACGTGAACCTGAGCGAGATTGGAAAGCTTTACGCCCGTGTGAACGCGATCGCCCTTATCCACATCAATCTGGTAAGCCTGTTTGTAGTAATAAAGCGCATCTTCATAAAGACCCTGATGGGCAGCTAAAAAGCCCTGATTCATGAGGATGGTAGCTTCCTGAGTTCGTCGTTTATCGCGACGGAAAAGCTCCAGAGCCCTGCCGTAGGTTTTGAGGGCTTCTTCAATATTGCCGGTGTAGAACTGGGCGTTTCCGCGGATATGGGCAAGATCCGCCTCAATGCTGGAGATTTCCGGATGTTTTGCCACGAGTTCCAGGGCCTGTTCGATAACTTCGAGGGCCGTGTAGATTTCCCCGAGTTCGATTTTCGCCCGGGCTAAAACCCGCAGGGAATCCGCCATAAGGAAGTAATTTTCCACTTCACGGGCGAGAGAATAGGCTTCGTTGAAGTTTTCAAGGGTCTTCTTGAGATCGCCGATTTCCTGGAAGTAAGCGAGTCTCCGGCACAGTGCCGTTGCTTTCCAGTCATTTTTACGTTCTTCGTCGGCCAATGTTTCCATGGAGCGGATTTCAGACATTTGCAGATCCCGTTGCCCCTGATTGCGGTATACGGTTTCGAGATCTTTATGAGCATGGAAAATATTTGCCTTGGTCTGAGGATCATTGACCCCCGTAAGGTTTGTGAGAACCTTGCGGTAGTGGCGTTCAGCTTCCTGATTGGAAGCAAGCTTCATGGCGTGGTGGGCTGCATTCAAATAGTATTTCGCCCCATTGATTTTGTCGCCGCCACATTCGTAGTGATTGGCAATGATCGCATCTTCACGGATGGCGTTATAGACTGGATTTTCAACCATAAACTTGGCGATGGCCAGATGGGACGAACGTTTGTCGTCTTCGGGAATGCCTTCGTAACTGTAGTCCCGCATGATCTGCTGATTAAAACTGTATCGTTCACCTTCATCGAGTTTTTTGATGAATTTCTTCTCAAGGAAAGTAATAATAAAGGGCTCGGTATCAATACCCGTAATAGTATCAAGAAGTTTTTTGCTGAAAGTCCGCCCGGCAACGGCGGCAAGGCGAAGTATACGTCGCAATTGAGGCTCAAGGGCATCAAGTCTTGACGATACGATACCCTCAAGGGTCGGAGACATTTCCATGTGGAAATCTTCCGGCAGCGGTTTTACTAAAACCAGCTTATTGGGGTCTGAATCACTTGGAGTAACTATCCCGAGATCCGCCATGGATGTAACGAGTTCGTTCAGGAAGAAAGGATTACCCTCCCCCTGGCGAACGGCCATATCAACTAAAGTTGAAACGCTCTCTGGATTAATAAACCGGCTTTCCACAAGACTTTTGGATGTCTCATCATCCAGATTTCCAAGGATAATTGGATGAAACTTGTAAAATCCCTCTTCGAGATTTTCTCTATCCCGGCAGGAAATGATCATGAAAAGTTTCCGATTAATGTTGTCGTGTTCGATTAAGGCAAGCAAAACCTTCCGGGACTGGGGATCACTCCACTGCAGGTCCTCTAAAACCATAATAACCGGTGTCTGAAGCGCAATGGCCTTCATAATGGTTTCAAGGTTGCGTACAACAACATATACAAAATCATCGGATTCCGCTTCGTTTGAGTTTGCCGTGAGAATGGGCTCAAGCGCTTTTATGACTTCCGCCCGTGCGTCCTCTCCGGGTAAAACCGTACGAAGATAAGATTCCAGAAGTTTCGAGTAGTCATCACCCTCTTTAATGGGTGTACTGATGCGAATAATATCCTTCAGAATACTCAAAATAAGGGAAAAAGGTGAATACTGGTAGTAGGGTCTTGCTTCCGCCCGTATTATGACGGCATTGCGTTTGTGCTCCTGGAGGAAAGTATGGATAAGACTTGACTTTCCAAGCCCCATGTCGCCAATGACAACCATGTTTAGCATACGGGAAGTAGTAAATACTTTATCGAAGACCTTCCGGATAGTATCAAGCTCGAAACTTCGCCCAAAAACCTGAGAGCTTACCCGGGACATGAGCCTTGCGGTTTTGTCTTTCTGCCGGATGAGTCGGAAAACTGGTGAGCCAAAGGATTCATCTATCTGTTCGAGCTCCCAGTTGTATTTGGCCGCTGCATGAATGTACTGAGAAATGACAATTTCTCCCGGGGCAAACCTCGACAGAAGTGACGCCTGACGAAGATCATCTGCACCAACCTCCCAGGTTACATTTTCCTGATCGTGGATGAGATCAATGACACTGCGGTAAACACCAATGCCGATTTCCAGGGTCGGGATTATTTCACGGTAGGTGGCAAAGTCGCGCCTTATTTTGTGTGCATCTCTCAGAAGTTCAGTCTCATCATATTCCCCCGTATAGGGAATACCACGGACCACAAGAAGAATGTTCTTATCAAGACGCTTGAAGCGGTATCTTCGCTGACGATCCTTCAAAAGGATGTTCTGAACCATATCGATGTAGCGATCCACGAGGTTGTCGACTTTTTCCTTGCCGTAGGTCGCTGTGCTTTCCTGTATGCCAAGGACGTTTACAACCATGGACACGAGTTTCTTTGTTTCTTTGAAACGTCCACCTTCAGTGATTGTCTCAATTGTAAAGCCGAGACCTTCACTTTTACCCGTCTTGTCTTCGGTTTGAGTGGAGGGATCGATGGCCATGAAGGGCCCGGAACGCTCGGATGTGGGGAAGATCTCCTCCATAAACGAAATGAGGCTGGATGAATCATAGAGAATGGAAAGTTGATGCAGATACTGGGAAAGATCCTGCTGCATTTCCCTCGAGCGCTGGTAGCGATCTTCCCGACGGGGAGAAAGGGCTTTGCGGATGATCTGCTCAAGTTCGACGCTTATTTCCATCGTAAGGGAAGGAGGAGGAATTTCTGCTTTCCTTGCGGCTTCGAGGGCCTTGGGTCCCTTATGAATGGCGTAGGGATTTGTTCCCGTGAGCATTTCGTAGAGGATCAAGCCAACGGAAAAAATATCGCTGCGGGCATCGACTTCTTCTGCGTGAGCCTGCTCGGGAGACATATAATGGAATTTACCGCGCAGTACGCCCTGCTCTTCGTCTTTGCCCAGAGCCTTTGCGATACCAAAGTCCGTAACCTTTACTGCCCCTTCATACGACAGGAGGATGTTCTGAGGGCTCATGTCCCGGTGAACAAGCTTCAGGGGGTTTCCATCGCTTCCAATGAGACGATGTGCGTAATCAAGACCTTTGAGCGTTTCAGAAACAACGTAGGCGCAAATACCGGAAGGCAAAGTACGACCGAGTTCTTTTGCCTTGCGGATAAGTTTCATGAGATCTATGCCGTCCACATATTCCATGGCCATGAAAAGATGCCGGCTATCCGAAGTCTGGCCATAGTCAAAAACCTGAACCATATTCGGATGATTGAGTTCCATGGAAAGCGAAGCTTCGTACCGGAAAGTTTCCCGGAAATGCGGTTTTTGAGAAAGTGCATCGAGAATTTTCTTGAGAGCAACGGTTTTCTTGAGGCCGTTATAATCTGCCTGGGCAAGATAAACCTCCGCCATACCGCCTTGTCCGACTCGCTTTACTATTTTGTAGTTACTGATTTTTTCCAAGAGCGAACTCCAATATCAGATATTAAAATTATATTTAAGATATAAGTTATGCCACAAAAAAAAGTGTTTTGAAACTTTTGTTGTTGACCCGCACACTTTTTTTCCTATCGTTGATTTGCGGACGGCTATTATACGTCCTGACTAAGGCTATATTTACGATTTGATTTACATTTTTATTCAAAATTACAGGTTCACACAATGCATAGACTCCTGATATCATTATTAATTTCAAGTTCTTTTTTTCTAATCGGTTGCTCGGATACATGCGAAAAAGCTTTTGAAAAAACCGTGGAATGCGCCAAGGACTCAGTTATTAAAACATCACTGCGTAATAATAAAGAAACCATCCTGAGACTGTGCAAACCTTTCAACGAAAAAATTAAGAAATGCCTTGAGCTTTCTGACTGCTCACGATTCAACTTCTGTATGAAGGAAGCAACCCCAACGCTTCGAGAACAGACCATCAAAAAGCCCATTGATGATGAAAAAAACACCGGGGACAAAACCAAAACGGATAAAAAGGGTGGAAATATTCCCGGAAAACCCGATGGGACATTCCCCATGGGCTTTTGATAGCATAATTTTTGAAAATTCATCTCAATTGTAATTTGAAGTTGAGACAATTGTCTGACATCCCCGATTTAAATTATCCATTAATAACAGGTATTTCTAATTTCTGAAAATGCGGTCTGAGAACATGCCACGTTTCCTCAAGGTACTGCGGCATAACTCGAGTGTCCGAGATCACAGGCATGAAGTTATTATCTCCGGCCCACCGTGGAACTATATGCCAGTGGAGATGTTCTGCAATACCCGCCCCGGCACAAACCCCATGATTCATGCCGATGTTCATTCCCTGCATTCCGAGAGCGGTGGAGAGGCAGTTGGCCGCCGCCTGTACCGTAAGACTCAACCGGGACATGACTTCAGGAGGCAACTGAGCAATATTTCCCGTGTGAAAATCCGCAACTACAAGAAGATGCGCATTGGTATACGGGTAGCGGTTCATCATCACCAGAGTGTCGGCACTGCGCCATAAGACAAGGTATTTCAGAAACTCACTTTCATCAATGTGAAACCGGTTGCAGAATATACACCCCGTTTCCTTCTCCAGTTTGCCTTCAATAAATTCCAATCGCCAGGGAGCCCATACCGTATCAGTCATGGTCGCAAGATTCCCGTTTCCAATGTATATGTCAAGCTGATTTTATTTTCGAAGGCCCGGACCCCTTGAAAACAAACTTCTATAATCTCTCACTTTCCTGTGTTGAATTCCGTTGTAAACTCGAAAAGAGCGTAATACAGGACACGAACTAACTAAACAAATATCCATTTCACCATTTCCTTTTTTAAATTCTCATTATTGTTTTGTTGAATTCCCGTTAAAAAATGGTAGCATGCGAATCCTGTTGGGACTACAGCATATCCGGAGGAATCATGAAGATTACCACGATTATTACAACAATTACCGTAATGACTATCAGTTTTGTCGCTAATGGTCAGGGAAAAAAGAAATATGAAGATCTCGCAAAAGGATCGGTTCTGATTGACTCGATGGAGAAGATCGCCGGACCGTTCCTTCAGAAATGCGGCGAAAGTGATGAACTTCCGGATCTTCACTGCCGGGCCATCCGCTCTTACATGCAGAGAAAAGTTGCAAGTAAAACCTACCGGATTCTGGTGGAAAATGCCCTGAAATTCGGAGAGTATGACAATACAAAGTTTTCCTACTCAGCGGAAATCTTAGGCTGCGTTACATGCAATGGTGGCGTAAATTTTGATCCTCTGCTTTTCGGGAACCGGAGCTTTCTGATTGCCGCCAAACAGCCTAAAACCGTCAAAAACGGTGTTATGACAGGCATTGAGCTTTCAAAGTTTGAACTTCCCGTTGACCCTCGTGAACTCGGCAAGTGGTCCAAAGAAGAAAAGCCATATCTTGTGGTTGAATTTCTTTTTAAAGTTGAAAAATCCAAAGTGTGGGATCCTAAATTGGGCGATGGTCTCACTCTTACAATCGGCGGATACCGCGTTGTAAACCGCTGCAGTGGTAAGGTTATGTTCTCATCACCGGAAAGCGCTGCCGATGGTCCGATTGTCAGCGAAGGATGCAAAAAAGCTGTAAAAATTACAAAAGTTGATCCAGACAAACTTCTCCCGGAAAGACCATCCAGTTCTCAGATTCTCAGCCGGATGCGCTCCATCGGAGATAAAGTTAAAGAGTGCTACAATACCTATCAGATTCCCGGGGAAGCACAGCTTCGAATACTTGTCACGGGTAAAGATGGCAAGGTTGCAAAGGTTGTACTCAAGGGTTCATTCAGTGATACACCTACGGGAACCTGTATTACTGGCCATGTTGAATCACTCAAATTCCCGAGATTCAAACGTAAAAATATTAAGTTTAACTATAAATACAGACTTCCCTGACCCTTACCCGCTATTTCCTTTTTTCCTTCTTTTTTTGAATTTCCGGACATGAACTAATTACAGCAAAATTCATGACATAAACAGGGATCTGATAATTTTTTTGTTAAAACCATGTGTGAATAGGGTTTACAGTTTGATCCTTCGTTGCTATCTTGATCTATTGGAGCATATACCCCGGGAATCAAATAAAACTATCTCGCGGTTGGTTCCGAATTACTGCAGTGGCCGGGAATTTTTTTAATTTTTTCGCCCAGCGAATTACACGGCACTGTAAAACTTGAGACCGTTTGATATGGGTTTTGATTTAAGACAGCATCTCAATATTTCCCAGCGACAGGAACAGCGACTGGTTATGACCCAGAATATGCAGCAGGCTATTGCGATGCTGCAACTCCAGCACCTGGAACTTATTGAACAGATAAATCAGGAACTCGTTGAAAACCCGCTGCTTGAGCAGGCAGAGGATGGTTCCTCATCGGACCCTGACACTTCCTCCGATGGTGATGACAGCCGCCTCCAGTCTTCCCAACTCCCCACTTTTGATGAATATTTCAAAAGCGACAACACAGAAAAACAACCTCCAGCGGATTCCAATTACGAAGAACTCCCATCCATGGAAAGCATGACCGTTTCACAGGAAGAAAAAGTCATGGATAATATGGATGTTGATTGGAAATCCTATGTTGAGGAATCCATGACGTGGTCGTTACCCTCGGGACCAAATTTCCAGCGGGAAGACGAAGAAACTCCCATTGAAAGTCGTACGGCATCCAAACCCTCCTTAGCTGAACACTTAATGTGGCAACTAAACGTTGGGGGATATTCGGATCACGAAAAAGTTATTGGTGAGTTCATAATAGGTAACCTGGATCATTACGGTTATCTTAAAAATATAACCGTCGAAGAGATGGCAGAGCAACTGGGTTATGGTAGTCAAACCATAGAAAACGTCCTGAAAAAAGTGCAGTTTTTTGATCCTCCGGGAGTTGGAGCACGAAATCTTTCTGAGTGTTTATATATTCAAGCGGAATATTTCGGATGGATTGAAGGTAATGAACTTCTGGGACAAATGATTTTGCATCATATACCTGAACTCGAACGAAAAGATTATGCAAAGATAGCAAGGGCTCAGAAAGCTGATCTCGAAGACGTTCAGGAAAATGTTAGACTTATTCAGGGGCTTGATCCACGGCCCGGTCGGGCTTACTCCAGCGAGGATATAAATTACATTACACCGGATGTTTACGTTATAAAGCGCAATGATCGTTGGGAAATTGAACTCAACGATGATGGATTGCCAAAACTTCGGATTTCCGGGTATTATCGTCGTGCACTTTCCGGCGGTCCAGGTAAAGAATACGTTGAAGATAAACTCCGCAAAGCAAAATGGATCATTCAGGCCATTGAAAAAAGGCAGGAAACCATAAAACTTGTTGCTGAGGCTATCGTCAAATTTCAAAATGAATTTTTCGATCGTGGTGCATCATTCTTAAGACCATTAACACTGAGAGATGTAGCTGAAGATATCGGAAGACATGAATCTACCGTATCAAGGGTGACTACAAATAAATACATGCATTCTCCACAGGGTCTTTTTGAACTTAAATATTTCTTTAACAGTGCTGTGACAAGTACCGATGGAGATGATTTCGCTTCGGAAGCTGTAAAGGAAAAAATCAAGAAACTCATTGATTCAGAAGATCCGGCGCACCCACACAGTGATCAAAAAATTGCTGATCTTCTCTCGAGTCAGGGTATTGAAATTGCAAGAAGAACTGTTCATAAGTATCGAGAACAGATGAATATATTAAGTTCCGGAAAACGGAAACAGATTTTTTAACGATGATTTGAAGCCTGCAAACCCAGGTTTCCCAAGGAGGACACAATGCAGATTGATGTTACTTTCAGACGGATGGAGCCCTCTGATGCCCTCAAAAGCTATCTGACGGACAAAATGTCAAGGATGAAGAAATTCATCGCAAATCCGTGGCATGCCCATGTTGTACTTACTTCAGAACGGTACAGGAACAAGGCTGATGTCACCCTTACTCTGACCAATGGCTTATTGGTAAAAGGAGTTGATACTTCAGAAGATATGTATTTTTCAATAGATCAGGCGATTACGCGTATTGAAAAACAATTGAAAAAATACAAAGAAAAGATCCACACTCACAAACCGCTCACAGGTCCCGGTGTAAAATTCAAGTCTCACGTTCTTGAACAGGATTATAACGAAGAAGTTGAAGATATTCCTGAATCTGCCGAAGCTGAACTTGATGAAGCACAATCAATTCCCGTTGATATTCAGACAAAAATTGTCAGAACAAATGAATATCACGCAGAACCCATGGACCTCGAAAGTGCAGTGATGAAACTGGAACTTCTGGATCAGAAATTCCTTGTGTTTACCAACTCAGATACCGGCGCCATCAACGTTATCTATATCCGCGAGGACGGGAAATACGGACTCATTGAAACTGATCAAAAGTAAATTTTGACCCTGATTTATTATTTTTGATTTTCTCCTAAAGAATCCCTTAATAAAATCCGAATACAACATCTATGGAAAGAAAGACTATTTCTGCCGTAATCGGCTGGACAGATGATACCGCACACCTTCTGGTGGAAGTTTTCCGAAGCAGAGTAGGAGAATCCAGCGTCTTGATAAGCCCTGATTCCAGGGATGTCTGGCGCCTTGTAAGACGCTACCAGCCCAAGCTTCTTATTCTGCATAAAGGGATTCCGGGGATTGCGTCCGATGAATTTCTCGCCATGCTTCGGCAGGAGCCGGATTATGCCGGAACAAATGTAATTATTGTTCTACCATCCCATGTTGAAGAAGAGCGCAGGAAATATATGATCCTTGGAGCCACGGGTGTTTTTACTTTACCCATTGATCTGCAGGATTTTTTCTCTGTCGTGGCAAAAATTCTGGGGCTTTCATATCGAAAAACAATTCGTTTTCCCGTCATGATTTCCGTTAATGTACGTGATGAAGAAAAACTGCTTAACTGCCTGTGTCATAATATTTCACGGACAGGAATGTTTGTTTACTGCTCCAAAAGCCTTGACCGGGAAATGAAGTATAAAGTGATTTTTGAGCCCGATGATGATGAAGGCTCTCTGGAAATTTCATTCAGAGTCGTGAGAATTTCCGAAAGCCCGGCTGGTTGGTTTTATGGTGTTCAATTTGAAGATCTGGGGCCGAATATAATATACAGGCTTGAGCGATTTATCTCAAAGCAGACCCGATATCAGAGCACTTCTGAAATTCCAGTTATTCCTCTCCAACCTGTTCCTGATTAGACCTGATCAGACCCAATGCTGTAAGGAATTTTTAAAGTATTTGAATATAAACCGTCAGGAACAAGACCCTGATTATCCTGATTCTGATACTGTTTCCTGACTATACCTGACTCCCTGTTAAAAATTTCAGGCAAACAGGTAACCAGTAGCAGGAACAGGATAACTTCGTCGCAACCTTCCTGCTCGCCTCCTTTTTTTTCCGAAGCCTCGTGGGACGTCTACTTCTTGACTCGTGAAATTCTTGCTTGAAATATATGGTTTTTGTTGTAAACTTTGAACGGTTTTATAAACAAAACTGAAAGCAAAATGTATGAAAACACTTATTCTCCTTTCTTTTGCAATTGTAATTGCCGCTTGCAGCTCTGATAGCGAGAAAACAGAGTGCCGGTATTTTGATGGGGATTGTGACATAAATTGTGGTGACAATTGCTCGCCACTTTGTATGTACGTTGAAGGCACCTGCGATCTTACCTGCGGCGATGACTGCTCTCCCGAGTGCCGTGATTTCATTGATTACGGCCCATGCAACATGGATTGCGGCGACAACTGCGATGCCTACTGCTGGATTGGGGAAGTCTGCCACACCACCTGCGGCGATAACTGCGAAGCGGCCTGCCGTTATATTCAAAACTGCTCCGTTTCCGCCGGGGATAACAGTGTAATTAATTGCATAAGCAATGAATACTGCTCCGTTTCCTGTCATGGAAACTGCCAACTGACATGCGAAAACACACCAAACTGCAGTCTTGATTGTTCTCAGGGCGATTCCATAAGTTGTCCCGATGGCACTTTAGCCTGCGGCAACTGCAGTCTGTGAGGTAAAATGAAATCATTACTTTTTTACACGCTATTATCCCTTGCATTTCTGAGTTGTTCCGACAACGGGTCTCCATATATCGGTTCCGGAAGCGACGATAATGAATTTTCAGTAACGGGTCAGTGGATAGCAGATCTCGAGACGCCGTCGAATATCTTTTACGTGAGGCCCGTTGGCAGCGTTTACGGAAGCGGCGACGGCTCAAGTTGGGATAATGCATTTTCAGGTCTTCCAGCCGTCCGGCAGCGAAATTCCATCTACTATTTTGCATCCGGTGAATATTTCGATGAAAGTCTTGATCGCATTGAAAATTACATTTTCGATGA
This sequence comes from Myxococcota bacterium, assembly GCA_018821305.1. Lineage (GTDB taxonomy): Bacteria > Myxococcota_A > Polyangia > HGW-17 > HGW-17 > JAHJMN01. The sequence continues at coordinate 18,237 of JAHJMN010000040.1, forward strand.
CGCCGATGCCGGGGAGGAGTTTATTTTTATTGTAAAGGCAACCCTTACGGATCATGGTTCCGATGAAGGCTTTGAAGAATCTTTTGCTGAAGGCAGCGCAAACCTTGGACCTTTGTCGTTTATTGGAAGTCGCTACGTCATTGACGGTAACACCCCGGGAGGGTTTGTCATCAATCACCGCAACTGCGATATCCGGGAAACAGACTTTGTAGCTTCCCCCATTTTCTTTCCCTGGAACAGTGTGAGTGAATATCTACTCATTAAAAATACTGAAATCTACGATTGCGGGCATCATACGGATCCCACCGTACGCAGTCAGGACGCACTCTACGGCGTTGCCGGAGTTAAACACTTCGCATTTATCTCAAACTACATTCACGATGCCTGGCGAAATCTGTTTTTCCTCCAGGATTCATACGACTTATGGATTGAAGGTAATCATTTCGAACGATCCGGAATGCACCACGAAGCTTCCACCATCGCTCTGAGAAACTCCAGGAACATAGTCATCAGACGCAATATGCTCACGGATACTGTTAATGATTTCATAAGTCTTCAAAGCGTTCGAAATGTCGTAATAAGCTCAAACATCCTGCAATCCACTCTCGAAGGTTGGGAAATATGGTCCGCAATTTTCAGCCAGGAACCGGCGAAAAACGTACTCATTGCCGGAAATACTTTCTACAAACTTGCGGGCCTTAACACGGGAATCAGATTCACAGACGATACGGATGACCTTCGGGTTATAAACAACATCTGGGCTTCAAATCGCACAAATCAGATCATGTTAAACGGCACCCACAGTTCCAATGCTTTTTATGATAACTACCGTGTTGATGGTGCAAATCCCGTATATCTTGACGATAACATTGATGAAGATACAAAGCAGGTATTTACCTCCGATCCCTTCGTATCCGCTGATACTGGAGATTTCTGTCTCACAGCCCCCACAGACATAGCAGAAGAAACAGGCAGTGATTTTGCCTCCGTGGATTATTCCGGCACCCCCCGCGGAACCGACGGAAACCCCGACCGCGGCAGCTGCGAATACGAGTAAACTGAGTTTTTTTTCTTCAATCCCTGCCGAGTGAATCAGAATGCTTCCTGAGTAAAAGGATCAATATCTCAAAGTAAGTGGAATATTAAATTCATTTATAATTTTACATTGATGTTGAATATTTACGACCTGTCACTGATGCTGTGCCCTGACTACCTGAGTCCCTGTTAAAAAATCAGAATTTCAGGTAATCAGTAGCAGGAACAGGAAAAGGAAAAGGAAAACAGGGGCCTTCCCGTAGAATTTCTTTAAAACGATTCATTATCGTATTACTAGGGAAAAAAAAAAGAATGACGATTTTAAAATTCAATGATAATCCCAAAATTCAGTACAATCGTATTACTCCGACTGTGGTCACAAAGTAGTTAATGTCCTGTAATACCAAATTTTCAAGTTTACACCAAATTTGTACACAGGACATTAAGAATGAAGACCTTGAAATTATTATAGTGTTCTGAATAGCATGTTTTCCTAAACATGCTCAATTTTGATAAAAATTGAAT
>JAHJMN010000041.1 GCA_018821305.1 Myxococcota bacterium
CAACTAATCATTCATTTATCACATATCCAGAATGCCTTCTTAAATCTATAGATAATATTTTCATTACCCTATCAGATCAATTTTTTGCCGTTTTGTCGATCCCCTTTTTTATCTTTTTTCGATCCTTTTACTAATGAAGCGGTCTATAGGAGGTCTACGAACGCTTTTATGATCCGCGGATTCAACATCGAGTTCGGATTCATGGGTTTCATTCAGGCTGATGGATTTACCCTTAGCGCCGATCCGACGTAAGGTAATTTCTCAGTAGTGATGGGGGCGGGATCTTGGGGGTTCGTATTCCAGTTCCGGTTCCTGATCATTCCAGTGGTTTCTATCGGGATCATCATTTTTCTTGTCGATTTTTTTATCCCCATCAGGAGGAGTATCTTCTTTTTTATCTTCAACTTTACCGTAATGCTCAGGTTTTACTTTAACTTTAAGTTTATGAGCTTCATTTGGTGAATCAATGTGGAAGTGATCCCGGTGTAAAGCGTCATAATCCGGAGTGTAAACAGTTTTAAAAATCCCTGAGCCTTTCAAAGCACAGACTGCTGCTCTCAAAGCACGTCCTTTTTTCGAAGGACAACCCTGACCACAGCCGCCACATCGTTCCCAACCACCGATAAGAGCCGCATATCCAAACCCTCCATCTATGGCTGTAATGTCAATTGCGCGACCGTATGCATGGTTGCTGAGTTTGGTGGTCCCGTGAACATAACTATAACGCCATGCCGAAGTCCAGTACATGGATGCAATACCGTATGCTCTGAGTTTTTTACCAGCAATAATGAGATTTTCCACGGTTTTGCAATCAAGGATCCATGGGGCTGTTTTATTGTTCCAGGCTCGACGGTAAACAACACCACCGAGTTTAGTCTCATAGAGTTTGAGCGGAGTTTTAACGCCTTTTACTCCCTTTAAAATGTCAAAACGTATCCTGGCAGCGCGCAATCTTGCAATACATTCCCGATCCATCCCCGGAAGCGGATTCTTTATGGGCTTCACATACTTCATGAGCATGGGCGTTTTGTTCCACACATGCTCAGGGACTTTTTTCCCTTTTTTTCCTGTTTTTTTCGATGGTTTCTTTTTCTTTACTGTCTGTTTCTTTTTTGCGCCACTACCGCGAGAACCGGGAGCATGCTTTGTCTGAGCATCAACGTGCCCCACTTCCGGCAGTGCCAATAAAAAAAACAGCAGAAAAAAGGTTATAGAATACTTCAAAATAATTGACCTGCTTGATACCGGGAAAACTATCTCCGGATATCAGGGCTTATAATTAGATCATCAGCAGGAAATTTCAAGCTGAGTAAAAGTTTGCTTTCCGGCAACACAAAAAAGGCAAGATTTTCAGGCTTTTGCTCACATAAAACGGGGTAAAATATATTTATATGCAAGGTATCCGGCCATCACTACGAGTAAAATATTCAGAATCCAATCCAGAGCACTACTTTTCTTTTTACCCGTGACATTATCCGCAGCGTTTTTAAAACCACCGCGCATACCCATCATCCAGCCTCCGCCGGTTTCTTCAGTATTTTCAGATTTATTGGATTTTGAGGTTCTTCTCTTTTTTCCCATTAAATATCCTTTCAAAACCTGTAATCAAGGCCAAAATCAGTTCGTGTCCTGAAGTTCAATTTTTATCAAAATTGAGCATGTTTACGAAAACATGCTATTCAGAACACTACAATAAATTCAAGTCTCTATTCTTAATGTCCTGTGTTGAAGTTCGTCGTTAACTTTGAAATGCCGTATACAGGACATTAACTAATTATTGCGATTTATTAACAAATTCGGCAAATTCAAGTTCAGATGCAAGAGTCTCATATTCTGAAGATGGACCTGCACTGCAATCAATATTCTTAATTTCTTCTGCCAAATCTTCAACTGTTTTTTTAAAAGTATCTTTTCGATGGCATTTTTCCGTCATGATCTTCACGTTAGACTGAGAATCAATCTCCAGAAGACCGTTTTCCAGTAACAGAGCCTGAGTACCATCGCCTGTTTCGATGTACACGACGCAGGGTTTCAAAATAGTCAAAAGACCGGTGTGACCTGGTAAAAACTGTTCCTTTCCCCAATTTGTCCTTACAACTACACTGAGAACGTCAGACAAATTAAGGATCGTGCCAGACTCAAGGGTCTTAACGGAAGCGTTCACAGTTCAAAACCTTTTCTTGAAAGTAACATTTGTGCCTTTTCACGAACCTGCGCAATGGTACCGCACATTAAAAAGGCCTGCTCCGGAAGATCATCGCATTTTCCGTCAACTATCTCCGAAAATCCCACTATGGTTTCCGAAAGGGGAACAAAAACACCCTTCATCCCCGTAAAATTTTCCGCAACACTGAAAGGCTGAGAGAAAAAGCGCTGGATTTTTCTGGCCCTTGTAACCGTCAGTTTATCATCTGGGGAAAGTTCATCAATACCCAAAATAGCAATAATATCTTTCAGTTCTTCGTAGCGCTGAAGTATTTCCTGGACTTTTCTGGCCAGATTATAGTGTTCATGGCCGACGATTTCAGGAGTGAGAATGGTGGAACTGGATTCCAGAGGGTCCACTGCCGGATAAATACCAAGATCCACAATATGCCTGGATAAAACCGTCGTCGCATCAAGATGAGAAAATGTGGTTGCGGGAGCGGGATCCGTAAGATCGTCCGCGGGAACATAGATGGCCTGAATTGAAGTAATACTCCCTTTCAACGTTGAAACAATGCGCTCCTGCAGTTCCCCCATTTCCGTTGCTAAAGTCGGCTGATAACCTACGGCGGAGGGAATGCGCCCTAAAAGCGCGCTGACTTCACTTCCTGCCTGAGAAAACCTGAAAATATTATCAATAAAAAGAAGTACATCCTGCCCCATTTCATCACGAAAATGCTCTGCTACCGTAAGTCCGGACAAAGCAACGCGCGCTCGCGCTCCGGGAGGTTCGTTCATCTGACCGAAGACAAGGGCAACTTTATCAATTACCCCCGAAGCCTTCATCTCATTCCAGAGATCGTTTCCTTCGCGGGTTCGCTCACCAACGCCGCAAAATACGCTTGTCCCGCCATGTTGAAGAGCAACGTTATTGATAAGCTCCTGAATCAAAACTGTTTTTCCGACGCCAGCTCCTCCGAAAAGCCCGATTTTACCGCCCTTTTTGTACGGCGCGAGGAGGTCGATAACTTTTATACCTGTTTCCAGGGACTGAATTTTCGTATCCAACTCGATAAACCCCGGCGGGTTACGGTGGATGGGCATTTTCAGATCGTTTTTAATAGGCCCGAGACCGTCCACGTCCTGTCCAGTTACGTTAATAATACGTCCGAGAACTTCTTTGCCCACGGGAACAGTGATGTAATTACCGGTATTAATTACTGGCATTCCGCGGCGCAGACCGTCCGTTGAGTCGAGGGAAATGCAGCGCAGGGTATTTTCCCCAATGTGCTGAGCCACTTCAATAACCATATCGCTCTCGCTTCCATCTTCCATGGGGCGTTTTATTAAAAGAGCTGTGTAAAGGGGCGGAATTTCTCCTTCACCGAAAGAAACATCCACAACAGAACCGATAACCTGAAGTATTTTACCTGTATTCTCACTCATTCAGAGCCTCCGTACCGCCAATGATTTCCATAAGTTCTACTGTTATGGCATCCTGACGGAGCCGGTTGTATTTTATTTTGAGTTTTTCAATGAGTTCTCCGGCATTGCGGGATGCATTGTCCATGGCTCCCATCCTTGCGGCGTTCTCACTGACCAGATTTTCAAAAATAACCTGTTTTAAAAGAGCCTTCCCATAAAGATGAATCGCTTCTTCAAAGAATGCTGCGGGATTGGGTTCGATATCCACTTCATGAAAACCCGCCGGGGCATCTGGATAGCAGGGATAAATAAGCATTTTCGACGGTTTCTGGGAAACAAACGAAGAAAATGCCATGTAATTCACAGCTATGCCGTCACAATTATTCTCAGCAGCCAGTTTCAGAAGTTTTGAGTAAAGATTATTTATTGATGAAGAAGTAAAGTCATCCCAGAAGGACGTGTCCCGTTCAAGGCAGGAACCTTCACTGCGAAAGAAATCATTACCTTTTTTGCCAATTACATACCTTGGAGAGCTTGGTGAAACGGACCGAAGAAGCACATGATTAAACGCTCCACACATTCCGCGGTCCGACGTGAGGACCAGATCAATGGTCTTTGTCACTTCTTTTTTCGGAACATGTAATGCCGCATGGGAGAGCATAACCTCGAGTTCATCGGTAAATGCCCGGGCCTTGTCCAGAGAAGTCTGGTACTTCCAGAATTTAGCCGTGGATACCATCTTCATGGCATCACTGAGCTTTCTCACGTTGCGGATGGAACCGATCCGTCGCCGGATTCCTCTCAAATCAGCCATCAGTGGCCTCCGGATGCATACAGAATTTTAAATTCTTTTAAAACAGCGTTTATCTGCTCTTCAAGCTGGGATGAAATGAGTTTTTCTTTTGCAATTTCTCTGAGAATCTGCGGATGCTGATCGGAAATACGGATAACCAGTTCATGTATAAAACCGGGAATCTTCTCAGGTTTAATATCATCAAGAAACCCAGCGGTTCCGCAGTGGAGAAGGAGAACCTGAACTTCCATGGGTCTTGGAGTTCCAACACCCTGACGCAAAAGATACATAATGCGGGTTCCTCGATCCAGTTGCTGCTGACTTACGGGATCCAGTTCGCTTCCAAATTGACTGAAGGCCTTGAGTTCGCGGTATTGGGCCAGTTGAATTCGCAAAGGCCCGGCGATTTTTTTCATGGCTTTCCACTGGGCTGCACCACCTACGCGTGAAACACTGAGACCTACGTTTACTGCGGGTCTTTGGCCACTGTGAAAAAGTTCGCTTTCGAGGAAAATCTGACCATCGGTAATGGAAATAACATTGGTGGGAATGTACGCGGAGATATCTCCGGACTGGGTCTCAATTACAGGAAATGCCGTAAGGGAACCGCCACCTTCACCTTCGCTCATTTTCGCTGCCCGTTCCAGAAGTCTGGAATGAAGGTAGAAAACATCACCGGGGTAAGCTTCGCGTCCCGGAGGCCGCCGGAGAAGAAGGCTTATCTGACGGTACGCCACGGCATGCTTCGAGAGATCATCAAGGAAAATTACCGCATGTTTTCCGCTGTCACGGAAAAACTCCCCCATGCTCATGCCGGCGTATGGAGCCAGATACTGCAGTGGTGCACTTTCCGAAGCTGATGCACTTATAACGATAGTATAGGACATAGCCCCGTTCAGTCGAAGACGATCCACAAGTTGCGCTACGGTGCTCTGTTTCTGACCGATAGCTACATAAATGCAGACCACATCTTTTCCTTTCTGGTTGATTATGGTGTCCGTAATCAGAGATGTCTTTCCCGTTTGACGATCACCGATAATGAGCTCCCGCTGACCGCGCCCCACGGGAACCAGACTGTCCAGAGCTAAAATCCCGGTTTCCAGCGGTTCACAGACGCTTTGCCTTTTAATGATTCCCGGAGCCCGCCTTTCAACGGGATAACGTTCGTCACAAAGGGGCTCTTCACCACCGTCAATTGGCTGGCCCAGTGCATTTAAAACACGACCTAAAAGGGCTTCTCCCACGGGAACGTCAATAATGCGGCCGGTTCTGGATACCACATCTCCTTCGCGAATGAGGTTATCATGACCTAAAAGTGCGCATCCAACACTGTTTTCTTCCAGGTTCAGAGCAATCCCCATAACTCCCCGAGGAAACTCCACGAGCTCGCCGGCCATGACATTATCAAGACCGTAAATCCTTGCAATTCCGTCCCCCACTGTGAGCACTGTGCCCACTTCCTTAACTTCCACACGACGGGAAAAGTTTTCAATTTCTCTTTTTATTATGCTGCTGATTTCTTCCGGTTTGATACCCATCAGGCACTCCTCGGTAGTCCAAGTTTGTTACCAATTCTACGGAGCTGACCTGTTACAGACCCGTCAAACATCCGGTTTTTAACAATGATTTTAATTCCACCCACGAGGTCCGGATCTATTACCTGATGGATGATGGCACTATGCCCAAGTTGAAGTTCTACCTCTCGACGATATTCCGTTAAAAGGGCTGGACTGATATCCCGAGCACTGATAACTGTAACGATAATTCGTTCAACAAGATCGTCCATGAGAGCTTTGAATTTCCTGCTGATATCGAGAAAATTAATGAATCGACTCCGGTCCGAAAGGAGCCGGATGAAATCCGCCGTAAGGTTCAGAAAGTTATATTCAGTAATGTAACTTTCGATGACACGTTTTCGTTCGGATGGTTTAAAAACAGGATTTGTAAATATTTCCTCGAGGCCCAATTTCCAGTTGTTTTCAATGAGGGAAAACTCACGGGCAACTCTTGTAATCGTCCTTACATCACCGTTACAACAATCAAAAACCGCACGGGCATACCGGCTGGCAATGAGATCTCCGTTCATTTCCACCTCGTGCGTCGGCTTTCGGCAAAAGCCTGCCTGATCATTTCCGTGCGCTCTTCCTCGGTAATTTTCAGGGGAATATTCTCACGGGTTTTCTGTAAAATGGCTTCGATTACGTCATTTTTGAGTTTTTTTGCAGCGCGTTCGCCGTTTGCCCTGATCTGCTGGGCCGTTTCCTTTTCACGATTTTCCGCATACAAGCGGGCTTTTTCAAGAATGGATTCTACTTCGTTCCGTGTTTCATCCTTTATCATTTTGGAGACCCGACGCATTTCCGCAGCAATGGATTCATGGCGTCTTTTATGCCTGTGATTCTTTTCCAGAGCACTTTTAAGCATCCTCATGGAGGCACTTTTAAGATCCACAAATTCTTTCTGTCGCTCTTCAAGGTAGGATCTCAAAATCGGAAAGAGATATCTGTTTGCCAGAAACAGAAACAGCGCAAAGTTAATAAGGACAAAGATAAGCGGTGGCCCTTCATAATCGTATTTACCGTTACCCAGATGGGAATAGTGAAAAAGGTCATACAGATTGATTAATGATAAAAATACCTGCATTACCCACTACCTTTCAAGCACGCGGTCGGAAAGATCTTCGGCGTAGTCATCGATCCTGCCATCCATAAACTCGTGAAACTCGAGGATTTCCTTTTTAAGGTTACGATCCGCAATTTTCTGAGCCTTCACAGCCTGCCGGTCCGCTTCCATGCGGATTTTATCAGCTTGTTTGTGGGCTTTCTCCCGTTCGCTTGCCCGCATGGTTTCCGCCTCCCTGCGAGTAGTGCGAATCATATTTTCACATTCAGCTTCCAGTTCCACCGCTTCTTCGAAAAGGGTCTCGGCCTTTTCTACAGCTCCCCGCCCAACGTAATGTCGTTTTTCCCGAAGGGTTGTCCACGATTTCACTAAGATGCGGGAGACCACAAGCCATGTGGCGATAAAAATAAGGAAATGAAGTATGATTGTGCCATCAAAGTCAAAAATCATGGTCCAGAATATACACCTTTGCGAAAGCCGTTCAACGGATTTTTACTGTAGCTCACTTCATGGGAAAAAGGATCGTGACTTGGAAGGTGACTTGAAAGCTTTATCTTTTACAATTATTGTTTGATACTGAATGTTTATGACCTGCTTGTGTTCCTGTATACTGTTTTCCTTATTACCTGTTAAAAATTTAAGGGAATCATGTAGCCAGGCAGGCAGGGAAACGGGGAATCAGGCAGGCAGGTAAGGAAGGCGGAGAATCAGTGTAATAAGGTTGCGGGCCAGAGGCCTGCAGCCGCGAGTCATGAAATGACTCCATCTTCAATAGCCAGGGGTAAAGGATGCGCAGCATTCGCGCCCCTGGACTTATTCAACGATGTTCTGTTTTGTGCAGGTCTGGATTTCCATGATGAGGTACATCATGATTTTTTCCTGAAGAATGAGGGGATAAGTGTAACCTTCACCGCCGCTTCCGCTGTGGGTGTGGTAAACGGTGTAGAGGACTTTTCCACAATAATAATTCCAGGATACGGTCACAGGAGTGTTTGTATAACCGGACCATGTCCCGTACATCCATACTTTCGGAGGAGCGATCCAGTGACCGTTTACACACTGGGGATCTTCACTTTCGCATTCGCCCTGGTCATTGGCATTTAAACCGGAGATAATATCCCAGGCAGCTTCAAGTTCAATGATACCACTGGGATTAATAACGTCGAGCCACAGTTCGAAGTAAGGATCACCTGGGGTTCCAGTGGGATTATAGACACTCCAGTGATTGCATGTTCCAACGGAAGACGGAGGTGTTGTGCCGCTCCCGCAACTTGAACTCCCATCACTCTCGAAGGTTAAAAACTCGGGGAAGGGTTGCTCTGCCCAGTCATAACTGAAGTCGTCGACATAAAGTTTACCACCTTCATATACATACTGACGAAGGTTGTCGCGTATGTTCTGATTTGTGAGGAAAGTCGCATCATCACCGCAGGTGGTAATAATAATATTGTACTTGCGAAGTTCATTCATGTTTCCGGCAATGGTGTCAGCTTCCGTGTCCTGAATTACTTCAACTTCGGATCCATAAAGGAAACCGAGAGTTGAGAACAGCGGGGTCATATCTTCATAAGAACCCTCAATAATGAGAATTTTAGGAATCCAGGCTCCATTTGAAGGATTGGATTTGTTTGGCAAAGTAAGCATGGAAGGTTTCGGGCTTCCTGCGGGAGGTTCCAGATCCGCAGTTTCGTTTGCGGCACCGGTAGTATACATGGTTACCCGGCGGAATTCACCCTTCTGAACGACGATCCAGTAGGTTGTGTTTGGCAAAAGTACAAGTTCAAAAGATCCATCGATTTCGGTGAATTTATGAATTACTCCCGTAGGGATTTCAACACATTCATTGCAGTACATCCCCGTCGTGGGCGGTGGAGGTTCAGAAAGATAAGCTGCAACCAGTGCAGTTGGTACGGGGAATTTATTTTCAGCCATGACCTGCGCTTCGTCAGAGCCCGGGGACCAGACTTTACCTATGATGGTAGTAAATTCCAGTGTATTGTTACTGGAGTTTTCACAATTGGGGTGAGTAAAACAATCGGCGTCATCACAATCAACTGCATTGTCACCATCGTCGTCGATTCCGTTGGTGCAATCTTCCATGTTGGTGTTGTTAGTTTGATTATTAAACGTGTTGTTGTGCTTTTCGGGATCCGGGTCATTGCAGGCACCCAAAAGCGCAAAGGCAAGAATAAGAGTCAGTAATTTCTTCATGATGACACTCCGAAAAAGGTTTGCAATAAATGCGTTTTAAAATCTCCTCATTTGTTATATATTGGAAGTGTAATTTTTCCACCTTTTTATTTGATTTTGGCAGTGGAATCATCTTAAATGTAGAATCTGGTAACCGCACTCGACTTAAAACAGATATCTATGTGAGCGGTTTCCCTGCTACCTTGTGGTAATAACGACAAGCTGAGATAAACGGCTTTGTCAAGGAGGTTTTCAATTGGGATTCTTCAGCAAAATTTTCGGCGGAAAGAAAGATCAGGACGATCAGGAAAAATCCGGGGAGGAAACTCCGAGTAAAGAAATAAAAACAGAAAAACCCCGGGAGAAAAGCTCGGAAAAGCAGGCCATAAAAGAAGAAGACAAATCAAGCCCCGTCAAGGAACCGAAAAAAGAAGAAAAATCGGTCTCCGGGGAAATGCCTTCCCGTCGTGACTCCGCGGTATCGGGAGAAATGGCCGTTTCCAGCAAATCCGAACGGGAAGAAGATCGTTCGGAAACTGTGGAAAGTCAGGCACTTCAATTTGAAACTTTGAATGAACAGCCCTCTTCGAAACCTGTCGAGGAACCTCAGGATGAAAAACCAGAAGTTCAGTTCGAAGAAGAAGAAGGCGCCGAGGATGTTGAACCTGCCGAGGAAGAACCGGAACTTGAAGAGGAACCTCAGGCAGAATTTATCCCTGCCACTAAATCCCAGCCGGATTTCGACGATGACAATCTTTTCGGCGGTTCAAAACCTGCAGCCCATAAGCCCGAATCAACGGTTTCACAGAGTCTGTCTAACACCATCGCCTGCAGCACCTGCAGCCGGAAACTTCCCATCCCCTTCGTGGGCTATAATGCGAAAATCACTTGTCCTTTCTGCCTCACTGTAAATGAATACAAGGCTTAACATGCTTGGTGATGAAGACCCGCACGAGCAAACGGTGGTTATTGTCGATGACGAGCAAAGTGCACGCAACTCCATCCGCCGTGTTTTAGAAAGTGCGGACTTCAACTGCCGCACCTTTGAAGACGCTGCCCGGGCCCTCGAATTTCTCAATGAAAATCACACTAAAGTCCCGGTAATCATCTCAGATTATCGCATGCCCGGTTTAAACGGCCTTGAATTTCTCATAAGATGCCGTGCCGCCTGGCCTGAAATACCCCGCATTTTGCTGACAGCTTTTATTGACCAGTTATCCCTGCGCGATGTTGTCAATGAAGCCAGGATCTTTCGTTTCATCGAAAAACCCTTTAATAACGAAGAACTCATTGAAGTTACTAAAGAGGCACTCTCCAGTTTCCAGAGGTTTTTAGCCCCTGCAGATCCCGTATCGGAAGGCTCGGAAGATCTCAAATTCATGGATAAACTCATTGAAGCTATGAGTGAGCAGACTTCCCTCTCCAGTGGCATGCTGCTCTCCATAAAAGATCTCCTCGGTTCGTCCTCCCGGTTTGACCCCGTGGACTGGGATTTCCAGCGGGAAGTAGCAAAAACCGCCGTACAAATCGGAACTTCAACCCTTTATAAAAATAACGATCTCCCCCTCCTTGCGGCATCAGCAGTGCTTTATATTCACATCCTTAAAAATCCTGATGCGCCTGATATTCCCGAAAAAGCCCTTGAGCTTTCCGCCACCCTTGATGATTTCTGCACAGAGGACTTTATCCGGGCTGAATTCAATAATATTAAAGCTATAGCCCGTCATACCAGCGAACATTTCGACGGCAGCGGAAGCCCCGATTCCTTATCCGGCGACCGCATCCCCATGGCCAGTCGCATTATAACTACGGCTCATTATTATCATACTCTCATCAACATTTCCCCGGGTAAACGCTTTATAGTTGATTTCCTCAAGTGGAATACCGGGAAAATATTCGACCCATCTGTCGTCAAGAAACTTATTGAAGTTATTAACTCAAATTAATGGTGAAACAATGTCTACAATCCTCATCAGGAACCTGATGGCTTTAGCCACGGTCAACGCACAAAGTGAAGTTCTGAATAACGCCGACATCCTAATCCGGGACAACCGAATTGAAAAAGTCGGTCATAATCTCCCCGATGAAGCTGATACCGTCATCGACGGCTCCGGCATGGTAGCAATTCCCGGTATGGTGAACACACATCACCACCTTTATCAAACCATGTTCCGCAATGTTCCCCTCGTACAGAACGTAAAGCTTTTTGACTGGCTCATTAACCTTTATCAGGGCTGGCGACACATTACTCCGGAAACGGAATACTGGGCTGCAGCAACGGGCCTTGGAGAACTGCTCCTTACGGGATGCACCTGCGCTTCTGACCATCACTACCTGTTTCCTTCCACCTGCGGCGAGGAAATCATCTACGCCGAAGTGGAAGCAGCGAAAAAACTTGGTATCCGCTTTTATCCCACCCGGGGAAGTATGTCCCGGGGCGTTTCAAATGGAGGACTTCCCCCGGACGACGTAGTTCAGACCGAAGAAGCTATCCTCCGTGCAAGTGAGGATTTCATTGCAAAATTCCACGACAAATCCCCCGGCGCCATGGTACGCACGGCCCTTGCGCCCTGCAGTCCATTTTCCGTAACACCCGGGCTTTTAAAGGAAAGCGCAGCCCTGGCCCGGCAGCACAAAGTCCTTTTGCACACGCATCTGGCGGAAACAAACGACGAAGACGACTACTGCATCTCGACTCTGGGCATGAGACCCCTTGCCTTCATGGAAAGCGTTGACTGGATCGGCCCCGACGTCTGGTACGCTCACGGTATCTGGTTTAACGACGAAGAAATCAAACGCCTCGGGGAAACTAAAACCGGCGTTGCCCACTGCCCCACTTCAAACCTGCGTCTGGGAAGCGGCATCGCCCGGGTGCCTGAACTTCTCAAAGCGGGAGTCCGTGTTGGTATAGCTGTAGACGGCAGCGCCTCCAACGACTCAAGTGATCTTCTCTCCGAAGCCCGCCTTGCCCTTTTCGTACATCGCATCGGCAAAGAAGGCGTCGGAGCCACCAACGCCCTTGATACCATCCGCCTTGCATCTCAGGGTGGCGCATCGGTTTTAAACTGGGACGATGAACTCGGCCAGATCGCTCCCGGGTTTTTAGCGGACATCGCCTGCTTTGACATGATGGATATCGCCTACGCCGGCGGACTTCATGACCCTCTAGCGGCCCTGCTCTTCTGCAATTCACGCCGCCGGGCTCATACGGTCATCGTAAACGGTAAAATCGTAGTAAAAGAAGGCACATTAGTTAACATGTCCGAACGCGAAATCGTTGAAAAACAGAACTTCCACGCCTCTGACCTCATAAAACGCGCCCGAAAAGACATCAACCTCCTCGAGCGAAAATAACGTTTGAAGTTGTCGCTCACTTTGTTTCGCTTAAATTTACGTTGAGTTTGCCGCTCACTTCGTTTCGCTGGGGTCTTTTTTATGTATAAAGCGGCCAGGATATCGCTCACTTTGTTTCGCTCATTTCTGTTTGTGAATTATTTAAATTGCCATTTTTAATAATTAAATTAATCTTCTCGTAATTTAATTAAGGAGAGCGCAGCTCTCCTTAGACCTCTCAGTTGGGGGGATTCCGACTTCCCCCCAAGCCCCCTTGAACCGGCACAAAGGGGGCGCGGCCCCCTCTGGACTCCCCACGCCTGCGGCGTCGAAAACATTCCGCTCATTACATTTCGCTCTATTTGTAAATTTGTCGCTCACCTCCTACTTCCCGGTAAAAGATCCGCGGATTCAACATCGAGTTCGGATTTGGGATTTTCCGCGTTCTTGCACCTTGCTGTAATTTGGGATTCCGCGTTCGTAGAACGCCTGTGCTAACCCAGAGCTTCAGCTCTGGGTTAGCATTGGCTCTCCCCCTTGCGCCACAAAAAGCGCCGCCGCAGGCGGGGCTTTTTGTGGCGCAATGTTTCCCTGCTTCTGTTTATTATGGGTTCTTGAAAATCCGGGTTTTCCGTATATAATTTCTTGAATTGTTTTTTTGTGTTCCGACTGGAGTAATCCGGTCTGACCGGATGTAATCTCGGTCTGAATGGAGTTTTCCATGAAATTAAAATCCTTCCTTGCTGTTATGTGTGCGGGACTGTTCTGGTATTCCTGTGCGGGAAACGAACCCATTTGCGGCAACGGCGATAAAGAACCCGGCGAAGAATGCGACGACGGCAATACTATTATTGGTGACGGCTGCTCTTCCATCTGCACGGTGGAACATTTCTGCGGTAATGGTATCTGCGAGCCGGAAGAAACCCACAACTGCCCCACAGACTGTGATATATGCGGCAACGGCGTATGCAACGAATCGGAAACCGTCGCTTCGTGCTCTTTAGACTGCTACTGCACAAACGGCTCGTGTGACGTTGGGGAATCCCACGAAATCTGCCCTCAGGACTGCGGTCCCGAATGCGGCAATGGAACATGCGAGCCCGACGAAAGTTATCTCACCTGCCTTTTAGACTGCTTTTGCACCAACGGTACATGCGACGACGGGGAAACAGCAGTCACCTGCCCTCAGGACTGCTCAACGGTGCTGTGCGGTAACGGAACTTGCGACGCAAATGAAAGTGTTGCAACCTGCCCTCAGGACTGCACCGCATCAGAGTGCGGTAACGGAACCTGTGCTGGAAACGAAAGTATCGCCACCTGTCCTCAGGACTGCTTTTGTGGTAACGGTACTTGCGATGGCGGCGAAAACAATTCCCTATGTCCGACAGACTGCCCTTCAAGTGCCACCTGTGGCAACGGCAACATCGAAGCTCCGGAACAATGCGACGGTTCAGCTCTCGGGGGCGCTACCTGCCTGACTCAGGGCTTTGACGGCGGAACTCTCAGTTGCAACTCAAACTGCACATTCAACACAACAAACTGCACGGCAAACACTCAGTGTACCATCGTCCCCCAGACAGGCTGCACTGCAGGCTTCAAATGCACCGTGGACACTGCAACGGCCAATCGCTGCGTCACTGCGGGCACACAAGCGGAAATGACCGTTTGCGATGCCGATTCCGACTGCCTTCCCGGCTTAACCTGCGCACCGGCTCATGCTTCACTTGCCGAAGGCGTCTGCCGTCGTTATTGCACCAGCAAAAGTGTATACAGCGACAACAACGAATGCACCGGAAGTGCAGGAAGTGCCTGCTACTACGACATCGGCGTAGGGGGCACCACCCTTTCAAACCTGTTCCTGTGCACAGCGCCCTGCAATCCCATCACAAACATCGGCTGCCACCCGGATATGCGGTGCTCCATCATGGGCCTTGACCGCAACGGCGACTACGTTGCAGACAAATACATCACCGAATGCGTCATGACGGCGCTCCCCAGTGGAAACTGCCCATCTGGCTTCCAGTGCGACGCCGGCTACGAGTGTTTTGACTTAACGGCATTCTACTACCCCGAAGGCTGCTACAAATGGTGCTCCGATGCAAACTCGACATGCCCGAACGGTTACGCCTGCAACGGCCTCCCGGACCCCACAGTAATAGGCGGAGTAGAATACGGCGTCTGCCTCCCCATGTGATTTTATTACGGCTTCAGGCCGATTGGAGTTTTTTATGCTTAGTTATACACGATATTTTATTCAGGTAGTTCTCGCTTCAGTCATACTCGCAGCGTTTTTTGCCGCTTGCGATGATGATGACCCGGTCAAAAAGGATTTCTCAGACCCGGTGTTCACCAAATCCATTGATTTCACCGGAGAAGGACGTATTTATTACAAAAAAACGGGCCCCACATGGGATGATCCCAACGTTGAAGTAAATGAGAATCTGTTTTTCCTCACAGACGGCTATCTTGATTCCGAAGGTTTCCTGAACGCCGAATACTCAGAAATGGCTGCTTACTGCAGTGATTCATCCCCGATTCTAACTTTTACCTTCGGCTCAAAAGAAGCTGCCGTGGAAATGGATTATTCCCTGAAAGGCACTTTGTACACCAAAACCGGGGAATCCCTCGAACTTTTCAACACTTCCGGCACCGTCACTCCCGACGGTACATCCTATCCAGATATTGAAGTCGAAGCAAACCCACTGCCAACGGCAACGGCCCACTTCTATACTCTCGAAATAGAACACACATTTACCGTTGGTTCTGAAACCTACACCCAGACAACACTTCATGAATTTGCCCAGGTATGGCGTTGCCCAATTCCCGGAACCCCCCTTTACAAACGCATCATCATGTGGGGCAGCGACTGGCTCAGCGGTCAATACGAAGATCTCGGTGAACCCACAGAAAACGAACTAGCGGAAAAACTCCTGCTGGGAATGTATAATCTTGAACCCCTCGGTTACCGCTACGGCCCGTTTCCCCGTCCCTCGAACATAATTGATCGTGCGGAAGTTTTTCTGGATTTCAAACAATCAGCCTGTGGTGAATTCCGCGGATTTTACATGGCTCTTACGGAAACACAGGGCATTGACTCCAACTGGCTGTGGTTCTGGTTCCGCTACCCATCAAGTGAAGCTTACAGTATGTATCAGACCATAGATATTCCAGCCCTCGGCCGCGATTCCTACGTCTGGCGCTATTCTGACCACATTGTCGTCCAGGTTAACGGTAAAGTCTACGACCCCACTTACATCGTCATGGCGGAAACCCCCGATGATTACGAAGATTATATGTTTGCATCCTTCTGTTACGGCGAGGATACGGCCTGCGGCGGTTCCAACAGTTGGTGCACCATTCCCGACGGACCCCAGGGCATCTGCACAGAAAATCATCCCGGCTACGTCGAAGGCGAAAGCCCCCTGCGCTTCACCGGCGAAGATTATCATTAGACCACTTCATGAGTAAAAGGATCGAAATCTAAAAAGTGAATATTTGCTTCCAGTCTTTGTAATTATTGTTTGATACTGAATGTTTATGACCTGCGCCTGTCCCTGTTTGCCTGACTTCCTGTTAAAATATTTCAGGTAACCAGGAAATCAGTAGCAGGAACAGGAACAGGACAATCAGGGGCTCTTTCCTGAAGATTTTCTTTAGAATAACTCACAATCGTACTACTCATCAAGCGGTATAGACCACAAGATCAATTCCCGGATTACCAGATCGTACAATCATTTTTCCTCACAGGCGGTCTTGTTTTATATAAATTAAATGCTATGGTCACATAGTCATCTTAATTCTTATTCTTACAAAGGAGCTTTTAAATGAAAAACCTGTTTATTTTCGCTATCAGTTTTACACTTCTCTTGAGTTCTGCTTGTGATTCTGATGATAAGTCCACCACCCATTGTGAATACCCCCTTCTCCTTACACTGGATAAAAATCAATGCTTTGCCCAGACCACGGACATCTGCGTGAAAACCGGCAACGAATCCTTTAACAACATTGTTACAAGTATCTGCAAGGATACTCCGGACGGTACATTGTATATTCATGCCACCGTAGGTCTTGATATACTTGAAGATGGCTGGGAAACATGCGATCAAACTATAAGCACAGCTGAAACATTCACCGAGGGCGACTGCCTGCTTCATGGTGATCCTGAAGGTGGCGAATATTACTTTTGTGCTGCAGATTCCTCAATGTACCTGATATCTGAAGATGAAAACAGCTGCGTCGCTTCTCCCTATACCTTTGATAGTTGCCTGATTATAAACAGGGTTTTTGCAAACGATGTAGACGTAACATACTATTGTCTTGAAACGGAAGAAGGCACCGTCGTTTCACAGCAGTTTGGCGCCCCAATGATCGATATCCTCTCTGAAGGCTGGGCTGTCTGCAACTTCTGTTTTTATAAAATCCCGGTAGAATACTGCTGTACCATCACCGACTGACCTTAGCCCGCTTCATGAGTAAAACAATCGAAAATGTGAAAAGTGAATGTTTTTTATCACAATCCTTTGTAATTATGCATTGATGTTGAATGGTTACGCCCTGATTCTGATCCTGATCCTGTTTTCCTGTCTTCCTGTTAAAAAATATACAGGGCACAGGTAATCAGTAGCAGGAACAGGAACAGGAACAGGACAATCAGGTAGGCAATTTCGCGCAGCGGAATGCTTTAGAGGGGCTCTTTCCTGAAGATTTTCTTTAGAATAACTCACAATCGTATTACTCAGGAAGCGGTATACCCCTATCCAGAATTCTGCTCGCTCCTGAAGAGATCTCATTTACCGTGATTGTGGAATTTTTTAGAAATACTGAAACTGTGCGTATTTTCCCTGCTGATTTTTTTATTATTTCTGCATTTTGCTGTCTTGACTCAGGCATCATTTGAATTATTATTTCAGGGCCAATCGTGGCATTAAAAATTAAAAGGTTATGAAAACCATTAAGGAGAAAAGATGTTTCAGATCCGCTCTATCCCCCTCAATGTTAAATCGGAAATGACAAGCAAAGTAATTGAAAATATGCGTTCTAATTATTCCGATAATTCCAATGCTCTGGAGATCATTAATCTCCTTGAAACTCGCCTTGAAGAAATAAAAAAAGCTACCGTAGCCCGTGATTTCGTTGAAATTACCGCTGAACTTGTCAAGGCAGATCTGGATCGAGACAATGCATATCGCTCCGTTGTCCGCATCTGTGAAGGTTATCTTTCAGCTGGGGTTGGCCATGCAGGGTACAATGAAGCTAATGAAATATATAATGAACTTGGTTCAGATGGCCTGGCTTTTCTTCAGGGTTCCATGCATGCGGAAAGCGATATCATCCGCATGAAAATCTCATGGCTCAGAGCCCCCCAACGATCAGCAGCAATAAATACCCTGCATCTTGAATCCTTCGTACAGAATCTCGAAGCCACCCAGGATGAATTTGATCGCATTTATAACAGCAGAAAAGAAAAACTCGACGCAGTGCCGGAACGAACGCCGATTCAGTTAGCCAAAGACCTTAACGGTGCCCTTCGTCTGGCTCACTCATGGCTTTCTCAGATGCACGGAAATAAAGCTGCGGCTTCGGTTTTCGCCCCACTCTTCGAAGCAGCTACAAGATACCGTGCAAAAAACAATAAATCAACGGAACCGACCCCCGCATAAAAAGTGTTTTCTGCCAAATGGCATCATTTGACGACAGAACAATTTTATCATGTCCAAAATGGCATCATTTGACGACCAAACAATTTTATCATGTCCAAATGACATCATTTGACGACCAAACAATTTTATCATGTCCAAATGACATCATTTGGGCCTCGAACAATCTGATCTTCAGGCAAATCGTGCCATCTGGCCAAAAACTCTATTTGATCGCCACCCGAATCGTGCCATTAGGACACCGACACAACTTATTCGCCTCCCAAATCGTGCTATTAGATTGAAAACCCTTTTTGTTTGCTGCCCAAATTGCATCATTAGACTAAAAACACTATTTGAGCATAAGCCAAATCGCACCATCTGGCCAAAAACTCTAATTGATCGCCACCACATCGTACCGGTAGATAAAAAACCTATTTGTCCGCCATTCAAATTGCATCATCTGGATACCGATACAATATTTTTTTGTTCGATTGAATATGGTGTCCGTGCGACCCATTCAGGGTCGCGAGGGATGGGGTATTGCGATCCAGGGATTTTCGATTCTTTCAGAATCTTTAATCCCTTCGCTATTATGTGTGAGCCACGTTGTGGCTCATTTTTCCGTGTTCCCTTTTGAGGTCAGTGTTTTTGTCCCTGCGTCCCTGCTTCCTGACTCCCTGCGTCCCTGTCTTCCTGACTCCCTGATTCCTGCCTACCCGGTTTTCCCTTATGATGGGTTTGTTACTTTACCCATGAACAGGATGGATTTGGTCTGGTTGTCTCTTATGAGGTAAATAAATGGTCGGTCAAAACGCAGTGGGGCTGGAGGAACTGAGTTATTACCACTTACAATTGCCGTAGCGGCTCCCGCTTCTGTTCCTTTTTCGTCACAGGCGATAAAGGCCTTGTGAATTGCAACCTGGATAAAAAACGGGTCAATCGTTCCTCCGTGAAAACCTGAAAAATCCGCTGTTTCAGGATTGAACGGAGTATTCATTCCCATCGCTTTCAGTGGGTTATTCAATGTAATGTCGTATTCAATCCTGAATTTCGGAAAATACAGGTTCACAAACTGAGCAGTCATATTCGCATCAATTTCGCCAATCAAAGTAGCACCCATTGTCTGTTCAAACTGAGAAAAAAGACCATCATCGGGCATTATAACAAGCATGGACGCTTTGTCGCCCTTGTATGGAAGTTCAAGCGCAACATACTCTGTGGCGTCATATGTACGGTAGATATTTTCCTGATGCATCATCTCGCAACTTACGGTTCCCGTCGGCGCATGGAAATCTTCAGTTTCGGTCAAAGTTGCATTAAACTCGTCATTCCATTCAGCTTTCAGATATATTGCATTGGTTAAAACAAGAAATGTGTTAATGAGAGTTTCGTTCATTGTTGCCGGTAGAAGATCTTTTATCGTATCGTTGGTATTGTCCATTACCCACTGATTTATGAGCTTACGGGCATTGTCTGTATCATTTTCAAAATCAGCAAGATAGACCGCAGCATCGTAGTACTGAGCCAATGTATCGAGAAATGACTGCTCCACATGGGTGTCGGGGCGAACCCAGCTTGCATTTACCACGGACAGGCGAAAATCACCTGCAGGATCAGAACCGATGGCATCCATGTGCTGGTCCAGAGTCCCCATGGAAGAATGAAGAGCCTGCTGGGATGACCCGAAATTCATAACATCAGCTATTTGCAGTTCAGTCTGTGAGACTGCTCCGGCCCATTGCATTGCAAAAGCCATGGAAATGGAAAAAGGCGAAAATACTGCGTTATCATCCTTTGTTGCAGCGGTATTTCTATAGAGTTCCATGGCAAAATCGTTGTTTGCCACGGCCTGACTTAAAACTGCCTGGTCTGTAACTAAAAGCCCTGTATTTCGCTGAATATCTGATTTCAGGAAGGGAATTTCACTGGTTGTTTTTTCGTCCTCAGAGCAGGATATGAGGGTGGATAAGATAATAAGGAAAATAAGAAGTCGTTTCATGGTACATCCTTTTTAAAGCTAAAAACAGGTTAAGCAATTCTGGAACAATTTATTGTTGGGTTATTGTAATATTGTCGGGGTTAGTTGCATTCGCTGTCCAGAAGGTTTGTGGATAAAAAGTGGTTATAAAGGCGGAATTGCCTGATGCTCCAGTTAGAGTTGAATAGGGAGACGGCAGTCGGACGGATCCTGCCAGGGGATATGTTAATGCTGCGTCCACATCATAGACGTAGAGAATGGGTCGCGGATCCTCTTCGGAAACCCAGAAATATTCATGTGAAACCTGAACAAACAGACGGAAATCTGTGAGAGAAACATCCGAAATATAGCCCTTATCGTAACTCATTATTTGGTTGATCCTTGCCTCAGTACCGTTTAAATACAGGAAATTGAGGGTTCGTTCAGAATATTTGCACTGTCCGTCTTCGTAATGGCTTTTATAAAAGCCCATTTGCCAGCAGGTGGCTTCGTCTGTTTCAATGGTTCTCAATTTGTTCTGCAGAGTGATGATTTTTCCGGTAGCAGGATTAAAGTCCACAGGCATTCCCGGTATATTTATCTTTTCAAGCAAGACCGGAGTTGAATAATCCGAAAAATCTATCCGATCAAGAAAATACTTTTCATGGTCTGATCCTGAAGAATCTGGTTCAGTGTGGTAACTGATAAGGAGTTTGCCTTTTCTTCTGAAACCTTTGTATTCAATATCCGTTGTATTTGGTATTTCAAAGGAGATTACCGGCTCAGTTACATCACTCATATCTATGCCATAAACCAAAGCATCGACAGGAGGAGCCTGATCAGGATGATACCATTCTCTCCTTAATGGCATGATAATTATTGTATTATCAACAATATCAATTTGTCCGTGGGGATAATTAAAACTGGTATTTGAAACAATTTCCGGAGCAAAAGGATCCCTTACGTCATATACAATAACGCGAAGAGGTTTATATGCCGGCATCTGACTTTCGTCGGATGTATGCCAGGGTTCTTCACCGCGAACAAGATAGATGTAATTATCTATTGAAAACATTTTTAAACTGAAGTCATTGTTTGACCAGTATTCGTACAACGGGTTTATAGCGCCAAGATAAGCAAGGGATTTGGAACTCACAGGGGTAGTAGCTTCTGGATTATTTACTATTTCCAGACTGTAAGTCAGTGACCCCGGGTCTTTTACGAGTTGAGCTTCAAGGGCATTGGGGATTGTGACCCTGGCTTCTATCTCCCGGAGAAGGGGAAGTGAGGAACCCGAGTTTGTAAAGTTATTTCGAAAAACATCAATTTTTTCGTCTTTTACGGAATACATGCTTTGATCGTGATAAAATAACATCCGGGGAAGTCCGTTATGGGAAACCAATTCGTTTATTTCAAGAGTTGTGTCATCGACGAAGAACAACTGAATGCCGCTTTTGTAACCGGAATCATCCCACCCTTCAAATTGGATAGCGACCTTATTCTGTTCAAAAAAATTCTGGATCATGAAGTTATTCCATTTGAACCAGGGCTTCTTTGGATCAAACACTGAACTGTATTCCGAGCCGAAATTTACACTTGCAACCATTCCGGCATTATTCAAATCGGACACATCAAACATGGAAAGGTTAAACTGATCCAGGTTTGAATCATGACTGAGAGTAAGTAATCTGTCGCCAACGAAAGTCATTTTGTGGAGATCACCGGAGATTTCAATGTCGCTGCCCTGAACTGGAGCGGCATGATTGCTGAGATCTGCACTGTAAACAGTGTCCTGGCTCTCATCCATAACAATAAATACGCGGGAAGCATCGAAGGTAACTGAGTGGAGCTCATCGGGAAGCGCTACATCCATGGTAAGGGAGCCAGAAGGACTTAATGAAACCGAGTCAGACACCGTAAAGGTTTCGACAACGGGAACAAAATCACTCCATCTGGAAACAACGCGCAGCACTCCGTTATGTTCATACATTTGACCGTCTTTATTTATGTACCCAGCCAGTTCAACTTTATTTCCAACGACGAGTTCACCGGAAGGATCTGAAATATCAACAGCCTGAATTGAGGAGATTCCATCATAAGATGGGTCGTTTTCATTTGCTGGCATGGCTACATATATACGATCGGATGTAACCAGTGTACGGATTACGTAATCAATACGGGCATCAAAATGGAGTTGATCAAGGTCAGTAACATTAGAAGGATCTGATACGTCGATGGAAGTTATTAAAGTGCGTGAAGGTATTTCAACTCCCTCATCCATGCCTTCGGTTGAGACTCCTCTTAAACGGGAGACGATATAGAGCATGTCACCGGTTTTCCTGAAGTCAGTGATTGTTCCTGGAAAGTTATGACTCCCAATTGGTTTAATATTAAATGGAAATTCGATATTAAGAATAAAAAGTTTAGATGAAATACTGTGTGTTCCGCTTAATGACTGCTCATCAAAACTGTAAGTATGTTCCGCATTGCACATGATATAGGCACGATACTCTTCTATGTGCATTTTAACAGGTTCACAGGGAAGAGAAAAACTTCCATTAATTTCAAGTTCTCCCTCAAGCCCAATGCTCATAATCATAAAACCATGGTAGGGATTGAGGACGTAAATGGTGCTTCCAACTATCTTTGCAACGTCAGCTTTGTCTGGTTCAAAGGTTGCAAAATTATAGTGGTCACCAGTAAAGAAGTATGCTGGAGTGTCCCCTTCTGGGCTACCCACATAGGTAACATACCCGTCTACCTTCTCGTCAGTACAGGCGATGAGGGTGGATAAGATAATAAGGAAAATAAGAAGTCGTTTCATGGTACATCCTTTTTACCTGATGATTAGTAATAGTTGTGGATCATCAGGTGAAGTATCGTTAAGTGCCGAAAGCACCGATGTTTAATAATACTCTGCAAAAACGAACGTCCTAAATTTAGGGGTCATGGATGGTTTTAGCATTCATTTCAGGAAGCGCAAGGGGCTTTCTCATTTTTTTGTTAAAGTCCGATTTGTTTTCAGCGAAATATTTTCGAAAAAACTTTCTAACGAATTTACTTCGGTCTTACTCATGTGAGTTGAAGGGTACTTTTACTCTCAGAAAGGGATTTGCTTATGCTTAACAAACTCATTTTTATTTCCGTTGCGATCTTTATGATGGCCAGTTGCGATGACGATACCGCGTCCGGCAACAACGCAAACAACCAGACTAACAATGTTAACAACACTAACAACTCTAACAACTCTAACTCTTTGACTTTTCCCGTGGTGGAGACGGCTCAGACGGGGTGCTACGGCGAAGTAAGCGCCATGGGATGTGCAGATTTACCCGATCCATTTGGAGGGCAGGATTATCAGTTTGACGGTATTGCGCCTTCTT
Organism: Myxococcota bacterium; assembly: GCA_018821305.1. Lineage (GTDB taxonomy): Bacteria > Myxococcota_A > Polyangia > HGW-17 > HGW-17 > JAHJMN01. Next base: position 23,488 of record JAHJMN010000041.1, read on the forward strand.
ATACTGATAATGGAGACGGTACCGTTACAGATAATGTTACCGGTCTGATGTGGGTACAGACTCCGGATATGGACGGCGATGGTGTGATTGATGCGAGTGACAAACTCACGTGGCCGGAAATTCAGACGTATGTAAATACTCTCAATGCATCGAACTTTGCAGGATACAGCGACTGGCGCCTTCCGCACATAAAAGAACTCTATTCACTCATTAATTTCAATGGAACAGATCCGTCAAGCGGTGTGGAAACCAATCTGGTGCCCTTTATTAATGATGATGTTTTCGGTTTTGCATGGGGTGATACTGCTTCTGGCGAGCGCACCATCGACAGCCAGTATGCCAGCAGCACTGTATATGTAAGCACTGAGGCTGGAGAACTTTTGTTTGGTGTGAACTTCGCCGACGGGCGCATCAAGGGATACGGCGTGCAGATGGGAAGTTCGTTTAAAACTTTCCTGCTGCTGTGCGTCCGTGGCAATGATGCCTATGGCATTAATAGTTTCACGGATAACGGTGATGGCACAGTGTCCGATGCCGCTACGGGACTTATGTGGAGCCGCGATGACAGTGGCGAAGGCATGAATTGGGAAGAAGCTCTTGCATATGCTCAGGAAAAAAACGCTGAGAACTGGCTGGGTTATAATGACTGGCGTGTGCCGTCCGTTAAGGAACTCCACAGTATCGTGGATTATTCACGTTCTCCGGATACAACTTCGTCAGCGGCCATCAGCAGCGTTTTCAACGTTACAACAATCACCAATGAACGCAATGAAACGGATTATCCGTGGTACTGGTCGTCAACAACGCACAAATCATCTAACGGCACTGGCTCAGCGGCATCGTATGTGGCTTTCGGACGGGCACTGGGCTACATGAATAGCCAGTGGATCGACGTCCATGGGGCCGGAGCTCAGCGCAGCGACCCGAAAAACGGCGATCCCGCGGACTATCCCACGGGTTTCGGCCCCCAGGGAGATGCCATCCGGATATTCAACTACGTTCGCCTTGTGCGCGGGGGAGCAAGTTGGAATGCTTCGGTATCAGCCGGGGTAAATTGTGGAAATGAAACCTGTGACGCAGATGAATCCGTTGAGACTTGCCCTGAAGATTGCAAAGCGGCGGCAGTTTGCGGAAATGGAATGTGTGAAGAGGGAGAAACTCCGGAATCCTGCAGTACCGACTGCACAAACGCTCAGTGCGGAAACGGCAGTTGCGATACGGGTGAAACGATGGAGTCCTGCCCGGAGGACTGCAGTGAAGGCCCCGTAAGTTGTGAAGTGGAAGCGGATTGCGATGCCCCTGACGCCTGCCCGGACGAAGCCGCCCTCGGATGTACATGTAGTGAGACTCCCGATGGCCAAAGTGCCTGTATTCCCCAGTGCAACACCGCCGATGATTGCCCTCCGGGACCCGGCGGCATAACCCTCGAGTGCAACCCACAGGGCATCTGCGTCCCCTCCGGAATGTAACCCCAAGTGGACTTCTTGGACTTCGTGGACATGATGGACATCGTGGACATCGTGGACTGCGTCCCTGATTGCCTGATCGCCTGCGTCCCTGTTTCCCTGCTTCCCTGCCTGCCTGCGTCCCTGTTTGCCTGCCTGCTTCCCTGCCTGCCTGATTGCCTGTTTTCCCTGATTTATTCAAGTAAAGACGTATTTATAGCCTTTATTAAAGAAATCCTTAGCCCGAACATCAAGAAGGGCGACATAGTAGTAATGGACAATCTGGCAGCGCATAAAAGTATAGAAGTTAAAGAAATAATAGAAAAATGCGGTGGAGAAGTGATTTACATACCGCCTTATTCACCAGAATTTAATCCAATTGAAAAAGCATGGGCCATAGATAAAAGACATACTCCGCAGACAAGACACTGAAAATGAAGAGAAGTTTGATAATGCAGTAGAACTTGCAATTAAGAGTATTAGTGCGTCAGATATAGCAGGATGGATTAAGCATTCTGGATACGTGATAAATGAATGATTAGTTGTTGAATTGATTTAGAATTTGAGTCTGTAGGTTACTGCTGCGAGTTCGTCGAGAGTGGAATTGAGTGTTGAGATTGTGTTGGTAGGGAGGATGTTTAGGGAGGAGATGATGAGGAGTAGGCCCTGGCATTCACGAATAGACCCGAAAGCTATTCGGTAGAAGTGTATGCGGTCTTTACCGCTGCGTCCTGAGCCTTCGGAGAGGTTGCAAGTGATTGAGATTGCAGCGCGACTGAGTTGGTCTGCGAGCTCACGGCTGGATTTGCGGATGCGCGGTGTGAGTTTGATGGCTGCAGGGCATCTGTCAACGACTGAAACCCCGCAGGGGCGCCGGAGGCGGTCTTGACTGGTGTCATGCAGTCAGGTATTCGAAAACGGCAAACAAAGGAGGCAACGGAAATGCCGGTTCTGAATTGAAAGCGGTCTTAATGCCACAAAAACACTTACCTTCAAAGTAAACACACCTGCCCCTGACTTCCTGTTTTCCTGTTTTCCTGTCTCCCTGAAATTAATAAATTTACAATCGTATTACTCATGAAGCGGTCTATCTATCTATCTCAGGTCATTTATAATTAATTCTTCACAATATCAACGCCATTCTTTATATCACTTTCCCCTGAGTTTTCATTATAAAAAGCAAGCTGTATCACTATATTTTGCAAACACTACTTTTTCAACATCACAATCCGTAGATTTTTATTGTGTATTTGCCCGCCGGTACGGTTTCTTCGTAGATTTTGTTGTCCCAGTCGTGGGTTTTGTCCCGGTCGAAAATCAGGATGTAGACTGCGGTTGCTTCACAGTCTTTTGCGTACTCAAGGGTCTG
>JAHJMN010000042.1 GCA_018821305.1 Myxococcota bacterium
AAAATTAGTATAAAATAGAATAATCCTATCAATTGTTCACAGTTTTTTAAATATGCACTCAGATTGGTTTCAAAAATAAATAATGGAAGAATTTCCAATTGCTCTACTTTAGTATTGCGCATAAACCAGAACTGAGTAGAAGGGTATTGAAGCTTATAATCACGATTAATTGACTCAATCTGAGGACTCCATGGCACTGAATCTGGACAACTTATTAGATATATTGAATAAAAGTGTTGAAATTCCAGCACTTAAAATATGGCTCTCCCTTGAAACCGGCGAGATTTTCCATTTCTATGATGATTTCATTATTGCAATCGGTCTTGTTCCGGGGGATATAGGTGAGAAGGAAAAATGGTTGCGGGTACCCTCTGCAACCGGTATTGGGTGCAGCAAGGAATTAAATCTGCAGTTTATCATTGAATTTGCACCTTCTTTCAAAAAAGAAGCTGAAATATTTTTAAATCAGGTAAACTGGCCTCGAAATTTTCGCAATTTCTGTAACCGTCATAATCTCAATGCTCAGTGGCTCGAATATTCCGATGCAGCGATGAGACAATGTCTCAGAAAATGGCTTGAGGAAAATAACATTAAGTACTTCGAACCCGACAGAAACGAGTACAGATAGCGTTTGCTTGATTTTAGATTTTTATAAGAATAACAAAAATTATGCTAAAAAAAGCAGTACTATAATTTAAGCCGAACATTTGACAGGGTGGAGCAAAATTTGAAGTTTAAGTCTTGAGCGGATAAGCAGGACAATAAAACAAGGAGACGCTAATTTTAGTGAAATGAAAAAAGCCATTGATCTTATCAGGAACTCCAGTCGCGAAATGGATGCCCTCCTTAAAAGCATCTCCTCTTGAAAAACTATTCAGTTTACCTTTATTCAGTTCTCTGGTGAAGGAATAGAGTTAGCCAATTCTGTCAAGAAGTTATATTTTATAAAAAGTCGGATAAGTTCACTCTTGCGTACTGGTTTCAAAATGTATTCATCACATTGATTATAAAAAGCTTTACTCACGTTTTTTGGATCACCTTGTGCTGTAGTCATAAAAACAATTGATCGTTCCTGTATGGAGATCCCAGATTCCGACTCAAATTTTCTAAGTTTTTCGAGTAAATCCTGACCGTTAATATCAGGAAGGCCGATGTCGATACACAGAAGCATATAGCGATCATTTTCAGAAAAGGATTTCTGCAGAAGATCAATAGCATTTGCACCTGACACAGCAATATCGACCTGTCCAAATGGTTCAAGGAAGAATTCCAGCATTGCACTGGATGCGAATTCGTCTTCAACAATAAGCATTTTCATAAGTATAGTCTCCTGTAACAGACTATATCGTCTGTTTTACAAATTACTTTAGATAGGGAGACAGAATTCAGGACACGAACTAAAGAGAATAAAATTTAAGCCGATTTATTAGATGAAGGAAAAAAAAATGACGCAGGAAAATATATTTAAAAAGTGCCCTTCTTGTGGAAAGACCTGGGAGACTAGAGATGATTTTCTGAGAGATTGGCTGTTAAAAGTGAACGGATACGTTGTTGATTTTGAAACTCTTGAATATGGGCTTTATTATTTTACTCATATGGTTGAAGGTTGTTTTTCAACAATGGTCATTGAAACGGGGAAATTTATTGACCTGTTTGATGGGGAACGGTACGAAGGTAATCATGCAGGCCAGCCCGGATGCCCGCTGTACTGTCTGGATAATGAGCAATTCTCAAGATGCGATCAGATCTGTGAATGTGCTTTTTTCAGAGAAGTACTCCGCAAAATTATTGAGTACCCTAAAACCTGAGAAGACTTCAATTTTTTCTTGTTATCTCAGTCAAAGCGAATTACAGGCCGCGAACTAGCAAAAATCAGGCAAAAAACTTGATTACTGGTATTTCAGGACACGAACTAAATAAATATCACAATAAGGATAATTTAAAATCAAATTGACAACTTAACCGAAACTCCATATAGTCCTTAAGGATTTCAGTCATTTCTGTCTGATAAAACAATCAAGGAGGTTTTATATGAAGGTAAGACACAGGTATTTACTGTTTACTTTAGCGTCCATCATAGCGATTTCAGTTGGATGTCACAGCCTGAAAGTGCGAAAATACGAAAAGCGTGCCAGAGCATTTGAACGGGCAAATCCAGACCCACGAGAGCTTAAAGCCGGTGTAATGACAACAACGGCCAGGGTCCTGAAAAACATGAGGGACTGGAAAGAATACATTAGCGCTCAGGCTCCCGGTCTGTCACAGCAGGACAGGCAGCACTACATTAGCCGCATCAGCAAAGCTGAAGTGAACTATCTGCTGAAAGCAGCCACATATTCAGATTTATCTAATATGTCATATTTTCTGGCCAAAAAGACATTAGTTCTGGATCCCGGCAATGATGATGCGAAAAATCAGGTAGTTACATATGCAAAAGCACGTGGTCTCTTCCGTCAAAAACTGTTTGCTGTTAACGGGACTTACAGGCACAACTTCAAATCAAAAACTGTCATGAAACAAACATCCGGGTATTACAGCAGCAGTGGATATTCCCGTCAGAGCTACCGGCAAGTTCTAAAACCATTCAACTGCGTGTTTTCCACTGTCCCCTTTGGAAGTGAAGGCGTAAAAAATGTAAGTCTTTCTTACTACTTCAAAGGTAATACACCAGTATACGGCAGGTGCTACTCTAACCGAAAGGCCGGTGTTTTTTCCGGTTATCGAGGTGGATTTATTGTTCAGATTCCTAAGGGTATTGCAGGAGTATGGAGTATAAAAGTTGGTACGGTCAATGCATTTCCTACAGAACGAGACTATTTTGATTTTCAGATTAAACCTACTGAAACACTCGCAACCGGCAGCCGTGACATAAGGGATGTTCCCGTAATGCTGGTTTTCAGTGGGTATAATGATCATAAAGTAGTATGGGTACGAGGAGTGAAAAGGCTCCGTCCGGACTGGAAAGTGTTCGAACTGGGAATGTCAAACTTCCTCTGGGAACGATAAGCGATATTTCTTCAATTATATCCTGAATTTCTTTACAATTTCATCAAGTTGAATTGAGAGGCTTGATACATCCCCGGATGCTGACTTTATTTTTGTTGATTCAACAGCTGTCGTCTGCATAACATCCTTTACTTTTTGAACTGTTCGTTTAAGTGAAGCTGATAAAGAGGCAATTTCAGAAGTTGAGGAGGAAATACTGTTAATGCTTTCAGAGATTTCATTGGCACTTTGTGCTACAGTGTTGACGCCTCCGAGCAAATCTTCAATTCTGCCTGAGACATCTCCCGCCGCCTGAGCTCCGTTTGTGATATTATAGCTCAATTCACTGACAGTTGCTGTTTGCTCTTCTACAGCTGCAGCTACAGTGATAGACAATAGGGATACTCGTTCGATCATAACGGCGATATCCTGGATCATTTTAATCGCCGAATCGGTTACCTGCTGCATTGTATCAACTTCTCCTGCAATAACCCCCGTTGCTTTTCCGGTTTGTTTTGCAAGTTCCTTGATTTCCTGAGCAACAACAGTAAAGCCTTTACCAGCTTCACCGGCACTGGCCGCTTCAATAGTGGCATTAAGGGCAAGAAGGTTGGTTTGAGCTGCAATGTCATTTATCAGCACTACTACTTTGGCTATATCCTTTGCGCTTTTTCCCAGAGTATTCATTTGCTGCCCTGCAGACTTGGCCCTCGTATTGCTTTCGGTTGAAGCGTTTGCTGCCTGAGCAAACGAAGATGAGATCTCGCCGAGTGAGGCAGTAAGTTCTTCAACAGCTGATGCAATATTGCTTATTGTTGCTGACATGTCACTTGCGCGGTCACTGACACTGCTCATATTGGTAGTCATACCCTCGGCAGCAGAAGAAACATCATGCATTCCTGTACTTACCTGTTCAGTGGCCCCAGCTACTGATTGGATATTTTCACTTAGCACATCAAACCCGGAAGTCATTTCTTCAGTTGATTTCTGCATATGATCTACAGTTTCGGATAAACTTATAAATGTATCCCCCAGTGTTGCTGAAGAAATCCTTAAATTGGTTGAAGTCTCTGCGAGATTTTTTATAATTCCGGAAAGATAGTCAATAAAGGTGTTGAAATAGTGCGCCATCTGTCCAGTCTCATCAGTTGTTGTAATTTTAAGCCGTTTTGTGAGATCTCCATTTCCCTCAGCCATTTCTTTCAGAAAGTCACGTACATGGATTACTGGAGCAGAAATACTCTTTCCAAGGAATACTGAGAAAATAATGACTATCAGAAGAATAAACAGACCTGAATAAGTTATAATTCGACCTGTTCTGGAAACATTGTTGTCCATTACATCTTCAATCTCCTGGAAGTCGTCGTCATAAGCACTGGCTCCGATGACCCAATCCCACTTTTTAAAATATCTTATATTGGCAACCTTTTTCCTTGCCTTCTTATCACCCGGGTTTTTCCAATAATATTCCATTTCAAAGGCATTTCCGTCCATTTCGACTGCCCTCGTCACCATTTCCCGGATAAAGTATTTTCCATTACTGTCTTTTACATCCCAGATATTTTTTCCGTCACTTGCTCCTTTGTGACTGATGATGTAATGACCTTTATGCCGATCATGGCCACCAATAACGAATACATACCCTGATTTACCAATTGCAATATTTTTTATAGCATTTGCAAGTTCTTTTATATGCTGGACTTTTTCACCGTAATATAGGGCCCCAATTACTTTTTTATTTTTATCAAAAACAGGTTTATAAACAGTATAGTACCAATCGTTAACGACATATGCTCGACCGCGGAAGGTTTTGCCAGCATTAATTGCAGAAGCAACAGGATTAGGTGTACCATCCGGATTTGCCGCTGGAATATAGGTTCCGACTGCTCTTTTCCCATCGAGTTTTTTAACGTTTGTTGCGACTCTCAATAAATCGCCCTTTTCGTTCATCCGCTGGAATATGGTTATCGTTCCCCCTACCAGTTTATAAGCGTGATCGACAAGGGGAACGGGAACAGAAAATTCGGTAACAAAGGGTACTGGTTGTTGCCCAAGCATTACTAATGGCAGCGTAATTTCTGATTTTTCCATTGAAAACTGATTTATTGCAGTTACTGATTGCGTTTTTGCAGGATCAAGAGAAATCCCACTGAGTCTCAGTGACAAGTCTTCAACTACTGCGATACTTTCACTAATTTTATTATAAAGTGATTTCTCCTGAGCAATAACCATTTCATAGGTTATTTTGGTAGTGAGAGCAATATTGTCCTGAACAGTTTTTTTAAGCAGTTTTTTAGACGTTCGGTTAGCTGAATTACCAAGATTTACCGAAATCAGTATTATTGCAGTAACGACAACAATAATTGATACTATGCCCGCCAATGTGATTTTCAGACCAATTCCTGGATGAAAGTTTTTTGCCATTATTTGTCTCCTTTTAGTTATCTTTATCGACATGAAAATCTGAAAAATTAGGATAGATAAAAAAAAATCATTCTATTTTGGGAGAAATAAACGTTTCCTTTATTGGCATAAGTCAAAATCTCAATTTTACTTATAAAATAATGACAAAACATGCTTGACAAATCTGCTTTTGTGACGATTATATTATTTAAAAGCAAACTGCAGTAAGTCGGAGGACATATGGCGCATATATTGGAAATTAATCCGGATGATTTGGAAAACGATGAGCTCCTTCTGGAAATATTCAAAAACTCATGCCATTCAGTTAAGATAAACATACCAAATCTTCAAAAGCTTCTGGCTCTGGTTGAAATCTGCCAGCAAAGCAACATCAACGTCTACGGTTTCGATAAAAAGAAAGTAAAAATAGCCGCAGTAGATTTGATTTTAAAACTTAAATCACCTGAATCCTGAAATTCAGGTCCAAACTAGACCCAATGCTGCTCGGTGAGTGAAATTTGGAAAGAAATAATTAATAAATACAACATCGTATAATAATTACAGGAAAATAGGAAGTCAGGAAAACAGGGACAGTAGCAGGGCGTTTACTTTGAAGGTAAGTGTTTTTGTTGCATAAAGACCGCTTTCGTAAGCGGTCAAGACCGCTTTCAATTCAGTACTTGCGATGCCCCTTCAGGCACAAGACCCTGATTATCCTGATTCTGATACTGATTCTGATACTGTTTCTGACTTCCTGAATGTTCTTGCTTTTATTAAAGAATGTTGTTTTTGTTAACAATATCAACAGATACGCCTTAACCGGGAATGTGTTTTAGACTTTAAGATTGATTGAGGTATCTCAATGCTTTGGGTCAAACTGTTTAAAACGATAGTCGGTTGATTTTCAGAGATTGCTTATCATTCGAACTCTTAACTTCACAACGAGAAATGATGCCGTTTTTCAAAAATTTTAAAACTGTTTTGTAACCTTTCTTCTTTTCTGACATCATTTTCTCACAATTATCATATAGTTGTTCAATAGTTCTCGGTTTTGCACCATCAATATGAGAATTCAACTGACTATTTGTTTCAACCCAGGATTTTGTATGATCTTCCTTGTAATGATGAGATTTTCGGTTTTTTACATATACCTGAAATTTTCTCGTATAAACCAAGCCAATTTTGATGGTTATAGTAGTTACTTCTCGTTGTCCTATTGAGTTATATTCTTCAACCGTATAATTGTAGTTTTTTCCATTTTCAAGAAGTAGCATTTTCATTTTCAGACGACTCTCAATTAGTTTTTCCATCACAGTTGTCAATTTTTTTCCATGTTCAAAAATATAGAGCTTGCCATTATCTGAGTCAATATAAGTTCCAGAAAATGCTGAAAACTTTTTGTGAAATGTCGTTTTTTGTCCTTTGATGGTATATTTCAGTTCAAAATCAAACTTTTCGAGACTATTGTGAACAAAGATATCAGTTTTATCCTTATGAGTTACAAAGTTTTTTAGTCGATATGTGTTCCCTCCGAAAATGATCACAGGGTTAATGATTTTTGCTCCGTCATATTTTGCCTTATATAAAATTTCGCTGATATTCGATTCGCCTGCAGAACTGTAGTTCTCTGAAATTTCAAGCGTTATTTCTAATGTAATTTCTTTACTCTGATATTTTCCTTCAAATGACCAATAATCCGAAGCCATTGAGTTTGTGGTATATAAAAAAGTATAAAGTACAATCAAACTGGTAATAGTTGTTCTCATTAAAAACCTCCAATAAACTCAATAATTCAAATAAACCTATTGTAAAAAACAAGTCATCAAAATGTATCCCCAATTTGCAAAAATAAAAATGTTTTTTTAATTCGACTTTTTTATTCTCTCTTTATAACTTAAAACGGTAGTCTGGAGGTAGGAGATGACTGGTCTGACTGAATCACAAAAAATATGGGCGGCCCTTGGTGGTGAACGATGTGATGTTTGCAAAAACCCCGTTTCTCTCTGCATTTGTAGAAAAACCGATGTTGTAAATAAAGAAGTGACTGAATCGACCCCCATTGTTCTGACTCATACCGGTGGGAAAGTAATAATTTCCAAATCCCGGAAAAAGCGTGGAGGAAAAGTCGTTACATTGATAACAGGAGTGAATCTCCCCACCCCTGCCCTGAATGAATTCGGCAGAATATTGAAAATAAAGTGCGGAACCGGCGGTACCGTCAAAGACGGCGTGATTGAAGTCCAGGGAGATCACATTCAAACTCTTGCATCCGAACTTGAAAAATCCGGATACACAGTAAGAATCTCCGGCGTCTGAACCGCTTCATGAATAAAAGGATCGATATTGGGAAATTGAAGTAAGAATCATGTTATTTTTAATTATGCATTGATTTTGAATGTTTAACCGCTGATCCTGAACCTGTTTTCCTGACTACCTGTCTACCTGTTAAAAAATTCAGGTAACCAGGTAAACAGTAGCAGCAACAGGAAAATCAGAGGCTCTGTCCTAAAGCATTTCTTTAAAATGAGTCATAATCGTATTATTCCGAAAGCGGTCTAACCAGTTACTATTCCGGCTTGTGCCTGGGCTTTTTCTAGTCTTTTAAGGTTACGGAATTCCAGCCAGACCATTACTGCACATACTAAAAATGACAGAAATTCCGACAGGGGAATTGCGTACCAGACTCCCCATGCCTCATACCAGAGCGGAAGAAGTATAAGCAATGGAATAAAAAACAGAGTTTGACGGGAAAGACTTACAATCATTGAAGGAATACCCTTACCCAGAGCTGTAAACATGGTACCGGCGATTATCTGAAAACCTGCTGTGGGAAGCATAATGTTTGCAATTAATAGCAGGTCGTCGCCGTTTTCCACGAGTCGTTTAGACGAGCCGAAAAGCTTGACTGCTTCCTCATTAAAAATAACGATAAGTCCCCACCCAATGACTGAAATTATTGTAGCCCATAAGAAACTCAGTTTTAAAGTGCGAATGATTCGGGGAATGTTCATTGTTCCAACGGCAAAGCCCACGATGGGCTGCATACCCTGTCCGAGGCCAAAAAGAGGCTGAAAAATAAACATTTTCATCCGGTAGATGATGCCATACATGGCGATGTAGAAATACTGTCCGTAGTAAGAAAGAGTATTGTTTACTAAAATTGCAACAATTGACCCCGCCATATATCGAATGAGAACACTGCTTCCCAGAACTGAGATTTGGTAAAAAATCTTGAAATCAGGCTTCATGCAGGATAATTTTAATTTAAGCAAAGAATCCTTTGAAAACATGTAAGCCATTATAACTACAAGAGATAAGATATTTGCGATGACGCTTGAAAGGGCCGCGCCTTCCATCCCCCAACGAAAAATGAACAGAAAAACCGGAGTCAGAACGATCTTGACAACAGCGCCCACAACCCGGGACACAAGGGCGACCATGGTGTTTCCTTCGGCCCTGACAATATTTGAAAGCGCCATGGACATTGCGTAAAAGAAAAAGCCCCAGATAGTAACTTCAGCAAAACTTTTGGCAAAATCAATTATCGCTTCCGTTGCGCCGAACACACGCAGAATAGGCCGCATGTAGAAAACACCCGCCGCAAGAAACAGTAAGCTGAAAATGGTCACAAATGTAAAGACGTTTCCTAAAACTCTATTGGCGTCGTCGAACCGATTCTTACCGAGAGAAATGGAAACAATGGAACCACCGCCGGTACCGATAGCCTGAGCAACAGCTAAAAATATCATTTGAAGTGGAAAAACAATGGCAAGGCCACCAACGGCTTTCATCCCCAGAGCATGACCGATAAAAATTGTATCAATAACGTTATTGAGAGCTGTTATGAGCATGCCCATCATGGCGGGAATGCCAAGCTCTCTTAAGAGGGGCCCCGGTTCATCATTGGCAAGCTTATACTTGCGCTGCTCAGCGGTCAGTTTGGCCATTTAATTGAAATATTTTGCGATCAGTTGAAGTCCGGTGTGATTTCGTGTTTTTCGATCTGTGAGAGATCTGCATCCTCATCATTTACTCGTTTGATGATTCTGGAAACAGTGGATGCATGCCACTTGATCTGGCCCCGGGCATTTTTATGACCCTGAGTAGTAAGTTCCGTTGTGATCCGGCTCACAGTGAGACCACGGGAAAACATGGAAATGATTTCATCCTGTACATCCGTAGTAACTTTGTAACGCTCAGTGGAAATTCCCATCTGGTGCAGGATAGCGCGTATTGTGCCCTGATACCATTTGCCGCCGCGGGCCGTAGGAATGCCGTCTTTGGTGAGTTTTGTAGCAATGTCTAAAAGGGATGCACCTTTTCGGTGAAGATTCAGTATTTTCCTGCGAACATTATCCGGGACTTCATAGGTTCCGATAGATCTTCCGACTCTGACTTTTTTCATAATAAACTCCATTGGTTAAAGGGTACCGAAGGAATGATGTAATGACCGCATTTCCTCCGGGAAACCTGTCTTCCGTCATGAATCCTAATAAGGTAAAAAAATATGTCAACACACAGGTACACTTTTTCAGAAATAAACATAGCAATGATTATTTTTTTTTCCAGATCGAAAATCAGATTACAGTTATTTTTCTGTTAATGTTTCGTTCCCTGCAAATATTATTGTTCCGAAATGTTATTTTTTTAATTTTGAACTACAAGGACCAAACTATAGATACCTTCGCACAGAATAAAATTGAGAAAAGGAAGGGTTTAAAACTCTTGCCATTTGATCCGCAGTCTTTTATTACATCTTCGGGAGAAATTGAACATGTGCCTGGCTGTCCCTGTAAAAGTTACGAACATTATTGATAACGAAAGAGCTGTCGTGGATGCCGAAGGTGTTTCCCTTGAAGTATCCACAGTTTTAGTCGACATGGTTTCCGAAGGTCAATGGGTTTTAGTCCATGCGGGCTTTGTAATTGAAACCCTCACGGAAGAAGCTGCCAGAGATAAATTTGATCTCTGGGACGAATACCACCGAATCACGGGAAAAACACCATGACAGGTATCCGGGAAACAATTAAAGCTCTATCAACACAAATCCACAATCTCGCCCAGGACCGGGAGGAACTCTGCTTTATGGAAGTTTGCGGAACGCATACCATGAGCATTGCAAAACATGGTGTCAGGGCATTGCTTCCATCCAATGTTCGCATAATAAGCGGTCCCGGTTGCCCCGTTTGCGTAAGTACCGTATCTGATATTGAAAACTGTATTTCATTGGCCATGAGACCCGACACTATCGTTGCTACTTTCGGCGATATGCTCAAAGTTCCTGGCGTGAACCACAGCCTTTCAGAGTTTCCATCGGTTAAAATCATTTACTCCCCGATGCAGGCGGTGGAACTTGCTCGCTTAAACACCGATAAAAACATCGTGCTTCTCGGTATTGGGTTTGAGACAACAACGCCCCTCATGGCGGCGGCGGTAAAAGCAGCTGAAAAGCTTCAGTTGAGGAATTTCTTCCTCTACAGCATGGCCCGAACGGTTCCGCGAGCACTGGAACTGCTCCTGAATGCTCCAGACAACAGTCTGACGGGTTTCATTCTACCGGGACATGTCAGTGCCATAACCGGCGTCAGATATTATGATTTCATGAAAGCGTGGCCTACACGTGGCGTAATCACGGGATTTGAAATGCTTGACATCATGCAGTCCCTTTACCTGCTTGTATCTCTCGCCGTTAATAACCGCTGTGAAGTAGTCAATAATTATCCTGAGTGGGTAAAAGAAGATGGTAACCGCAAAGCCATGGACACCGTTTCAGATGTTTTCATTCCCTGCGATTCTTACTGGCGGGGAATAGGTCTGATTCCTGAAAGCGGCCTGAAAATGCGTGAAGAATTCGCGCAGTTTGATGCTTCCATAAAATTCGGTCTTGAAAACCGCGATATTCCGGATCCTCCTGGTTGCCTTTGCGGTCGGATTCTCCTCGGGAAAAACCTGCCATCCGACTGCGGCCACTTTGGTAAATCCTGCACGCCATCAAGACCAGTAGGCCCATGCATGGTTTCGTCGGAAGGAACCTGCGCCGCATGGTTTAAGTACATAATGCCCTGAAATATATCCGGCGGAAATGCTGCCGGGAGGTATGTTTACAAATGGATCACATCACACTGAATCACGGAAGCGGCGGACGACAGATGCATGAACTCATCACCGACGTTTTCGCAAAAGCTTTTGGAGATCACACGGGAAACGATGACAGTGCTGTATTTCCGTCCCAAGGCAATATCGCATTTACTACAGACAGTTACGTTGTAAGTCCCCTGTTTTTCCCCGGAGGAAACATAGGCGCCTTAGCCGTTAGTGGTACCGTAAACGACCTGTGCACATCCGGCGCAAAGCCTGCCTATCTCAGTTGCGGCCTCATCATCGAAGACGGATTTCCCATGTCGGACCTTAAAACGATAATTGAAACCATGGCCGTTTATGCTGAGCGTGCGGGAGTGCGCATCATCACCGGGGATACAAAGGTTGTAGAACGGGGCAAAGCTGATGGTATTTTCATTAATACTGCCGGAGTGGGTTTTGTCCCCGAAGGCCGACGAATCTCCAGTTCCCTTGCCGCTGACGGGGATATTATAATGATTACCGGAGAGACAGCTACACACGAGATGGCACTTTTTAAAGCTCGTGAAAACCCACCCTTCGCATTGGACATTGAGAGTGATGTCAAACCCCTTTCCCTTGAAATTGCAATGCTTTTAGAAGCAACGGATCAAATTCATTGTATGAAAGATCCTACCCGGGGCGGACTTGCAGGTGTCTGCCGGGAGATTTCAATGAATTCTGCCATCCAGATTGAACTTGAAGAAGATGCAATACCCGTGCACCGGCAGGTAGCTTCCGCATGCGCACTCCTTGGTTTTGACCCCCTTTACATGGCAAACGAAGGCAAAATGGTTATCGTCGGAAGACCAGAAATTGAAAATGCAGTGAAAAGCGTTTTCCCCGAAGCCTGCGTAATCGGGATTGTAAAATCCGGGTCAGGAACCTTCCTTCGCACTACGGGAGGCGGCCTCAGACGCATCGGAATGCTAGAAACCACCCAACTCCCACGCATATGTTAAGCACCGCAGGCCACAGGGATGGAAAAACTACTTTTAACATCAAAACTTATATGCAGGTATTGAGAATTTCCAATCGAGTGATATAGTTCGTGGCCGGAGATTCCCTTGGCGAAGAATTTAATTAAAAATTCTATCGGGCCACCAGAACTTGAATTACTCGAAAAGCAATTGAATTTCCGGATAAAGAAAACATAGAACCAATCATGAAAATTCTGGTTTCGCTACTCTTTACTGCTTTGCTAACCCTGTCGTGCACTTCTCCGGAAGGGACGGGAATCATTGGGGGCGAAATCTACATTATGGGGTGCGAATCCACAGATAACTACGGAACGCCATCTTTTCCTGCTTATTTCAATATGCTTGCAAACTACTTCGTTGGGGAACCTGTTCTTGATGAAGGGCCCGTACCCACTAAGCATCGTTTCGACATCCGCATGCAGCGCGGCTCAAACACTCTTGAAGATACAGATGTTTTATACATCCAAATTGCAAAAACATCGCTTACTGCGCGTCTTTTTTCTGAAGGTAAACCCGTTCCCGTGGGTCCTCAGGAAAATGTTACTTCCAGTTTAGGGCTTTACCTCACATGTCCCTCATTTTATGATGGTCCCGACGTATATCACACAGGGAATGGATGCCCGGATATCACACTGGAAGAACAGTTAACCATGTGTGAAAATGTGGATTTCGGAGAGCACGAAAACCTTTTTGAACCCGCCTCGCCCTTTGCAGAAGGACACAGTTGCCTGATACTGTGCGAGTTTGGCACTGCCGAGCGGGGTACAACTATAAATGATGATTTTAAAATTGACTTCGGTGACACCGTTAGCGGCATTTACTTTTTCACCCTTGGAAACCGCCGTATTATCGGTGGCTACACTGAAATATGTGATGACGGAATAGACAATGATTTCGACGGTTTTATCGATGAAGACAACTGTGAAACTCCCACCGCAGGTGGCTTTATCCAGGGTAATTTCCACATTAAGGTTATCAGGGCAAAGGCCATTCAGGCTTTTCCATAGAATATGACAATTCGATATGTCTCAATGGTTATTCCCTCCCTACCGCAGAATCAGCCTCTGTCATGAAATATCAGTTATTGAAATGAGGACCTTTTGAAAGTAGATCTTTTTGATTTTGTTTTACCCGAAGAACTTATTGCAAGTTATCCCGTTACCCCAAGGGATTCATCCCGACTCATGGTTGTTGACCGTGAATCGGGCTCATTCAACCACTCGCGGTTTTCATCCCTGCCGGAATTCCTTCCGGACGGAGCGATACTTGTTTTTAACGATACGAAAGTCATTCCTGCAAGGCTCTTTACTGTAAAGCAGACGGGGGGACGCGTTGAACTTTTACTGACCAGCGGCAGCGGCAATATCTGGAATTCAATTTACAAAGCATCAAACCGCCCTAAACCGGGGGATTTACTCACTGTTATCAATGACAACGGTAAGACTTCAGAGCCAATCCGTGTTCTTCCCGGAGATAGTGGCCGTGAAATCCGCCTTGAGTTTCCATGTGAAGGCGAAATATGGGATTTTCTTGATATATTCGGCCATATTCCCCTGCCGCCATATATCGACCGTCCCGATGAAGCATCTGATCGTGAAACATACCAGACGGTTTATGCAAAAAATGCCGGAGCTGTTGCAAGTCCCACGGCGGGGCTTCACTTCACGCCGGAGCTTTTAGATACCATCAGGTCGAGAGGTCACATCATTGCAACCCTGACCCTTCACGTGGGGGTCGGAACCTTCACCCCCGTAAAAGTCGAAGACACAAACGACCACGTAATGCACAGCGAGTACTATGAAATTCCCCAAAGTCTGAAGGAACTTATCGCTTCCGCTGATCCAGGTCGAAAAATCATTTCCGTTGGCACCACATCCGCCCGGGCTTTAGAGGGAGCAGCCTGCGGCAAAAGGGACCTGATTGCCGGCAGCGGAAACACAAATATATTTATCACTCCACCTTATGATTTCCGCATCATTGACGGCCTGATAACAAATTTCCATCTTCCCAAAAGCACACTGCTCATGCTCGTAAGTGCCCTTGCTTCCCGCGACACTATGCTTTCGGCATACAATGAGGCTGTGGAAATGAAATACAGGTTTTTCAGTTACGGTGATGCCATGTTCATCAAGCCACTAAAAGGTTAAGGTTTTGAGTCAGATACATTCGACGACCACAAGGCATCTGACTTTAACGAAAGGATATTCATGAACCCGGAATTTCGGTTTAAAGTAAAATCTTCAAGCGGTCGGGCCCGACGGGGTCTAATCGAAACCCCCCACGGGAGTATAAACACACCCATCTTCATGCCCGTGGGAACTTACGGCAGTGTTAAAGCTGTTCACCCCGATGCCCTTGAGACCATGGGAGCTGAAATCATCCTCGGAAATACGTTTCACCTGCACGAAAGACCCGGTGAAGAGCTCATCGAATCCTTTGGTTCCCTTCACGATTTCATGCGCTGGAAACACCCCATTCTCACGGATTCCGGGGGATTTCAGGTATTTTCCCTGGCTCGACTCGCTGACATAGACGATAATGGTGTCACGTTTCAAAGTCCCGTAGACGGATCAAAACGCCACTTTAACCCGGAAGTGGTCATGGAAATCCAGCGTAAACTTGGGTCCAATATCGCCATGGCTTTTGACCAGTGTCCTCCCGGCGATGCTGATCGGCAGACAATTGAAAAAGCGATGAAACGCACGTCCCTCTGGGCACGACGGTGTGCTGACTACTCGATGAAGCCCTGGCAGGCCAAGTTCGGCATCTTCCAGGGCGGAATCTACGAAGACCTGCGCATTTCGCATCTTGAAGATATCGCATCCCTTGATTTCGATGGAGTTGCCGTCGGCGGTCTCAGCGTCGGCGAACCCATTGAAGACATGTACCGAATTTTAGACGCCGTCGTGCACCGTATGCCCGAAGACAAACCCCGCTACCTCATGGGAGTCGGTACCCCACCGGATATAGTAACAGGCATCGGAAGCGGCATCGATATGTTCGACTGTGTGATGCCTTCCCGCAATGCCCGCAACGGTCAGCTTTTCACCGATGATGGAGTTATCGTAATCTCTAATGCCCGGCACAAATCATCTAATTTGCCCATTATGGAGGACTGCAGTTGCAGCACATGCCGGGGTGGTTTTTCCCGTGCTTATCTCGCGCACCTTTTCCGGACAAAAGAGCTTCTCTATCACTCCCTCGGTACGATTCACAATCTTCATTATTATATACAGCTCGTGCGCCGGGCAGCGACGGCCATCGAAAACGATACATATCAGGCTTTCGCATCGGATTTTCTCATACGATACCGCAGTGCCAACCGGGATAACAACTGATGAAACTGCCTCACCGTTACGATTTTTTACTGGAAACATTTGAAAATCATCTGAAAACCGCTGCTCCAGCGTACTTTGAACCACCTTCACTGCGAAAAGCCTGCACCTACAGTCTTTTCGCCGGTGGAAAACGAATCCGCCCTGTTCTCTGCCTTGCCTGCTACGAGGGGCTCACGGGCTCGGAAATTTCAGAAAAATCCGTTGATATACTTAACTGCGCTATGGCTATTGAGTTTATTCATACTTACAGCCTCATTCACGATGATCTTCCAGCCATTGACAATGACGATTTTCGTCGCGGTAAACCAAGCAATCACAAGGCTTTTGGTGAAGCCATGGCCATATTATCTGGAGATGCCCTTTTGTCCGCGGCTTTTGTAATACTGGCTGATACGAATGCGCCCATAGAAGTCTTCCGGGCCTTCAGTTATGCGGCCCTGGGCATGGTGAGCGGCCAGGTGCTCGATACCTGTCCCGGCGAAAATACCGCTGACTTTCGACACGTCAACGCCCTGAAAACCGGTCTCATGCTGGCTTTGCCCTTTGAAACAGCCCTTGCTATAACTGGAGCTATGGACGAAAATCAGGCCGTAAAAAATCTCGGACTTACTCTTGGGGAACTGTTTCAGATAACCGATGATATTCTCGACTGCACGGGGACGTACGAAGAACTCGGAAAAACTCCCGGCAAGGATGCTTCTTCTGATAAACTTACTTCTGTTGCCGTCCTCGGTCTTGAAGGAGCAAAAACCCTTGCCGACTCCCTCGCAGCCAGGTGCCACCACTTTATTGATGTATCCATTCTCGAAAACAAACAGTTCTTTGCGGACCTGACAACCTTCATCCACCACCGCAAAACCTGACAGCCAGACCGCTTTATTAGTAATACGACAGTGACTCGTTTTAAAGAAATGCTACAGGAGAAAGCCCCTGATTTTCCTGTTGCTGCTACTGCTTACCAGGCTTTCCTGATTTTTTTCACAGGAAATCAGGAAGGCAGGAAAACAGGTTCAGGAGCAGGACGTAACCATTCAATATCAATGCATAATTACGAAAGAATGCAAGTCCACGCTCACTTTGAGATTTCGATCCATTTACTCAAGAAGCGGTTTACAGGTCTATTCTCTCGTACACCTCTATGAATACTATGTTTATTTGGTCTTCGCGCTGAAATCACTATTCGAGGAAGGACATGTAATCGTCGGAATCTTCTTTTTCGTGGCGGGGTTCGTCCCAGGATTCGTTTATACCCATGAGATCACGGATTTTTTCGCTGGCGACAACGGTGCGGGCGGTTTTGGCCCAGTCAAGATACCATCCCCAGATTTCCTCTTCCTGCTTTTTCCGTTTTTCGATCATATCCGGATCAATCAGGAATTCCTCGGACATTTTCTCCAGTGTGACGTCTTCTAAAAGCAGTTTTATGTTGTCCCGCTCAGCTTTCACGAAACCACGCTTTTCAAGCATGGAGAGGGCGGCCTTGCTTTCTTCTGACTGCTCTTTTTCGAGGTCTTCCAATCGGGTGACAAAATTTTGAATGTTTTTAACAACGCCAAACCCACTGGATCGGCTTATCCCCGCGAGAAGTTTCTTACTTATTTCAGGGAAAAGTCGGCTGAGAGCAGCTTCCGTAACGTCAAACCAGGTATTTTCCCATCGGTCGAGCTTTGCAATCGTATCCGTTTTGACGGCGATGGAGGTATTATCCAGTTGTTTTATTTCAAACATCCAGCAGGCAGCATTCTTCAAAAGGCCCCAGCCCTCGTTTAATGCTTCTACATCAAAACCACGGGCAGCCATAAGTGCAACAACTTTGGGATTATGAAAAGAAATTAAAAACTTAAGAACCTTGTGGAATTTTTCTTCTCGATTGATCACTGCCATGGAAACCTCCGATTGCCCCCGGAAAAAGAGTTGCATATGAATCTCTCCGGGAAAAACTGTTAAAGTTTCCAAAATGTAATATAAAAAAACTCAAAAAACCACAGATAAATTATCGAATCGGTTTTTCAAAGCGTAATTTTTAGGATTTTTAATAAAATCCTTGGCGAAGCGAGTTACAGGACACGAACGAACTATTGAATGGAGGGAGGAACGCAGAGACCAAGAGGACTTGGAGATGTTTCTGTTATAATATCACCGTTGTCATCCATCGTCGGAAGTTCGTGGGTTGGATTCAAGATAATCGTCATGGATGCGCATATATAGGGCGATCCACCTGCATCAGTCATGCCATCACAGGATGGATTCCCCGATTCTCCTGCTTCAACACTACATGGAACCATGCAGGCATAATTGGCAGAGTCATTCAGGGGGTCAGAGAGTTGGCATACGCTGCCTTCAGCACACTCAGCTGCGGGAATAACACCGAAATAAAGGCCATGAGCGGGATCACAAGTTTCCCCCACATTTACCCGGTTTCCTTCACTTTCAGCATACTGACAGGCGCCGATTAGAGAACCCGTTGAAATTACCTGGCAAGTGGTATCAACATCGGTGATGGGAAGTCCAAAAATCTCCACCGCCTGAGGGCCGCAGTTTCCGCCGGTTTTAACCGTTGTGGAATTAAGAAGATTACATGTTACAACCCCGGCACCGGGGACAGTTCCTGTAGTCATCGGGTAGCAAATTCCCATATCTGCAGTGCGGAAAAACCTTGAAGTATTTGGATTGCCGCTATCATCCATCTCTTCCGTATCCACAGCAGAAACGTTGAAGCAGTTTGAATCTTCAGGGCAGGTATCCGGACTGATGTATTCGGTTCCATCCGCCGTTGAGAGAGCCTGCCAGAGGGCCACGGGATCACAAATATCAAGGCAGGTTCCATCCTCTGTGGGATTTCCCGATGCATCCATGGCAACGCATAAACCATCGTCGCAAATGCGTGCAAAGTCTCCGGGAGAAAGCAATTCCCCCATGGCTGCGTTTGTATTCATGCACTCTTCTCCGTGCTGAGCTGAGCCCGTTTCCATGCAGATTCCCGTATCTTCCATGGCGTTCCCCTGAGGAATGCAGAAGCCGTCCTTATCTCCAAGCATACAGGGTGCATTTACGGGTTCTTCTTCGTTTATTGCACCCCCGCAGAAAGAGGGTAAGCACGCATCAATGCTTGCATTGCATTCAAGGGTGAAGCCACATTGACTTCCGGTATTGCAGGACTGAAGACACAAGCCACCAACTTCGTTACCTAAAAACACACAACTTGAGGGCATTTCATTGTGATCACAGCACTGGTTCTGCCCGAGATTATTGCACTCTTCCCAGTTTGCAAGGGAGCAGTCCGCTTCACAGTTTTCAGTGGAAATTGTGCAGTCGGAATTACACACAAGGCTGCCACCACTGAAATCTCCCATATCCTGACATGTCAAGCCGTCAAAATCAGTACCATCGCATTCTTCGTCTCCTGCTACAAAGCCGTCGCCGCATTCCTCTGGAAGAACACAGGCGGCCGTTGCAAAAGTACAACTTCCAGTGCAACTCAGGGTTCCATCTGAGTGTTCAACCACATCAGCGCATGACAGGTTTCGTAGATCGTCACCGTCGCAATCCTCGTCTCCTTCAGCAACGCCATTTCCGCACTCTGGAGTAACATTGTTGTTATTAGTGTTATTCGAGGACGAAGTATCGTCATCACAACCGAAAGCAAGAAGCATGGACAGAACAATCATAAGTTTCTTCATTTAATCTCCTCCATCTTTTAAAAAAAACGCTTTAACCATAACTTTTTATATATTACAAAAAGCCATAATTTCAAGTGGGAAAAACATCGATTAATCATCCCCTGCCAGCCTCCCTGCCAGCCGGGACTCATGATCCGCGGATACAGGGTCGTGTTTGGATTCACGGGTGATGTCATTCACGTTTATGTGATTACCCTGGCGCCGATCTCAGGGTTGAAACCCTGGGCTAACTATAGGCGGTCTGCGAGCGCTTGTCGCATCATTTCTCGCACTTCGATTCAGAATTGCGTTATCCCGTGTTGTTTACAATATGATCCGCGGATTCAGGGTCGTGTTTGGATTCACGGGTGATGTCATTTACGTCTATGTGATTACCCCGGCGCCGTCCCGGCTCTCACGAGCCGGGCTGATAAACTTTCGTCCTTGCGGACTCATGATCCGCGGATTCAGGGTCGTGTTTGGATTCACAGGTGGAGGTCATTCGCATTGATGTGATTACCCCAACGCCCACCAGGGATCTTCGATGCCTTCCGGCATCTTTGATCCCTTCGCTTACACCGTTTTTCGCAGAAAAACGGTGAATGTGTGTGAGCCACGTTGTAGCTCTTTTTCCGTGTTTATTTGTAGGGTCGACAGATTGCATCCAGAATCGCGTAATCCCGTTTTTCCATGATCCGCGGATTCAACATCGCATTGGGATTCACGGATCGTGTTCATTCACGTTTATGTGATTGCAAAACGTAGGATTTTCCGCGTTCGCAAGAACGCCTTTAATTAGCCCAGTGCTTCCCCCTCTGGGTTAAGCGTTCCTCACCCGCCCCTTTTCCTCTTCCTTGCGCCGCCTCAGGCGGCGCAAGGAAGAGGAAAAGGCTCATGATCCGCGGATTCAGGATCATATTCGGATTCGCGGGTGATGTCATTCACGTCTATGTGATTACCCCGGCGCCGTCCCGGCTCTCACGAGCCGGGCTGATAAACTTTCGCCTGTGTGGCCACAGGCTCATGATCCGCAGATTCAACATCGAAGTCGGATTCGAGGATTTGATTGAGGGCGGGGTGATTGCCATTCGGCGATTCGAGGAGTCGATTGAGGTCGGCGTGATTATATTCCGGCTATTTGTATTTTTGATCGGGGCCTTTGTGAGGTCCATCGTCGTCCCTTCTTAATCGATCGGGGGTGGTGGTTTTCTCGCTGGCCGTCCGCGTGATGAAATCGGCCTTCC
>JAHJMN010000043.1 GCA_018821305.1 Myxococcota bacterium
CCTGAAATACCGAAAATCAAATTTTTCGCCCGATTTTTGCTCAGGACAGTAACCGCAAGGTGTTGAATTTATTACTAGTGGCCGGATAGAATTTTTAATAAAATTCTTCGCGAAGCGAATTTCCGGACACGAACTAACTAATAAAGGTTACTGAGTTTTAACAAAAATATGAAAAATTAGAAGGGGATGGCGGCCATGAGGTGGAAGGATTTTGCCTTTCCATCTTCAGCGCCACCTCTAAATTCTGTTGTAAGCATGGATGCTCCGGCACCTAAGATGAGCCAGGTTTTATTATCGCTCTTGAAACTGTAATTGAATCCACCATAGATCATGGTGTTTGAAATTCTAGATGTAGTCGTATCTGGAACGTCTTCTTCTTTTACTTTATCCATACCTAAACCGGCAAAGAATGTGAAGTTCAAGGGAAGGGTCACTTTGAGATCAGCAAAGAAGCCAGTGGAGCGAACAATATTCGCCACTCCAGCACCAGCAGTTGTTGTATCTGTAATGTTTACTGGACCCATTAAAATTGCCCCCCAGTACATGGCTGCACCCTGACCTTTATAGAATTCGGCAGTCACTGTAGCTGTAATATCTTTATTTATTTTTAAACTGGCCATGAGATCCGCTGCAATAAAGTAAGCGGTCTGCTCATCATCATCACTGCCTTCGAAAGCAGCAGCAGTTGTTGCGTCACCATGCTCAGAGAGCTTCAATTTCTGCCAGCTTGCACTTCCACCTACGACTACATGCATATCAGCATTTTTGAAACTTACACCGGCACGACCCTGGACAACGGGAAGTCCTGTGCTTTCCCCAATGCCACCCTGAGGAATAACTGTACTCCGGGGAGAATCGTTCCCCATGTTCTGACCGACACTTCCTTCTATATGAAGTTTCAAACCTGTTGAAAGCTCAAAAGCGCTGCGAACGCTGATTTGAGGATAGCGCATCCAGAGATTTCCCTGCCCCCATAGATTGAAGGGCTCTAAAGCATTTGCAAAATTCGGAGCCGCTACCATCCAGTCGTTACCAAAGCGGATGTCGAAGTTTTTGTTTTTCAATGCTGCATAGGCAAGGCGCATACGGAACTGGCTCTGGCGAATGGATGTTCCGCTGTCCGGAAGGTTGCCATAAAAATCACCTTCAATTACACCGTAGGGCGTAAAACCTGAAACTTCAGGAGCTGTAGCAGTGAACTTGAGTCTGGAAAAGCGGGCAGAAAAACTCAGGCTTTTCTCACGAAATTCCGTTGCGGACTCTGGATGAGCAAACATGGGGCTGTCAATCATGAACACGCGACCGAGATTATATGTGGCATCTCCGCGCATGAAACCGTTGATTGAAAGTTTCCACCCAGACTGACTTGCTTTTTTCGCTGGGACTGCATCCGGAGCCTTAACGATTTTTGCTTCCGGTTCGATCTTCGCGATTGGTTTTGCTGGTTCTTCTGCGGGTTTTGCCGGCTCCGCAGGTTTTGCTGTTTCTGCAGGCTGTGCAGCACCTTCAGCGGGTTTTGCTGCACCTTCCGGTGGGTCTGCAAAAGACACCGTAGCTGTGGACATAACGGCAATAATAATGGCCAATTTAAATATGGATTTCATTGAGTCCTCCTTACCGGTTTCAGTCCGGCATACATTTGTTTAGCTGACAATCACAAGCAATTGTCCTATCTGTAAGTCTCTTTCTCGTAAACCGTGGCATTAATATGAATTTTCAATTCAAATTGCAAATGGTAGTGAGAAAAATCGGTAATTACTGACTAATCTTGAAGGGTATTTGTGAAAAACTGCAAAAATATAATTTGTGACTTAATTAACGTTTGAAATGCAGACAAAATCGCACACACGCCCACATTATTTAGTCGTTTATTTACAATAAGTTAGATAAAACACTATCTTTGTTTTTACTATGCACATTCTGGTAAATTTTCAGGGATAAAGTAAGAGAGATCTCTCATGTTAAAGACGGTATTCCATGCCTGCGGAAAATGACGTTGACACACCATTTACACCATAATAATCAATCATCTGCCAGCCGAACATCAGGTTAAGAAACAGTGTATTGGAGCCACCGTTTCCAAACAGCCGAATCCTGTCACCAATCCTGATGAGCATACTTATGTGGTCCATATTTATGTTGTTGACATATCCTATGTCCTTTATTTCTTCCACAACGAGGAAATCAAAATCCAGAAAAAGTGTATGAATATTCGCAACTATCTGAAGATAAGCCCAGATTCCAGCAAAATCCCGCCCTGTAGTTCTAATGCCAAGTTCAAATTTAAGACCGTCAATGGCCCCGATTCGGGCATAACTCGAAAAGTAAGGTTTCATAAAACTGGCACTTGATGCTGAATAATCCACATAATTTTTGTGCAGAACCTTCTTGTCATATTGATTAAGAACGCCCTCTTCGCTTCCGCCGGAGAACCTCAGGAAACCACCGCCAATGCCCACCTCAAAGTAATCAAGCGAAATTCCACCATGGATATAGCCATTTATCATTTTAGCATCATTAAAATTCAAAGTGTACCCACCGGTTTTCAATGTGAAAATTCCCGGAAAATCATACCTGTAGTGCCCGCGGAGGAGCACACTGGGCTCACCGAGCATAAGTCCAGGCCCAAATTCAAGATAAAACTGGTGCAATCCTGGCCACTTACGGGCTTTTGCCGGCCCCGTAGGAGATAATGTAGTATATCGTACCTGATCTCCCACTCTAATGTCCTGATTCAACTTGAGCTCAATATAACAACTGAAATCCATTAATGTTTTTATATCATTAATAGACTGCCTGCGACTTACTTCAACTGTTTTCCAGGATGACTTAATAGGGTCCCAAACCCTTTTTTTCCTTATGGAAATAATTTCAAGGGAATCCCCTTCGGCTAATCCATGGTTTCGCCCCACATTTATCTTCGCACTCCCTCGCTCTACGGAAACAACCTTTCCGCGAACTTTAAAGCGAGAGTCTTCCTTCTTTCGAACGCTCTCCGTGGTATATTGACCCTCTCGCCACAAATTAAATCCCGCATTGGTTTCCCTGTATACTGAAGATTTAAATTTGATATCAACAATGAAAAGATATTTCCCATCCCAGGAAATGGTATGGATTAATCCATCATGAGGCACAGTCCATTTCAAACTGTAAGAACCTGATAATCCCCTTAAATAAATGTAAACACCATGTTTTTTAGTCGCAATGAAAAGCATTTCCCCCGCAAAGATCGTTTTTACAATGGTACTACGGAACACCAGGTTCTGTTTTTGACGGCAGTTTTTTTCTATTCGTACATGGTTCTGGATACAGAAGGCTTTCATGAGCCCATCCGGAGAAATCCCTGTGCAAACATCGGGGGAAGTTGTCATCAGAGTATAAATCAGAGTGAGAAATGCCATATCAAAACACTTTCTCAATTCCGATACTGAAGGAACTGCCCTGAATTTTGTGTTTTGATTCTGAATCATACCACGGTGTCATACTTGTATAACCGATTGTAACGGGAATAATGACAGTGCCGCTCCCGCCTTTCCCGGAAAGCATGGTTTTAAGACCACCAGAAAAATGAATGAGAGTACGCCCGTCGCCCATGTAACGACTGAAAAAAGTAATGGAATCTGTTAGAGGTACGTTTAAATCAATTTTTAACATTCCCATCATGGCACGACGGGATTTTTCTTCGTTATCATCGCTGTATACAGCATGAAGCTCTCCTGTAAGATTCAATCCATCCTGCGATCCCAGTCTCAAATACTGAACCAGTGTAACCCCCTGTCGATTATGTGGATTTTCTCCATGCAAAACAGGCTGCTGGTAACCAAACCCGAGACCAATTGCGAACTGATCGACTTCATAGGTAAAAAGACCATACATATTGGCGCCAGTATACTTTGAAAGTGAAAAGTCAGACGAGCCAGCGAACTGGAAAGGCGTAACGCCAACCGCAATAGAAAAGGGACGCCGAAAATGAACAGACGCCCGGGCAAGTATAAGACCGCTGAGATATGCGTTGTCATCACCGCCTGAACCGCCAAAAACCGGTATAAATTCGATTCCCAAACGATAGATACCTCCAACTCTGGATGGCATGTACCTTGAACCGGTTACCGGCCTTTCGGAGAAATACACATTATCTCCAATTTCAGGATTATCGCCTCTGCCAAGCTCGAAAACCGCTCTCGTTGAACGTATTTCTACTATATTTGCAACACAAATCACCCGTGATTTCCTTCCCTGGATACCCAGGGTTTTAAATGGTAATCCTGTTGATTGTCTTTCAGTCCGGACTTCCACACGATCACCTTCACGGATCTGAGTATCCGGAGCAATTGTAAATACAGCAAATCCATGGGAAACACTGACAATTGTCCCTGCAAATTTTCCTGGAGTACCGGTAATGCGTCCGGCATCGATTTTTCCTGCGGTTATGGCATCAACAAGTGAAACGGGCCCGCCAGAGTCCGAAACTGCATGAGCATTCATGGAAAAAACTGCGGAGATAACTGATACAGTGTCCCCCGTGAGGGTGAAATCCACAACATCCTTTCCTGCATCCAGAATCTTGTATATGTATGGTCGATAACTATCGGAAAAATCAACAATAATCAGACCATTTTTTCGGCATGCCGCGTAAAAACGCTTGCCTTTCAATTGAAACTTAACAGGCTTTGAAGGAAGTTTTATGGAAGCCCTTTCAATATTCCCCGCAAAAACAACCACCGATGAACCACGAAGTTTTATAGTGATCGTCTTGTCATCGGGATTATTGGCCCCTTCTTTCGGTTTTGCTCCAACATCAGGATCTTGCCCATCGGTGGTTTTTGTTTTCAGGCCTTTATCCGAATTGTCTGACTTCACATCTTTGATATCCTGAGCTGAAACCCCGGCGACACCACTTAACAAAAACGCTGTAAAAAGTAAAAATCGCATGCTCAACCTGCAAATTCTTTAACGGTACAAATAAATTTCCTGTTTATTGCCGGAGATTGGGGAGTAACCCTGAGATATTCTGTGAATGATGGATGATTCCCCACAAGCCTTACAGCAAAATCCCGTGTTTTAAGAAATTCGAAAAGGTCCTTCGTTCTGTTTCCGATCCGGAAAGGGGTAAAATTGGTACTTGTTTCAAGAGCTTTTACACCATCAATCTCAAGTAAGCTCTTTAAAATATAATCACGTCCATCTATCGTCATTGCCACAAGTTTTCGGAAGACATCAAGATTCTCAAGCATTACCAGAGCAAAGCATTGAATAAGCAAACTTGAGTGAAATGCCGTCATCGTTTTTGATATTTCACGAATATTCTCTTCACTGGACACCATGTAGCCGAAACGCAATCCCGCAGATGCAAAAGCCTTGGAAAATGAGCGAACTATGATCAGATTAGGATATTTTGACAGTTTGTCCGCAAAACTGACGCCACTGAACTCAAAATAAGTTTCATCAAGTAAAACGGGCTTATGAGTGTTTTGCAGAACATATTCCAGATCCTCGGAAGGAAACAGATTCCCCGTTGGATTGTTAGGATTACATAAAATGCACAGCCTGCATTCAGGATCCTCTGAAAGTGCGATGTACTTTACCGGATCAAACTTAAAATTTTCATTCAAGTCGCAATATTTTACACCGAGACCAACGCTGGTACAGTAGGATGTATAATCAAAATAACTCGGTGCAAGAGAAAGTGCGTAGTTTCCTTTGTTTTCGCGAACTGCCGTAAAAATGAAATAAAGCATTTCATCGGCGCCGTTGCCGAAAGCCAGATTAGCCGGAGTTATGCCGTGGCCAAAATATGATGCAAGGCTTGATTTCAACTCTGCAGTAACAGGATCGTAATATCTGTTGAGATTAACTCCATCAATGCGCCGGATAAGATCATGCCGTAAAAGCGCCCAGGGGTTTTCCCAACTTTCGTTGAGGCACATCATGTGTTTAAGATGAGGAACATTTATATCAACAAGATACTCGGCATTCTCCAGATCAGACCTGAAACGATACATATTGACCTCCATTAATACAACATTGTAGTTTTATACCACAAACACAGGCAAATCCATCGATTTATTTAGTTACTGTCCTGTAATACAGATTTTCAAAGTTTTCGTCTATACCCAATGCTGATCGGTTAGTGAAATTTGGAAAGAAATAATTAATAAATACAACATCGTATAATAATTACAGGAAAACAGGAAGTC
>JAHJMN010000044.1 GCA_018821305.1 Myxococcota bacterium
ATTTTTTTAACAGGAACTCAGGTAGTCAGGCAAACAGGATCAGGATCAGGTCATAAACATACAACATCAATGCATAATAACAAATGGTTGTGATGAAAACATACACTTTTCACGTTTCGATCCTTTTACTCATGAAGCGGTCTAAAAGAATCACAGGACTTGATCTAAATTGTCTTGTAAGATGACTTAATGATCAACGTTATCCCGAAGGAGTCAGTGTAAAATCAATTGACTTTACGGTTGAACTGTTTAGGGTTTTGGTAATGCCGATCGAAAGTTGCGCTGGGCTTTTCATGCTCGCTGGGGGGTTGGTTGTTTTTTCTTCTGATGTGATCATGAGATGGTTTTAGTCGATCGAAAGTTGCGCTGGACGCTTCATGCTCGCTGGGGGGTTGGTTGTTTTTTCTTCTGATGTGATCATGAGATGGATTTTGCCGATCGAAAGTTGCGTTGGACTCTTCAAGCTCGCTGGGGGGTTGGTTGTTTTTTCTTCTGATGTGATCATGAGATGGATTTTGCCGATCGAAAGTTGCGCTGGACTCTTTAAGCTCGATGAGGGGTTAGTTGTTTGTTCATCTGATGTGATCAAGCCTTGCCCTGTGTCGATTGTGCGTTGCCAGTGGCCTTCTGAGGCACTTTTGGCATGATTTTTGATATTTAATGCACGCATAGAGCACTGAAACCGGCCTCTTTCACCACATACCGAGGCTTCAGGGTCATCGGACATACCGATTTTTCAGGAATTCGACACTTTAGATTCTTTAATTGGCACGATTTTTCATTGAATCGACTTCATTTGCCTTCTGATAAGTCCGATCTTTCGTGAATTCGACTTCTCAAATTCCTCAATTGGCACGAAATAACTTTCATTTGGTTTCTCCCAGCACTCCGTGAGCCCGGAAGAAAATTCAATCGACATTTTTAATCACGCAAGATTGTCGATTTATTTTTTTTTGGCGTATTTTAAGCAATTTCAGGAGATCTTTTGACTGGTATTGTAAAAATATTTTGATGAGAACTATCACCTTCGTTCCCTCTTATCTCTTTTATATCAGTGTTTTTCCTTTATAGATCTTCTTTTTCCTCATAAAGTGCAGGATCTCTTTTCTAAGATCTGGGGAGAAGATCTCTCTGCTTCAAATCTTGTATTTTAGATTGCATGGATGAAGTGATTACAAATTTCCTGTCATATATTGCTTCCGGGAGATGCAGTAGTTTTCAAATTAGCTTTATTGATGTATTTTGCCAAGCCCACATACTTTAAGTGCACAAAATGAGCGCATTTGAGCAATGAAAAGGATATCACACAGGTCAATGATCTTTCTGCATTTTTTGGGTTTATTTCCTGCAAGGTATAGTTTATGTTTACAGACTCAATCCATGCGGTTGCATGAACAAAAAATTTTGTCAGGCCGAGGGTGGCCGGAAAGGAACCTTAAATGAACCTTAATCTCAGTTATTTTCATCCGGGGCAGAAAGCAGAAAACTCTTTAAAAGTTATCAATGCGGCAAAGGCCAAGTGGCCCTCTGATGTTGTTGTACAACACCTTGCATCATTAGTAGAAAAAGCCGCAGGCGAACTGATCTCTGCTTACACTGAATGGAGTACTAAAGAATATACTTTTATGGTCCAGAATGCTGATGTTGAACGTGATAATGCTATTCGTTACTTCATAGGAGTTCTTCGAACCCAACTGTATAATGAATCTCCGGAAAACGTTGCAAAAGCTGAAAGCCTTTTGCTGAATTTATTTCCAAATAATCTTGATATAGTGTCCTACTCCTATCCTGAAGAGTCTATTCATATCAAGAACATGCTTGATCTCTGTAACAATTTCACTGCTGATTTAACTGCCCTCGGACTGACTGAAGCCGTAGAGCGTGTTCGTACGAAACAAGCTGCCTTTGAAGAAGTTTATCAGGGCCGCGGTGAACACCGGAATGCAAAACCGTCAAAGGTCATGGATCATTTAAAACCCCTTGATAAATCTATCCGTTCTCTTCACCTCTATCTTGAAAACGTATACGATGAAAACGAAATACGCACGGTTTTTGATGCCCTTCTCCGCCTGAGTGAAACCCGTCGCCCCTCAAATCCGACAGACCCCACCCCCGAAACCTGAGCAGGTAAACCTCTTACTGAGTAGAAGGATCGAAATCAAAAAAGTGAATATTTTATTCCATTTTTGTAATTTTATTTTGATGTTAAATGTTTATGACCTGAACCTGAGCCTGTTTGCCTGTCTGCCTGTTAAAAAATTTCAGGGATACAGGAAATCAGGAGCAGGAACAGGAAATCAGGGGCTTTTTCCTGAAGGTTTTCTTTGAAATTAACTTACTATCGTATCACTCAGGAAGCGGTATAGTTTCTGAATTGATTTCAGAATTTGAGTCTGTAGGTTACTGCTGCGAGTTCGTCGAGAGTGGAAGTGAGGTTTGTGATTGTGTTGGTAGGGAGGATGTTGAGTGAGGAGATAATAAGTAGCAGGCCCTGACATTCACGAATAGACCCGAAAGCTATTCGGTAGAAGTGGGTACGGTCTTTACCGCTGCGTCCTGAGCCTTCTGAAAGGTTGCAGGTGATTGAGATTGCGGCGCGACTCAGTTGGTCTGCGAGCTCACGGCTGGATTTGCGGATGTGCGGTGTGAGTTTGATGACTGCGGCGCTGAATGATGCTGCTTTTTCTATAATTCTAAGTGGCATTTCCGTCACCTCCTTTGGTAACGAAAACCCACCTGGCGGCAGGGCATCTGTCAACGACTGAAACCCCGCAGGGGCGCCGCAGGCGGTCTTGACAGGTGTCATGCAGTCAGGTATTCGAAAACGGCAAACAAAGGAGGC
>JAHJMN010000045.1 GCA_018821305.1 Myxococcota bacterium
ATGCGAAGCATCCGAACCCCTGGATACCAGCCCTCAAAAGCAACAGCCATGTAATGGCGGCCCATTCAGGTAACAAATTAAGCATTTCCCTTGAGAATATTGACCATCGATTATTTTCTTTATTTTTCAGACTTGATAAAAGTGCGTTTCTCGAATATTTTAGCAATAACGCCATGAGACGAGCATCCACTTTATCAATTACGGAATCAAGCCACTGCAGCGCAGCAGGTGGTTTTTGTCCTGAAATTGAAGGAGATGCCTGGATAGGCGAAGTTGAATCAGTAAGTCCAGAAAAATCATCGGCGTTTCCTGCAACTGAATCACCAGTGTCCACGGCATCGGCATTTCGTGAAACTGAAAACAGCATGGATAAAGGTTTGTTACAGTGATATACGAAAAGGTTCAAAAAGTTAAATCACTTATATCGAAGCGGATGGAATATGCTGAACTGGAAAAACATGGCGGTTCCCACCCTCAAACTAAGGAAGTATGGCGTGAATTGGTCAATGTCTTTGCAATGGATGAGGATGATGCGATAAATATTATAGATCTTTTGTCAGAAGTTGAAATATACTGGCTGTCAGAAGTCTTCGAGGATATTTCAGAAAAGCTTCAATCAGAAAAATTTTCTTCTTATTTACACTTGAAGCAGTATTGAATGCGGCCACAATAATCAATAAAAACAATACTCACTATAGTATTACGCTCTCAAAGGTTTGAATAAAAAGTTTTTGTGGAGCGATAGTCTGAGAAAGGGAGAAAAAAAATATCAGGAGGAATAGGTAACGGGCCCTGTGGAATTTCCTGAGATGAAATAATGGTCAAGGAGTTCTCGTTTTTTAACTTCTTCCTGCATTTTACGCCATACAGGGGGATGATCTGCTAAAATCTGGAAGAATGTCTTGGCAGGAATCTGTACAAGTTCAACGACATCCTTGCTTTTTACTGTTGCCATTGCACTCTGCCGTTTCATAAGAGCCATCTCACCAAAATATTCACCTTCGCCCAGAACACCAAGAAGTTTTTCACCGGCATCCCCCGTGAATACAATTTCAACTTCGCCGATTAAAATAAGGAAAAATCCACCGCTTTTTTGCCCTTGTCTGATGATCTGTGTACGCGGAGCAAAGCGATGAAAGTGGATATCTCCAAGATACTTTTCGCGATTTTCACTGGAAATAAGCGTGAAAAAGTCGAGACTTTTAATCATAAGATCCATAAGTCTTTGCCGGTAGAATTTCTTTATAATATCTAAAAGTTCTGGATGCTTTTTCCCAAGATCTACAATAGTTGATTTGGGTATTTCAATTACTTTAGTCTCCGTAAGGGTGACTATTGAAGCGTGTCTTCGGTGATCGGCAAGGAGAGCAAATTCACCAAAGAAATCACCGGCTTTTAGAGAAGATATTAAATTTTCTTCACCACCAGATGTGAGTTTTGTTACGTTGACCTGGCCCTGCAGAATTACAAAAAGACTTGTTCCCGTATCGCCTTCGCGAACGATGTATTCTCCGGGATCATATGTTCTGGGAGAAACAAGTTCGAGCAGCGCGTTCATTATCTCGGGAGGCAATTCTCTAATGAGTGGTGCTTCAGATAATGATACAGAGGGGTTTACAACTTCAGGACTTGGAGTCTTGGCTTCTGTTTTTGTAACTTCGGAAGGATCAAAATCATTTCTAGTTACCGTTGGAGCTGTGTCCTGAAAGAAATCACCTCCAAACATTGAATTGTCATCGTCAAGGACTTCGTCATCGCCATCTCCCATCATTCCCTGAGATGAAACTGCGGAAAATCTAGAACTTAAAGTCTCCTGAAGGGAACTCCTGATGCTTGGAACTCCGGATGGTGGTGTAGGAATCCTGCTTCCATCCGGATCGGAATCTTCATCCTTCCAGTCGCTTTTTGCAGAGTGTTTTGAGGCAGAAAATTCAGCTACCGGGGTTAATTCCTCAGGTTCGGAATATTCATCCATCATTGATGCGATTTCATCGTCCTCAGAATCTTCGTCCTGTGTTTGTTCGCTTTTTTCTACCGGAGAAACTGGAGGAGGCAAAGTGGGCTCCGGGGTTTTTTCCACGAGAGATGAGCCCGTTATTGAGTTGAAAAGTTCCTCGAATCGTTTGTTTCCTGGATAATACTCAAGAACACTTTTGCAGACTGCCTCTGCTTGTCCCCGACGGTTGGACTCGAGGTAGGACATTGTGACATTATAATATTGCTCTTTTGCCTCTTCATCATTTCCCATTTTGCGGTATAGACCGGCGAGTCTCAGCATGAGATCCGGCCTTTTATCCGAAGCAATCTGGGTCTCCAATTGTTTAATTTCTTTTCTAAGTTTTCTTTTTGCGAAAAAATCTAATGCCATAATTAATGATATCGTCCAACATTCAGGAAAAATTTATTTTTTTGCAGTGGAAACCCTTGTTTTTTTGAGCATTCTTAAAATGTATTCCTGAAGTCTTGGAAGGGTTCTCGGATCTTCGGAGAGGAACGTAAGTACCTGTCTTTCGGCACTCTTTCCCATTTTGAAGAGGCCTTCAGCCATTTTTTGAAGAGGATGAATGTCTCTCGCAAACTCCGGATCTGCGCGGTAAGCGAGCAGGAATTCCCTGAAGGGTCTTACGGCTCTCTGATCACCAATTTCAATCAGGGCTTCAACAACGGCATTTAATTCTTTTATATTAATATCAGGGCTTACCAGAAGCTTTAAAAGTAGCGGAACAGCTTCCGGCGATTTAAGTTTCGCCAGAACTTTAGACATAACTATTATTGCTTTTGGTCTAGTCTTATTAATAAAATCGAATGAAGTTGAAATCAGGTTAAGATAAAGGGGGAGTCCTTTGGGATCCGGTCTTTCAATAAGATCCTTTTCGGCTTTTTCCTTTAACTCAGATGAGGATCTGGGGTCTGTAATCATACTGAGAAGTCGAGCAACACCAGCGCCACCTACAACAGCAAGAGCATCAATAGCAAATCGTTTTGCCAGGGGGAATCGTGTGTCGACGTCGTTTGCAACGGCGGTGAGACTGTCAAGCAGCGACATGGGAGCTGTGGTTGATGAAGCAGGGGGTGTGAAACCATTAAGATCTAAAGTAGCACCACGGATGTTTTCAACGATATCCTCGGTTTTCCAGATGATTTCGCCTGAACTGATGTTCAGGGCGCCAATAGCACCGGAAGCGGTGATGTAAAACAGGCGATCTCCAAAAGATTCAACAGCAGCAAGATTTTCTGCTTCAACTCTGACTGCCCATTTCAATACACCTTTTCCGTTATTTACAGAGAAACCGAAAAAGTATCTGAATAAATTGAAAACAATAGAGTTTCCAGAAAAATCGGTACCCTTTTCCGTCGAAATAAAATTGCCGTGCATCATACGGAGATCGTACGCGCTGTAGTCCTTCATGATTGAACTGTAATGATCTGCCGCAAATTTATACTCGAGGTTTTTAATTTCGCTGGATACAGTTAAAGTCTTAATATCAGAACCTTTTTTGAGGACTTCTGCCAGACTGTATGTTCCACTCTTATCTCCGAAGAATATGCCGTTCTCGGTTTGTTTTACGAAACGAACTTCACCTTTTTTAACGTGAATACGACCAATTTCAATGGGTTTAGATAGATCCATGAAAACGAGATACTGAGAACGGTAGGGTACAGCGATGAAACGAGATGAAAGAAGCGGCCACCCCATTCGTCCCTGAGTATCCACAGAATAAATAACTTTGCCTCCACTACTCAGGAGCGTAAGTTCCGAGATCTGATTCAAGGCACTTCCCCCTTGCTTGGAGTAAGATACAACAGCAAGTTTACCGCTTTGATCGCCGCTCATGCCAAGAAATTCCCGACCGGGTTTTAATTTGCTTGTCCACAGTTCGTTCCCCGTCTGGATGTCCAGAGCAGTGATTCCTTTTTTAGAATCGTAATACGCGACGATAGTGCCGGAAATCGTATACCGGGAAACTGCCGAAGGTGTGGCAGTTTTCCAAAGGACTTTACCAGTTTCAGGCGAAACACAGACTGCAGCCCTTGGCATTTTAGTCTGCATTATAATTATTGGTTTTCCCGTGGAATTCAATGGAGTTTTCACGCTATCGGGTAACCGATTTTTTATGGCGGAGAACTGCTCGGATTTATTTGCTTCTCGGTCCTGATGAAAAGGCGGAAGTGGTTTACATGCTGCAGAAACGAGGGAAATAATTGTAATTACATAAAGTAGATATTTTTTCATACTCAAAACCTCTTACCTGGATAAAATTTTGAAAGCAAGTCTTCTGGATCTGCCGAATTTTTCCGGTCCGGTTCCATGATATTTAATAAGAGCATCCTGAGCACCAGGTAGGTTGAGGGCTCCTAACACTTTGACTATCTGAATTCTTACGGGCTCCGGCCCGAAATCGGCCCTTTTAAGCATCGTAAGGAGACTACTGATGAGAATTTCTTTCGAAATCTTTTTATTATCCAGGGCAATCAGGAAGGTGCGAGCAGTGATTATGCCCCCGACATACCCAAGAGCATCGATTGCGGCTTTTGAACCTGAATTGAAAAGTTTAAGCAGATCGCCTTCAGCTGTTCTGATGCGACGCTTGCCAATGAGGAAAGCTGCGGTATCTCTGACTCCGGAATTCATATCACGAAGGGCT
Organism: Myxococcota bacterium; assembly: GCA_018821305.1. Taxonomy (GTDB): domain Bacteria; phylum Myxococcota_A; class Polyangia; order HGW-17; family HGW-17; genus JAHJMN01. The sequence goes on from JAHJMN010000045.1 coordinate 4,647, forward strand.
CGGATGATCATACTATCAATTTCTGCAAGCATTTTCTGGTCTTTACGCGTATCAATATCTGCGAGGGCTTTCAGCGCTGTAATCCGCATATTTACATTGCGGTGCGATGTAAAATAAACAAAAGTTTTAAAAGCAGAAGGGCTTTTCCTTGATCCCGCAGATTCAAGTATTGAAATGGCAAGGCGTGGAGGGTGCCCCAAAAGCAGTTGCCCCAGTAACTCATCCAGACTGGACTGCGTCTTTCTTTTTCCAAGTTCTTTTGCCGCCATTTGTGCTTCTTCCATATTATTGCTTAGAAGAAAGCGGACAAGATCTTCTTCTACCAGTGCATTCCAACGGATTTTAGTCTGGGCCGCCGCAGAAAAGGAAGTAACAAATATGGATAGAAAAACGAATAATACCAAATATTTAAAGCGCATAAGCACCTCCGGTCAGTTACACTCTGCTGCAAAAAAAACCGCAGAAAAAAAACTAAATTCAAAAAAACGCTGATTACTCCAACGGTTGAATTATTAAGTTATTTTTCGATAAAAATCCATAAAAAACAGTTATTGAAAAGAATATACATATAAAGATTTTTGAAATAAACTTATAGGAAGAAAATAATGTCCTGAAATTGGATCGATTTTCCATATCTATTTTATGATTTGCGGTATCAGCATAATAAAAAATAATATGTATGTAAAAAATTCCAATTTCGGATTGTAAATTTTAAATGTAAATGGTAAACATGAACCAGTGATAACCAGAAAGCACCCTATGAATATTTCTTTTTTTCGGGTTACTGGCATCATTTTGGAAAAATCCGGTTTTCGGGCGTTTCTGATTTGATTATTACACTTCTGATTCACCCCTGATTATGTTCAGGGATATAGGAGTTAGTTGGTATGGATGTATTGTATGTAGAGGAGTATCAGGCAATACAGATAGTTGTTGAACGTCTGTACCGTGATTCAAACTCGATGGCAGTATTATTAATTGACAAAAACGGGCAAGAAATAGCCTCCGCCGGCCAGATTGAAGAACTGGATACCACTTCGCTCTCTTCACTTACGGCCGGTAATGTCGCTGCTACTGGTGGAATTGCAAAATTGCTGGCTGAGAAAGAATTTACAGGTCAGACCCATGAAGGAGAGCACACCAATGTACACATAACAATTGTGGCACAGCGGATTATTCTTCTTGTGCTGTTTGATCAACACACGTCATTGGGTCTTGTCCGCCTCCGGGTTAAAAAGGCCTCAAAAGATCTGGAAGCAATTCTTGACAGCATTAAATCAAAAACACAGCAGCCATCTCAGCCGTCCATTTTTGAAGAAATTACGGACGATGACATTGACAATCTTTTTAACGATGATTGAGGCCTGAAGTATGTCATTCATCAACTATTCATCCCGTGAAATCAACTGTAAGATCGTTTACTATGGCCCTGGGCTTTGTGGTAAAACTACGAATTTGCAGTATATCTACAATAAAACCAGCCCCGATGCCAAGGGAAAGATGATCTCTCTTGCCACGGAAACAGAGCGTACTCTGTTCTTTGATTTTCTTCCTTTAAGTATGGGGGATATTCACGGTTTTAAAACACGTTTCCATCTTTATACAGTTCCCGGTCAGGTCTTTTATGATGCCAGCCGCAAACTTATTCTAAAGGGTGTTGATGGTGTTGTGTTTGTCGCTGATTCTCAGATTGAGCGAATGGAAGCGAATCTTGAATCTCTGGACAATCTCCGTGAAAACCTTGAAGAGCATGGTTTCGATCTTGATAAACTGCCCTATGTTGTTCAATACAATAAGCAGGATCTTCCCAATGCAGCTCCATTTGATGAGTTGCGATCTCTTCTTAATCCCACGAACGTTCCTGATTTTGCAGCAGTGGCGACAACTGGTGATGGAGTTTTCCAGACACTTAAGGCCGTTGCAAAACTTGTTCTTCTTGAACTCAAAAAGCGTCGTTGATTTCCAGTTTTACAATAAAAAACGTATAGGAAAAATGGGTAAATTCAAAGGTCCCATTTGTTTTTAAAGCGCCTGATCCTGCTACTGATTACCTGTGCCCGATTGTTTTTAACAGGAAGACAGGAAATCAGAAAACAGTGGCAGAATCAGGTCGTATAAATCCAACATTAACTATACCGCTTCATGAGTAAAAGGATCGAAACGTGAAAAGTGTATGTTTTCATCACAACCATTTGTTATTATGCATTGATGTTGTATGTTTATGACCTGATCCTGATCCTGTTTGCCTGACTACCTGAGTTCCTGTTAAAAAAAT
>JAHJMN010000046.1 GCA_018821305.1 Myxococcota bacterium
ATAAAGAATAGACTCAATTGGAATAAAAAGGATCAACGCCTGACTCCCTGATTGCCTGTGTCCCTGATTTTTTTAACAGGTAATCAGCAAGTCAGGTAAACAGGGGCAGGACCAGCGGTTAACCATTCAATATCAATTAAAAATAAAAAGAACGTAATTTTAATTCAATTTCCCGTTTCGATCCTTTTATTCCGAAAGTGGTCTATTTGTCTTTGCCGGTGACTATACGGATGAAAAGATCGACGTTGTCCCCGTGTATTTCTTTAAGGGGCTGGAAATAAACTTCGCCGTAAGTGGGATCGATGCGGCTGGCCCCGAGTCGGGCAGTAAATCGGCATTTTGGGCAGTAAAACAACTTGAGGTGCATGCGTGAAAAGCCATTATCAAGACGTTTGAGTCCCACTATAGCATTGGCGTGTTCCTGCGTTACTGCTGCGACAACACGAGAATCCGCTTCAAGGGGGAAATAGACTTCGGAAAAATCCAGGGGAACCCCGCAATTTTTGCAGGTAACAACACCGAGACTTGAGCGGAAAACTGCCATGCTGATAAAAAAGATGAAACCGGCGATTGTATACATTATCCATGCTGCCGGTAGTTTATATTCCGGATGGTAAGCGGCATCAGGGAAGAAATGGGCGAAAACAGTTAGTCCGCTCAGGGTAAGCAATACCAGACCGACTGCAAATCGGGTCCAGTTGATACCGAGGGATGTGTATCGTACGTCATCTTCCAAGTCTTCATTTAAAGTATAAAATAACATTTGAATCCTTAAAGAAGCGTTTTTGTTTCGCAAAAACGCGCTATTCGCGAAGTCGAACTTAAAGAAGCGTTTTTGTTTCGCAAAAACGCGCTATTCGCGAAGTCGAACTTAAAGAAGCGTTTTTGTTTCTTAAAAAACGCCGGATTTTTTAATGCCATGAAACCGTTTAAAAATCAAGTTTGGAGGGAGATGTTTATTGCTGAGTACAAATGGAAGGGGCACCGGTACAGGTCCATCCGGCTTCAACGGTGCATGTGGGACTGCAACCGTCGTTAGGATTGACGTTCGCATCGTCGCATCGTCCCGCTTCAAGTTCATTTCCCACTAATAGACCGTCGCCGCACCCGGGAACACATATTGATGGAGCTTCGGTATTTGTCGTGTCACAAAGCCAGCCAAGTTCAACCATGCAGGTGGAGCTGCAACCGTCACCGTTATCGTCATTTCCGTCGTCGCAATGCCCTGCTGTAGTTTCTGCACCACGCAAAAGACCGTCGCCGCACCCGGCGGTACATACTGAAGGAATGGCGTTAGTCATGCATGACCACCCCATTTCGATCTGGCAGGTGTCTGAACAGCCATCAACGGTTCCCAAAACGCCAGTATCACACTGCTCACTATAATTTGTATCAGTGATTCCGTCGCCACAAAAAGGAAGGGAACAGTCGCTTCGACAACTGTTGGGGAATGCGCCGTTTAGCTCACCGAAATCGCATTCTTCGCCCGTCAGTGAATCAACGATGTTGTCACCGCAGAAAGGCAGAGTGCAGTCAAGGCGGCATCCGGAATCGGGTTCATCAGAGTTGTCTTCCCCCAGATCGCATTCTTCCTCTGTATCGGCGATGGCGTCACCACAACGCGGAAGGCGGCAGTCCGTTCGACATGCATCAGCGACGTCGGCGTTTAGTTCACCATCATCACATTGCTCAGAAAAAGCAGTATTCAGAGTCCCATCACCACAGCGACCGTAGCTTTCACAGTCCACTGTATTCCACATGCAGTCATTTCCACAACTCAGGGAACCGCCGTAATACCCAATTTCAGTACATTCTGAAGTACCTGTTTCGTCACATTCTTCATCCCCGGTAACCAGTCCATCGCCACATACTGCATTAGTGTTGTTTGTGTTATTTGTGTTGTTAGTATTGTTGGTGTTGTTGGATGAATCGTCATCGCAACCGGAAATGGCAGTAACTGCAGCAGTTATTAAAATGAACTTCCTGAGCATCGAAGTGTCCTTTCGTTAATAATACGTTGTTAAGCGTAGAGAAAACTTTTGAGTTATTAATATACTCCCATTAGGGAAAGAATAAATAGTTAATGTCCTGTAATACGATCTTTTCAAGTTTACGCCGAATTCAGGCACAGGACATTAAGAGTGATGACCTTGAAATTATTGTAGTGTTCTGAATGGCATGTTTTTTTAAACATGCTCAATTTTGATAAAAATTGAATTTACCGAAGGGCGATTTACTTTTTATCTGATTTGGATTTGGATGTATTCGGCTTTTTATTTGCAGGCTTAGCTTTTTTTTCAAATATGAGGGCTGGTAATTCACTGACATGCTTCACAAGGTGGATATCCATATCATTCAGTGCTTCATCGGGGATTTCCCTGAGATCTTTTCCATTTTCCCAAGGTAAAATCAGGTTGGTCATTCCCGCCCGGTGAGCTGCAAGGGATTTTTCCTTGATTCCACCGACCGGGAGGATGCGTCCCTGAAGTGTTATTTCGCCTGTCATTGCAATGTCATGTCGGATTTTCCGATCTGTCAGCACGCTGAGAAGAGACGAAAACATTGTAATTCCTGCACTTGGACCATCTTTGGGTACTGCACCTGCGGGGACATGAATATGAATGTCGATGGTACTGAAAATATCCGGGGATAATCCTAAATGCTCCGCTTCAGATTTTATATACGAAAGGGCAGCTTGAGCACTCTCTTTCATGACATCGCCCAGATGTCCCGTAAGCATCAGACTTCCGCTACCTTTCATGCGCCGACTTTCGATGTGAATGACATCTCCTCCCGTGGGAGTCCATGCAAGACCTGTAGCCACACCGGGTTCCAGAGGAAGGGCATGCTGGGGCCCCTGAAACTTCCGTGGACCGAGAAAATCTATAAGGTGAGATGGCCTGACAATATATTTCGTCTTGCGTTTTTCCTCTGCAAACATTACCGCAACACCACGACAAACAGCTTCCACAGTGCGTTCGAGATTCCGGACGCCAGCTTCCCTTGTATAATATTCTATTATTTCCAACAGGGTGTTATCGGTTATTTCAATCCTGGATTTTGTAAGGCCATTTTCCTTTATCTGTCTCGGAACAATGTACTGCTTTGCTATCTGGAATTTCTCGAGTCGAGTGTATCCCGGAAGTTCCAGAACTTCCATACGATCCCTGAGGGGCTCCGGAATAGTATCAGGCATGTTTGCTGTAGCTATAAACATAACTTTTGAAAGATCAAACTGAACTTCAAGGTAGTGATCGCTGAACGTAGAGTTCTGTTCTGGATCCAGAACTTCAAGGAGGGCACTGGATGGATCCCCCCGGAAATCATGTCCAAGTTTATCGATTTCATCGAGCATGAAGATGGGATTATTCACTTTTGCTTTGCGAATTCCCTGAATGATGCGACCGGGCAGGGCACCGACGTAAGTTCTGCGGTGGCCGCGGATCTCTGCTTCATCCCTCACTCCACCGAGACTGATACGCCAGAATTCTCGCCCCATAGCCCGCGCTATGGATCGTCCGAGGGAGGTTTTCCCCACACCTGGAGGTCCGATCAGGCATAGAATTGGCCCTTTTTTATCTGGATTGAGTTTGCGAACTGCAAGATATTCAATGATACGCTTTTTTATTTTCTGAAGATCATAGTGATCCTCATCAAGGATTTCACGAACCCTTGAAATATCAAGTGTATCTTCTGTGGATACGCTCCAGGGTAAGTCACACAGCCAATCCAGGTACGTGTGTGTCACGCTGTATTCAGCACTGGTGGGAGACATCATCTTAAGGCGATCAAGTTGTTTGACAGCCATGGACTTCGCTTCTTCGGACATGTTAGCAGAGTTAATCCGATTTTTAAGCTCATCAATGTCACCGCCTTCGGGATCCAGTTCACCAAGTTCTTCTTTTATCGCTTTCAGGTGCTGCCTCAGAACATATTCTCGTTGGCTTTTCCCCATTTCCTCCTGAACCTGAGAGTTTATTTTTTCCCGAATCTTTAAGATTTCCATCTGTCTGTTTAAGTACAGAAGGATTTGATGAAGCCTGTTTTTAACATTGTAAGTCTCAAGAATTTTTTGTTTTTCTTCCAGGGGTAGCTCAAGATTTGAACTAATGAGATCCGCTAGTTGTCCCGGTTCTGTCACTGAATCAATGAGGGATGTAGCTTCATTGGGAACATCAGGCATGAGTTTAATAACGCGTTTGGCTATCTCACGCACTCCCTGCATCAGAGATTCAACCTGCACCTTTACAAGTTCTTCATCCGTTTCCTCGTCAATGGATGGGGTTTCGAAGTCATCAGGTATGGGGAGTATTTTTGCTGAAATATACGGCTCTCGACCAATGAATCCTAGAAGTTCGAACCGGGCAATTCCCTGAATGATAACGCTGTAGTTGTCTTTTGTCAGTTTAATGACTTTTAAAATACGGGCGACAGTTCCAACGGTGAAAAGGTCATCTTCCTGAGGATTTTCAACGGAAGGATCTTTCTGAGATAAAATGCCGATGAGAGGTTTTTCTCGACTAAGAACCTCTTCAACAAGTTTGACACTTTTTTTCCGGCCCACATCTATCGGAATTATCGAACCCGGAAATAAAACTGCATTCCTGAGGGGTAAAACAGGGAGCACATCCGGAATATCAACCATAAGATTGCTGCTTTGAGCACACATAAAAACCTCCGACTAATCGTCTTGCGCATTTCAGATTTTGTTCCGAGACATTTACACCATTTAAAAATGAGCTCAGAACTTATGCGATCATTTGATCTTTTAAAATCAGATGGTCACACACTTCTTTAATCATTATATCGACTCTGGCAACTTCACTTTTAAGAGATCATTTCAATGACCATTCAATTTTATACTGCTTATACCGCTTCCTGAGTAATACGATTGTGACTCGTTTAAAAAAATGCTTCAGGAAAGGCCCCTGTCTTCCTGTTCCTGCAACTGATTTCCTGGTTACTTGAAATACTTAGTTCGTGTCCTGTAATTCGCTTCGCGAAGGATTTTATTAAAAATCCTAACAGGCCACTACAATAAATTCAACACCTTGCGGTTACTGTCCTGAGCAAAAATTGGGCAAAAAATTTGAAAAACTGTATTTCAGGACAGTAACTATTTAACAGGGAGTCAGACAGTCAGGTAAACAGGGACTGGGTCAGGTCATAAACATCTAATATCTACAAAAAGTTGAGGTAAAAAGAGGAAAACGCTGAAGGGTGGTCTACTTTGCTTTCGCGAAAGACTAGAAAAATCCGCGTGTTTTGCGTTTGGAGGCGTCTTCGATGGTGGTGAACACGTTTTTCATGAAGCCTTCAAGTTGTTTGCTGAGTTTACTCAGATTGCCAAATTTCTGGGCTGCAATCCCTACGAAATGCTCAAGGGGAAGTTTGATTTCCCACTGGATGATTTCGGCGATTGGGTGTTTTCCAATGCTTTCAAGGGGAATAGCGACTCTGGCATCTTTGAAATTAAGGTCTTTTTTAACGGGGCTGAAGGAAAATTCCTTGCTGTCATATTTGTAAATCTTAAGATGCTCACCGCATTTTGCTTCACATTTGGGTTTGCAATTTTTCCCATCACAAGTGCAGTTTACTTCTTCTTCCGGGCATGCTTTCAAATTAGGATCGAAAGGAAGAATGTAGGATCTTCTTACATGACCATCAATAAGAACGATGAATTTTGCACCCTTGGTGGATGTCAGTTTTGCCTGTCTGTCCTTACTTGTGGTACGAAGGAAACTGTTCATCTTTTCCATGAGAGTTTTTCCTGGAGCTGCATCAATGAGCTTAAGAAGCTCAGACATAGGCTTCAGATTTGTGTCAATATAATTTGTAAAATCAATGTAGTATTGATTGAATAGCAATATGGCACTGTAGTAACTGAGGAGGTCATTCATAAACTGCCTGCGCTGACGCGGCAGAGGAATGTAGTTAAGTTTTGCTTTACCTAAAAGGGAAAGATCCGGTGTCTTAATCGTTGTCTGAGGGAATTTTGTTACCCACTCAGAAAGTTTTTCCGGAGGACTTGTGAACAGAGAGCTAACCTGAGAGTAGGATTTATTTACTTCACCAAGGTCAATGATGATGTTCTTTGAGTCCTTTGTTGCCATGTTCGCAAGTTTGTTCTGCTCTATACGATGTCCACCGCAGTATCCGATACCGAATGCGGGAAGACCAACAGCGATCGCTACAATAATAGTAACCATCTTTGTCTTTTTACCCATGTTGGGGTCAAAGTTGAATTCTGGCAACGGGGCGGGCTGTGCTGCTACGGGAGCCGGGGCGCCAAAAGATACTTCCTGCTGGGGTGCGGAAGGGGCGGATGCCGGAGGGAAACTTCCCGGTGCCTGAGGTGTTACAGCGGGCATTTCACCACTGGGGGCTGACCCACGGTAACTATCCATTGATGCTCCGGATTCCTGCTCAAGGTTTTTAACGGATCCGGTTCTTCCGAGTCTTTTTCGTCCAAGTCGCGCTTTCAGATCTGGTTTTTCATTATCGTCTGACACTGTATGCCTCCGTAAGAGAAAAGTGGTTATTGTAAACTTAAGACATCATCGGGCATTGATAGTAAGGGAATTTCAGCTTCAATGTCAAGACCAATCGGTTTTGCAGCCAATATTAATACAAAAATCCCTTTTCCCGGATCTAATTTATCAGTAACTGTTTAAATTTGTGATTGTATAGAAAAGCTTTTCCATGTTAAAAGCAAACCTGCTGCAACCGGTGTTCAGGGCCGGATAATCTGAAAGGAAAAACCCATGGGATGGTTTGTTCTTTATGCGCTTGTTTTCAGTAACCCTTTCCGCCTTGTGGCGGTTATGGATACCTCAAACAGTGCCACAAATCCGGATCTTATCCGAGTAATTTCTGTTGCCCCACGAGCACAGGTCAGGACTTTTGGTGGGTGGCTCGACAGGTCTTTCTTCTTTAATGCCCAATATTACTGGAATTGCGACGATGGCAATTCTTATTACCCCGTTAGGCACTCAAGCAAATACAGGGTGGAATCCCTCTTTCAATCTCAGTCCCGTCATCGCCTTGAGGTGATCCCTGCATTTTCGCTAAAGCACCTTGGCCTCACTCCGGATGGCGAGCTTGTGACTGGCGATTACGATAAACTTTATTTTTATTCACGCAGTGGTGTGCGCAAGCGTACGATAAATCTTCCATTTCGGATATCTGGTTTTCATGTGACAGGTGCCGGGCAAATTATGGTGCGTAATGCCAACTATCTTGCTCTCCTCGACGCAGATGGCACAATGAAATGGATGAAACTTCTCAGTGCTTCGTTTTTGTCCGAAAGGCATTACAGTGTTTCTGAGAATTTTCTTGTTCAGGTAAACAATAATACAGTTGAGGCAAGAAGATGGACGTCCGGCGAAGTTGTCTGGTCAAGAAAAATCTTTGGCCCATTGCATACTTCAGCATTCTATGGGTGGCTTCCGGAAGGTAAAGTATATACCCTTAAAAACGGTAACCAACTTCAAATCGTAAACGGTGAAACTGGCCTTTTAGAAAAACAGCATATTCTACCGAAGAATCCGATCAACGTTATCCCTCATCCTCTTCATCGTGGAATGTATTTGATTTTCGAAAAGAACTGGTTTGGTTATTTTGATTATGAGAAGGGCACCCTTGAGTGGATTATAGATATTGTTTCCACGCAAATCAGAGCCCATTACCAGACCGATTCAGGGGATTTTGTTTTTCTGTATTCAAACTCCGTAATGGCATCTTTGGATTACAAAGGTGCTGTTCGGTGGAGCGCCATGCTTCCGGAAACACCCTCCAAAGCCAATTTCCGGCGCCTTCCGGGAAACAATATCGGGCTGCTTACGGACAGAAGATTTTACGTTATTACACCACCTGCGGGTAAATAATCACGTTTGAGTGAGTAAAACCGGATATTTCCGAATTTCCGGATAGAAATCATAGAAAGGGTTTAGATAATGCTTCAGGTTCTAATGATGACAATGCTTTTGAGTGCTGCTCCCAGCGGTATTCTGAAGACAAGTGAGCTCAAACCGGGCATGAAGGGCTACGGCCTGACGGTTTTTGCTGGTACTAAACCAGTAAAATTTGATGTCGAAGTCATTTCTGTAATGCCCAAAGCCATGCTTAATCAGGATCTGATTCTGGTTCGCTGTAAGCATCCCATACTTAAGCATGCGGGGGTTATTGCAGGTATGAGTGGTTCCCCAATTTATATAAATGGTAAATTTGCCGGGGGACTCGGGTATGGCTATGGGTTTTCCAAAGATCCAATTGCTATGTTGACTCCTGCTGAAGATATTGTGAAAACAATTAAACGTCCCCTCCGTGGAGTTAATCCCTGGGGTATGGCAAAAAATCAGTCTGTTGCATCTTATTTCGGGAAGACGAGAGCCGCTTCTGCAGCAATGTTTGCTGCCCGCACAAAAACCCGATCCATTGTGCCCCTGCAGATGGCCCTCTCCGTTTCCGGGATGACCCCTGGAGTTTTCTCAGCACTGTTTCCTGCTTTCGCAAAACTCGGCCCCGTAATGCCTGCGGGAACCGTAGCAAATGCTGTCGTGAAAGATTACGAACCCGGAGGAGCTGTTGGGATCTGGCTTGTTCGCGGAGATATCAATCTTCAGGCAATAGGTACCGTAACTCACATTATTGGAAATCGTATTGCAGTTTTTTCGCATCCTTTCCTTACAATGGGTGAGACTTTACTTCCTGCAGGCCATGCGTTCATTCACACGGTTATTGCCCGGCAGTCCAGTTCAATGAAGCTTGGTGCTTTACTCAAACCATCCGGAGCCCTGATTAAAGACGAGCAAGCTACTGTCGTTATTGACAAAAGCATGAACCCTGGTGCAATCCCCATGACTGTGGAAGTTGCTTCCAAGGGTGAAAAGTTCAAATACAATTTTGAAATTGCACAGAATCGTTTTCTTACACCCAACTACATAAACGGTATTGTTCGAATTGCTCTGGCTCGTAGTCAGCAGAACCTTACGGATTTGACCTATACTATAAACTATGAGTTTAAAATGAAGGGCCTCAAACCGATAACCTTCACTGATTATTTCTCTTCCTCCCGGGGTCTTTCTCTGGGTTATGCATTCTGGGGTGGACTTGCAAATGCTTACGCTTTGCGCGGTGAGATTGCAATGAATCTGCTTATGAACAATCCCTGGAAACGCATGGCTGTTGAAAGCGTGAAAGTAAAAGCCATGGTTGTAACCGGTCTTAATTCCTATAGAATTAAATCAGTCAAAACATCCGCTCCCCTTGTGCGTATAGGGAAGGCTTTTCGCGTTGATGTAACTCTCAAGCCCGAAGTTGGTGAAGAAGTCCAGAAGTCATTTTCCGTCACGCTGCCGGAATCCTTCCGGGGAAACCGAATCTGGATTCAGGTTACCGGCGGTCGTGAAATGTCTATTGATGAGGCAAATCCTGAAAATATAGACCAACTTGTAAACTATATCAGTAAGTCCATCGATAGTCACAACCTTGTTTTGACAATTAAAACACCATCTCCGGCAATTGGAATCGACGGTAAGATGGTGAGACATGTCCCACTCAGTGTTCTGGATACTCTTGTAAGAACTTCCGAGTCCGAGAAACCTGCTGTTATGCAGACTCAAATGAGTAAAACCCTCAGGATCCCGGAAATCGTCATGGGGCGAACAATTATTGAAACTACAGTTAAACAGTCAGAAAATGAGGCAAGATGATGTATAAAACTACAATTTTTACTTTAATTTCAGTGTTGTCTTTCGCTGCGGGGGCGTCCACAACCCGTCAGTGGCATTTTGAAAAGTACATGGATTTCAAAGGTGGAAAAAGTCAGGGCGCTATGCTCCCATCTACGGGTGGGCTTATACCAGGCCTCCGGGCAGTGAAAACGGAGACCAGTGATAAGGTTCCCGGCCTTTTCTACACCGTAACCCGTACTAAGAACGGTAAAATATTCGTCGGTAGTGGTGACTTTGCTGCTATGTGGCGTCTGGACGGAACAAAACTTGTTAAAATTGCGGATCTTAAGGCGGAAGTTCTCGTTACATCCATAACGGAACTGAAAAATGGTGATCTTGCTGTTGCTACAATTCCCAATGGTCAGATATATCGTATTACCCAGACCGGAAAGATGAAAATCATCGCTAAACTTCCGGCAGCGCACATATGGGCTCTTGTGTATGACGGCACATGGCTTTATGCCGGAACGGGACCGAAATCAGAACTCTTCCGCATCAACCCGGATACGGGAAAGTCAGAGAAAATCTGGGATGCAGGCCAGGAACATATTCTTTCCCTTGCGGTGGAAAAACCCGGCTACATTCTCGCAGGTACAGCTCCCAAAGCAAGACTATACCGGATTAAAACCGGAGCAAAAGCCACTCATCAACTTTTGTACGATTTCAAAGGTAATGAAGTTCGCTCAATAGAATATAAAAATAAAAAGATATTTGTAGCAGTAAACAATCTGACATACAGAGCTACTACATCCTACAGTTCAAATCCAAGCAGTTTCAGAACTGCGCCCCCTAGTCCTGCACCCCTTATGGCAAATGCCCGGATGGTTTTCCAGCGTCGGAAAGTCGCCAATGGAAGTGGCAGTGTTTATACAATCGGAGACGATAACGAACCGGAAATCCTGCTTTCTTTGCGTAGTGGATTCTTTACGAAAGTTCAATTCTCCGGAGGATTTATTCATGCAAGTGACGGTCAGAGTGGACAGATTTACCAGATAAATCCCGTAGATTATTCCGGGGCAATTATGCTTGAAACCGAGGAACGACAGGTTCTTGATTATATTCTAATTGATGAAAAACAGGGTATTGCTGTAACTGGAGACGGGGCCGCATGCTACCGCCTGTTGCGTGACGGCAAAGACAAAGTCACTTACGAAAGTAAAGTGATGGATGCCACACGAGCCAGTTCTTTTGGCATGTTTATGATAAATGTCACCGGTGGAAATGTTGACGTCGAGACCAGAACCGGAACTGTAAACGACCCGAAAGACGACAAACTCTGGAACCCCTGGATGAAACAGGCTGGTGGTAAACTTGTTCCCGGCGGTTTCACTGCTTCCCCGGTTAAAGGCCCCGCTGCCCGGTTCTTCCAGTTCCGCATTACCTGGCCCGCAGGCTCCAAAGCCCGCGTGAATGCTGTCAAAGTATTCTTCCTCCCCGCAAACATGATGCCCAGACTTATGGATATCGCATTTTCCGGAGCCGTGGGCGGAAGTGGAATGCTTCGCCTTGATCCGTCTCTCCTTGCAAAACCAGGTTTACGAAATGGCGACATCTATATTAACTGGAAATTCTATAATCCCGATGGCGACATGCACTATTTCCGCGTGTTTTACCGACGCGTTGGAGAGAAAAACTGGCGCCTTCTTTCCGGTAAAAAACCTGTAACTTCAACTTCATACAAATGGCAGGCCCTTCATTATCCCGATGGAATTTACGAAGTGAAAGTGGAAGTCGACGATAGTCCTTCCAATGCTGGAGGCACAGCACTTAAATCTTCTCTTGTCAGCCAGAAACTGGTGGTTGACAACACAGCACCGTTGCTTACAGCTCTCAGAGTTGCCGGTAATAAATTGACTTTCAGTGCAAAAGATAATCTCAGCCGGCTCACAGCAGTTTCCGTGAAAATCGGTCATCACTGGCGCATTGTAATGCCCAAAGACGGTATGTTTGACTCAAATGCTGAAGAATTCACCGTCGACCTTCCTGCTGGCCTCAAAAAAGGCACTCATATTGTCTCCGTCCGCATCATGGATGAAGCAGGCAACGTTGCCACATTCTCTCAGGAAATAACCCGCTAGACCCAATGCTGATCGGTTAGTGAACTTCCTAGTGAATTAGTCAATAAATACAATCTTGTATAATAATTACAGGTAGACAGGAATTCAGGAAAACAGGGGTCAGGAGCAGGGCGTTTACTTTGAAGGTGAGTGTTTTGTTAAATAAAGATCGATTTCAATTCAGTATTTGCATATACACCTTCAGGAACAAGACCCTGTATCCTGATACTGCTCCTGATTCTGACTCCCTGAATATTTTTGCTAATACTTATTATTCTTGTTTTTGTTAACAATATCAACTAATACGCCTTAACCGAGCAGCATTGCCGCTAGACCGCTTTCGGAGTAATACGATAGTGACTCGTTTTAAAGAAATGCTTCAGGAATGAGCCCCCTGTTTTCCTGCTACTGCTACTGATTTCCTGTATCCCTGATTTTTTTAACAGGGACTCAGGTAGTCAGGCAAACAGTATCAGGATCAGGTCATAAACATCTATACCGCTTCCTGAGTAATACGATTGTGAGTTATTCTAAAGAAATGCTTCAGGAATGATCCCCCTGTTTTCCTGTTGCTGCTACTGATTTCCTGGATCCTTGATTATTTTAACAGGAAGTCAGTCAGCACCCCCTGACTGTCCTGTTCCTGCTACACCTTACCTGTATCCCTGAAATTTTTTAACAGGGACTCAGGTAGTCAGGCAAACAGGGTCAGGAACAGGGCGTAATTTTTAATTCAATTTCCCAATTTCGATCCTTTTTTTCCGCAAGCTGTCTAATATCAATGTAAAATTACAAAAACTTGAAAAAATACTCACTTTTTAGATTTCGATCATTTTATTCCGTAAGCGGTCTAGTGAAAAGTGAAAATTAATTCTGCAGGGCTTTGAGGATTTGTTCGAAAATGTATCCGACGTGGATGCGGTTGGTAAAATCAAGTATATTTACGTCGATTTCAAGTACCCGGCCCTTGTGGAAGCCGTATTTTACAACGTCCGTCGCATAAGTATCATAATATGTACTCAAGCTGTCGATTTCGCTTTTAACCCAGCCGCCTTCCATTTCCATGAGGCGACCACGAGCGCAAATGCGGCTCCAGGCAAGGTCAGGTGTACCTTTGAGCACAATCATAAGATCCGATTGGGGAATCCGATCCGATGTGCGTTTGAATTCCGTGGTGAGAAGATCCAGTTGTTTCGTTGTCAGATGCCCGTCCTTGTGGAACTGGTAGCAAAATACAAGAAGATCTTCGGGTAGGGAGCGGTCCATGACGAAGCTGGCTCTTTGATTGTGCCCGTGGATCTGAAGCTCCGCGCGCATATTCAGAAAGTGCATCTGCAGGTCATAACAGTAGCGCGGCTTGTCCGCGAGAAATTTTTCAAGAAGCGGATTATCCTCAGGATTTTCGTAAAGCCCACCAATTTTAAGGGAACGTTCCATGAGAGCAGTGAGGGTACTTTTGCCGAGGCCCACATTGCCGGCAATTGTAATGAGTGTTGGATTTTCCCGCAGATAAGTCTCAAGACTTGTTTCCGCATCAATGGCTTTCAGGGTCCCTGCGGTAATGGGAAGTGCTGCCCAGTTTGAGATTCCCGGTGTTGTGATGCGCAGGTTCAGTTCGCGTATGCGATCTGCAACAGCGGTAATAGTTTTATTGAGATAAACTTCAAGGGGAAGGTTTTCCGCCGCATCAATGAAAAGCACAGGGCAAGTAACATGGCGGTCGATGAACTTATCATAAAGCTCATTAAGCAGTCGAAGATAACCTTCCGGGATGCCCTTTTCCGAATCGCGACCCCGTTCACGCAAACGGCTCATGAGAGTCTGTACGTCACTTCGGAGGTAGACGATGAGGTCTGGCTGTCCGATTTTCTCCGTCATAAGTTCGAAGGTACGCTGATAAGCTAGAAACTCCACGTCGGACATATTGCCCAGTATTTTCTGGGCAAGGCCGAAAATATAGTAATCCTCCGAGAGTGTACGGTCTTCAAGGACGATTCCACGACATTTTGTGATTTTTTTCTGCCTGTCGAGGCGTCCGTTAAAGAATTCAATCTGCGCCATAAAAGCCGTAGAAGCAGGATCCTTATAAAATGCATCCAGAACTTCGGGATTAAACTCTTCTTCAAAAGCACTTACAGTATCTTTTTCCGTTCTTCCGGGAAGGGTAGAAAGGAGGATTTCCCTCAGGGGATCTGTACTTGCCGCCTTAACGAGAGTTGATTTACCTACTCCGATATTACCGACGATTCCGATTCTCAAATTTTCCATAAACTACCTGCATCCGGATTAAGAGTGTTACTGTTGATTATTCGGAAAATACCCCCGAAAAAGGGGAACCGGAGAGTTTTTTAGCAGATGAAAAAAAGCATTACAAGGCAGGATTCCTTCAGCTTTAACATCAAAAGAGAATTTATTATTTATACTTCAAAGTATCAATGATAACTAGTTTTTCAGGCTTTTAAGTAATTGAAATTACAGTGAAATGGTAATATTGAAGTGAGGCTGTAAAAACGCCTTGGATTTCGGTGAGTTAGTACTGCAGACTGATTGGTTGTTAATATTGAGGGGAGCCGAATGGTTGCCAGGAGATCTTCAGATCGCTACGTGCTTCAACTTCATTATTTCCGTTGCAAGTTGGATCTGGTGGTAGATGTCTGCAAAAACAATATTGAGGTCGAAGCGGAACGGAATGTTGATGTTATGCCTTGAAAGCTTCAGCGCTTTGAGGAAATCAGAATTATATCGCAGCCAGTCCATATTCATTTTGCGGCTTGAGAACCAATGTTTGACCGGTTTGAACTGGAGTTTTAAAAGGGAATCCATGGCGCGCTTTCCGTTATAGAAACGACGGGAAGCTTTTAGAAGAAGATCCTGAAGTTCCCAGGGGGCGATGTAGGGAAGATCGAAAGTAACGTGCTGCCCGTCATAAAACGCCCAGTCTTTAACAGTAATGCGTTTGGAATCATGCAGTTTGCGGTAAAAATCTGTGCCGGGCATGGGACTGACGAGGCGGAAATCCACAGAACTTATGCTGCTATTGCATGCGAAATCAATGATTTCATTAATTGATTCAGGGGAATCATGTTCTGCTCCAAGGTGAAAGATTCCATGGACATTAATTTTACGAATCGTAAGATTTTCAATGAGGCGGTTCATTTCTCCATGGGACAGGAGACCGTCGGAAAAATCCATGGTGGATATTGCAAAATCACCAGAGAAATCAAAAGTGATTCCACTGCATTTTGTTCGTGCGATAAGTGATGCCAGTTCCATGTCCGCAGCTAAAGCAGGGCATATGGCTCCGGACCAGGACTTGAAAAGAGTGTCACGACTGGTTCTGACGGAATTGAGAAATGCCTTGAGCCTGACAGAATCTTTGCAGGAATCCGCTGAAATAAGGGTTATGTTAATGTTTTCATTGCGGTACTGCCGTACTTCATCAAGGATGTCAGAGATGGGTCTCGGCGCTGCAAAGTCCACGGGAATCGAAAAACTTCGATGAAGTTTGTTCCAGTTGTAGAGTAAAGTCCAGTCGGGCCACACATTGGCTTTTTTGAAATACGTACCTGTGAAATCATGGATATGGAGGGAACCGTCAGCGTTTCGACGGGAAATTTGTGGCCACGTGTCCAGATCTTTTCCTTCAATCATCGCGGACAGGGCTCCTACCAGATTGGAGTTGAAATCATTGGGTAGTATAAACGGAGAGTAATGAAGTCCTTCAGCGGGAAGGACAGAAAAGTGAGTTCCCGTCAAACAGGTAGAAATGCCATGTTTTGAAAGGGCATCACACAATGCGATGGCTCTTGTGGATGTTTCAGTGGATGCCTGCACGAAGACAAAAGCAGACTGCATTACATCGACGTAATTGACATCGGACAGGGCTTCGGCAAAGACCTGAACTTTTCTTCCAGTCTGCCTGACTACCGTTGCAAGGTGCATCGTGTGAAGCAGTTCTTCATTATTGAGATTTCCCCCACGGGACTGATCTACGGCAGGAACTATGAAACTGATGTTGCTTGTTTTTGTAAGTTCAGGTTTCTTTCCAAGGTAGAAGTTAAGTGGCATCCGCACCTCCCATAATCCAACATTTTTGACACATTAATTGTAAAAAAGGGGAAAGGATGCTTACAAAATCATGATGTTAATATCGAGCATATTGAAATTACAGGCAAAAAAAGTACTGTGTTTTTTTCTTTGAAATTCTGACTGGGGGCTCCTTTGAAGGTCATTGCATAGAATTGATTAAAAATGAAAAAACTGAATTACTAATATTTAATGAGTCTATGCCGATAACAATACCCGTGGACTTAACCGGTCTTAACAAACCAATGCTAATCAGGCTAGAAGTCTTTTGTGGAGGCTCTAATGATAAACAATCAGAAATCGGGTTTTCTAAAGCGCGGGATCATGTGGAAAATCATGTTTCCTTCAGTACTTTTAATCACAGTAACAATTGTTATTCTTGCTACTATTTCCGGAAACCGCGCAAGAGATGCGATAAAGGAAGAAACTCTTGAAAAACTGAAAAACACTTCATCCAGCATCAGAATACAGTTTGAAGACTGGCTGAACTCAAAACGACTGGATGCCCGTGGTTGGGCAGGTCTTGAAACTTCTCAAATGGTTTTAAAAAAACCAGAGGAAACTAAGGCCCGGGCACGACTCTGTAAAACCTTCCGAAATCTCGTTAAACTCTACCCTTATTATCAGAGTGTAAATTTGCTTAACTCTAACGGTGATGTCGTTGCGTCATCGGACAAAAAGAAAGTAGGTAATTTAAACCTGAAAGACCGGGATTACTTTAAACAGGCATTATCTGGAAAATCAGTCATCAGTGATGTTTTAGTTTCCCGGGCCACGGGTCTTCCGTTTTTTACGGTGGCCGTTCCTGTCAAAACTGATGGTATTATTACCGGGGTTATTTATGCACCGATAGATTTGGAAACATTTATTAAAATCTACATAGATACACAAAAAACAAGTGATGGTGGATACGCATCGGTTCTGAACTCAAAAGGGGAGTATATTGCTCATCCGGACAGGAAAACGATTTTAAATAAAGAAAAAAGTCCGGGACTTCAGTCCTGGGCAGGGAAAGTCATAGGGAAAAAGGCGGGAATTACTTCGTTTAAAAGTGAAAGTAAACGATATTATGCAGGATTTGAAACCCTTGATGAAACCGGGTGGGTGATACTTGTTCAGCGTCCGGAAGGAGTAATAACAGCAAAATCCAATAGTATCAGGAATATAACCTTCCTGCTTGGTGTCATTTCTATTTTGTTTTTGAGTATTTTACTCTTTTTCTTAATTAAACCCTTTGTGGCAGGCATTAAGCAGGTTACGGATGGTTTGCGAAATATTTCGAGTGGCGATGGAGATCTTACGGCGAAACTGAAGACCGAAGATAAGAACGAAATCGGGGAATTAGTGCTTTATTTCAACACATTTCTTGAAAAGCTCCGGGGTAATATAAGCAACGTAGGTGAGGTCGTAGGTCGTTTAAATGAGCTCAGCGGCAAACTGGATGGGATTTCCGGCAAACTGAATGTGGCAACGGTGGAGATGACGGACAGAAGCCAGACAGTGAAAGTTGAAAGCACGCACATGTCTGATGAAGTTCGACTTCTGATGGAAGTCAGTCGTAAAATGTCTTCTCAGATTGAAAACATTGCATCGGCAACGGAGGAAATCAGTCAGACTGTTACCAGCATTTCCTCTTCCTCTTCGGAAATGAGTAATACAATAACAGTACTTGCTGCGGCAATGGAGGAAATGACCGCTTCGTTTACAGAAGTCAGCTCAAACTGTAACAATGCAGCATCCGCGAGCAACGAGTGCAGTATTATGAGCCGGGATGCCATGGACGAAATCAAGCGACTTGGGAAAGTAGCGGACGGTATCAGTAAAATTATCAGTCTGATTGGGGATATAGCTGATCAGACGAATTTACTCGCTTTGAACGCTAATATTGAGGCAGCGAGTGCCGGAGATGCAGGCCGTGGTTTTGCTGTGGTGGCCAATGAAATTAAGGAATTGGCAAAACAAACGGCAAATGCTACGGGGGAAATAACCGATGAAATTGGAGTGATTCAGGATAGAACAAAGGAAAGTATTAATAAAATCACAAAGATGGATAAGCTTATTACGGAAATCAACTCCATGTCAAACAGCATTGCCGCTGCAGTAGAAGAACAAACCGTTACTGCTTCAGAAATAGCTATGTCCATCGCCGGAGGTTCGAGGAATGTAGAAGCTATCTCCCGGCAGATAAGTGAGATATCCGAAGCAATTAATATTATAAGTTCGGATATTCAGGGTCTTAACTCATCAAATAATGAAAAACTGGTTAAATATCTTGATAGCGCTCAACGGGCAGTTTCAGCAGTTGGAGAACAGATCGGGGCTTTATCTGAAAATGTAAGCCGTACAAAAAACCAGACGGAAGAAATGACATCAGAATCCTCAAGGGTAACGTCCATGTCAACAGAACTCAGCTCCGTCGTTGGATCCTTCAGATACTGAATGAGTTGAAAAATCTAGACCGCTTGCGAGTAAAAGGAGCGTGAAATTGAAGTTGAGTTGAAAACTATGTCTTTTGCAATTATTATTTGATATTAGATGTTTATGACCTGCTGCTGCTCCTGACCCTGTTTTCCTGAATGCCTGTCTACCTGTAATTATTATACGATGTTGAATTTATTAATTAGTTACTGTCCTGAAATACAATAAAACAAATTTTTCGCCGATTTTTTGCTCAGGACAGTAACCGCATGGTGTTGAAAATATTACTAGTGGCCGGATAGAATTTTTAATAAAATTCTTCGCGAAGCGAATTTCAGGACACGAACTAATTAGTTACTGTCCTGAAATACCGAAAATCAAATTTTTCACCCGATTTTTGCTCAGGACAGTAACCGCAAGGTGTTGAATTTATTGTAGTGGCCTGTTAGAAATTTTAATAAATTTCTTCGCGAAGCGAATTTCCGGACACGAACTAATTAGTTACTGTCCTGTAATTCGACATTTTCAAGTTAATGACGAATTTGTACACAGGACATTAAGAATGAAGACCTTGAAATTATTATAGTGTTCTGAATAGCATGTTTTCTTAAACATGCTCAATTTTGACAAAAATTGAATTTCAGGACACGAACTAATTATTTCTTTCCAAAATTCACTATCCGATCAGCATTGGGTCTATTATATTCACTGACCGAAAAGCATCAGGACTGGAGGTTATTTTTCCATGCGGGGATTGAGGGATAGAATCCAGGCATCCTTACCTGTTGTGTATTCAATGGCAACTCGGATTTTATCAAGTTTTTTCGTAATATTTCCAGGAACGGGAAGTGAGAACTTAATTGTATTATCGACAAGAGCCTTGCGATCAAAGTGTTTTCTTTCAATTCTAACTGCTTTTTGCATGGTATCATCAAAGAAAATAAGCCGGGCAACGGTAGCTTTTCCAGGAAATTTTTTCAGACTGGTGGCAGTGATGGAAACCGTAATAGTGTATTTAATGCGGCGACCTTTCCCACTGGACGAAATCTCGGAAGAACCCATAATTTCTTCAACTTCTGGAACGGTAGCTTTATCAGAAAAGGCTTTTAACTCTTTAATTGAGTAGCGTTTTCCTTTTTTCTGAGGTTTTGGTTGATCTGCAACCGTTTCTTTACCGTTTCCACGCTCAATAGTGACACCGTCTGGCGTTTTAACGGATTTCGGATCTATTACTTTTTCCGCTGGGGGACTTTCATCAGCCGGCTTTTCAGTTTTCTTTACTACTGGCTTTGATGGAGTGTAATCTACATCAATAACAGGAGCATTGCTGGATTTTTGCTCCGGTTCTGGGGCTTTCTTCACGGGGGCCTTTTTCTTTGCCATGGTTTCGTGGGGGGATTCACAACCAGCAGAAATCAGTAAAACAAATAATATAGAAACCATGGACAATTTCATTGAATACCTCATTGGTAATCATTTTTATCACTAAACTATTTATGGTCAATCAAGAAGATTTATCCAAAGAAATTAAAAAAAACTTTTTTTTGCAACTCCCCGGAGAAAACGCAGAAAACATGTATGTGTCCAGATATGGTCAGTGACCAAATCCGGACTTAGAGCGCTCACAAAAATATGTGGTTTCCGGAAATAATTCCAGGATCACAAAAACACAAATAAATATCAAACCACTCATTAAGGAGTAATTAATCATGTCAAAAATAGTATACAGTTATATCAATGCCGAAGAAAAAGCACAGGCTGCCCTTAACGCTGCAAAAAAATGCCTTGAATTATGGATCGACGACGCAGTTATTAAAACCCTTTCCGAAGATGTTATTGCAAAAGCAGAAAAAACAATTTCCACTATTGGTCCCAAGAACGAGAAACCACTTACGGAAGAACTCAACAGAATTGAACGTCTCAGAGATAATGCGTTTCGTAGCGCTGTCAATTACCTTGAATCCATTTCTATCCTACCGGGATATGAGCACATTGATATGGCAGAAGAACTGCTTAACATAATGATTCCAGATGGTATTGGATTCCTCTCTGAATCATATATAGCTGAAACAGCAATTCTCAATCAACGGATCGGTATCCTTACTTCAGAAGAACTCAAGCAAACCGTTGAAACTCTCAATTTCGCCCCATGGATAAATGCAATTGAGCGGACAAATAACGATTTCCTTCAGAGTCTGGATAAACGCAATGATGTACGTGTTGCCAGAACCGGAGCCACTTCAAAGTCAGTTACTTCCCTGAATCTTTCAATTAAAGCACTGTGGGCAACAGTCGAAGCAAAGAAGGGAAATGAAAATGCAGTCGCCGTATTTTCTGATTTCTTTACCGCGATGACATCCGCCCGTTCCAGAAGATCACGCAAAAATAATCCAACATCACCGGAGACCCCTGATACTCCAACTGAATAGTTCTTGCCCGTAATCATCCAATATCAGTTTAAAAATACAAAATATCTACAGGGAACTATTTACTCCTTCTATTCAGAAAAAGTAATGTGAGCAGGCCAAGCTTTCATCGAGAAAAACATTTTGCAGCGTCTCCGGCGCGAATTTTTGAAGATAAAAACGGATTGCAGTGTCTCCACCGAGAGTTTTCATCAGTGAAAAAAGTTTTCGACTCCGCCGCCGGGAGTTTTGGAGGATAAAAACGGATTGCAGCGTTTCCACCGAGAGTTTTTACCATAGAAAACGGTTTGTGACTTCTCCGGCGCGAATTTTTGAAGATAAAAACGGATTGCAGTGTCTCCACCGAGAGTTTTCATCAGTGAAAAAAGTTTTCGACTCCGCCGCCGGGAGTTTTAGAGGATAAAAACGGTTTTCGACTCCGCCGCCGGGAGTTTTGGAGGATAAAAACGGTTTTCGACTTCCCTGCCGCGAGTTTTTACCGTAGAAAACGGTTTGTGACTTCCCCGCCGGGAGTTTTTACCGTAGAAAACGGTTTGTGACTTCTCCGGCGCGAATTTTTGAAGATAAAAACGGATTGCAGTGTCTCCACCGCGAATTTTTATCGAGAAAAATTTTTGTTAAGACCGCTTCCTGAAAAAAGGATCGAAAACAAATTAAGGCACTTGCAAAATTGAATGATATTTTCCAAATTCAGCACAATCTTATTACTCCGGAAACGGTTTTGACGTCGAAATAAGCTTTAAAATTGAAAAACGGTTTGCGACTTCCCCACCGAAGTTTTTCGTCCCCATCAATCGTTAAACCACCACCTCAATTTTTCAGAATTTCTCTTGAAAACTCAGGACATGGTGAGCTCAAGTCGGTGTTTTACTTTTTCCCATTGGGGAATAAGGTAGTCTAAAAGTCTGTAAAAATCCGGGCTGTGATTCGGATGAACCAAATGACAAAGTTCATGAGTTATGACGTAATCAATGCATTCGATTGGAGCTTTTATGAGTTCTGGATTCAGGGTAAGTACTCCATTTCGAGACATGCTGCCCCAGCGTTTTTTCATCGCCCTGAGGTGGAGTTCAGGTAATTCAACTGTTTGCGGAAAATTTTCAATACAACGCTTTAAAATCTTTTGAAAATGAAACTGTGCTTTTTCAAGGTACCAGTCTTCCATGAGTGTTTTTACATGAGCAGGGGACACATCCTCTTTTGTTTCCACAATAAAAAAACCCCGCATAAGTTTAACTGAGTCAGATTGAAATGGAATAGTTTTAAGTCGATAGTGCCTGCCAAGATAAAGGTGGGTTTCTCCACTTAAATAACTGCGAGGAGGAGTAAGTGGATTGAACTGATTGAAATATCTTATCTGCCTGATTATCCATCCTGCTCTTTTTCGGAGTTTTGTCTCAATTATTGCTTCCGTTGCATTCAAAGGGGCTTTTACTCTTACGCAAGCATCAGGATGAACTGCTATTTCCATAGTTTCTCTGTCCACAAGCGTAAGTTCATAGACAAATTGATTTGTCCCCCATCTAAGGGTTTTAATTATAGATTCCGCATTTTCGAGCATCATTGGCTCCTTGAACGTGCAACCCGCAGGATCTGGGCAATTATTTCATCCATCTCTTTTATAGAAAGCGCAATGCCATGTCGACCCTTGAGTTCATCGAATAGATAATCATCTATTTCATTTTTAACACTATTAAGGGCATCTTCATCCTCCCATAAATTTACTTTCCTGTTTTTTTCGAGGATTTTTTGAAGTGACGTTGCGGCATCAACTGAGATAGCGTCAGAATCTGAAGTTTTATTGAGGACTTTTCTTACAACTCCGAAATAAGCCAGAGCTTCCGGATTATGGGCGATAACGTCCGGGACACCTTCGCGTACCCCTGATACCAATCTGTTTCTTATCTCCATAACTGTTTTAAGATATTCAAGATCTGACATGCGTTTTGCCCGGAAATCATCAATAGCTCGCTGAATCATTTCTGAAAAATCCTGATAAAAAGCCGGATCCTCATCCATCCGCTCGATAATTACTTTTTTAGTTGCATGGGCAATTGTATCAGCTTTGGATGCATCACTTTTTCTGTAAACCCCCTGCTGCTCCATGACACTTTTAAAAGTGCGTTCATCGAAGATATTCACAGGTTCATTAAGCATTTCAATTTTTTCTGCTCTGAGGTGTTTGTCCAGTAGTTTTCTTATTTTTGGTTCATAATCCCTGTAATCAATTGCTTCGGCATATCTCATTTTAACGCTGGTTCTGAGAGTGGAAAATCTTTTCAGGTCGTTTTTATATTTTTGAACCTGTTTTTCATCAGTTCTTTCAAGGAATTTTTCCGAGTTCATTGCGGTATGCAGGCATTTTCCGTATGCCATAAGGCGATTGTAAAATTCCTCCCGGACGTCATCATCAGCTAAAAGACGTTCATATGCTTCCTCATCATTGGAATTTCTAATACTTTTGAATATATCCCATAATTCCGAATATCGTTGAGGCAGGTTTGAAACTTCTGAAGAAATTGATGTAAAACTTCCCTCCAAATCCTGTTCATCAAACCCCTCCAGTGCCCCGTACATGGACAGCGCGCGATCCAGTTCTCCAAGGATACTTGCATAATCCATTATGAAACCGTTTTCTTTTCCTTCACATATCCGGTTTACCCTTGCTACTGCCTGAAGAAGTGTATGTTCCCGTAGTGTTCTTGTTATGTAAAGTACAGTATTTCGGGGGGCGTCAAAACCTGTCAGCAGTTTATCAACTACAATAAGAATCTCAGGGTGCTCACCGTCTTTAAACTGGCTGATGATGCTGTTCAGGTAAGTTTCCTCATTCCCATGGCGTTTCATCATTTTGTTCCAGAAACGAACCACATCATCTTTTGACTCATCTTCCGGCTCATCATATCCCTCGCGAAGGTCAGGGGGGGAAATAATAACTTCTGAAGTAATTTCAAATTCAGTTAAAAAATCCTGATATTTTATGGCACTTGCTTTATTCGGGGCCACCAGTTGGCCTTTAAACGGAGTATTCTGCCAGCATTTGCGGAAATTCTCAGCAATATCGAAGGCACATTCATAAATAAAGGGGATGGACTTTTTAAGCATTTCAGTACGGGAGTATTTTCTTTTGAGATCAGCTTTCTGTTCATCGGTCAGTCTGCTTGTATGACGTTCGAACCATTTATCCAGTTCATCCTCATCTTTCGCCATTTGCACATGGCGGCCTTCATAAAGTAGTGGAACAACGGCTCCATCTAGAACAGCCTGTCTTATGGAATAATACGGCTGAATTAACTCTCCAAACCTGAGAAAATTGTTTTTCTCCTCTTTCATTAAAGGAGTTCCAGTAAAGCCTATGTAACAGGCATTAGGGAACATTTGTCTCATGCGAGCGGAAAAAGAACCGAACTGGGTACGATGGCTTTCATCAACCAGAACAAAAATATCCGGTGATTCATCCTTGAATTTTTTTACAGTGAAAGCTTTATCGAACTTATGCACAAGTGTCGTTATTATCCCTGCTTTCATTTCTGAAACCAAATCAATCAAATTTCTTCCGGAACTGGCCCGCCGGATATCAAGACCGCAGCTTGCGAAAGTATTTCCCAGTTGCCGATCAAGATCCGTACGATCAGTTACTGCAATTATGCGTGGATTTCTTATTTGGGGATCCAGTGCAAGATTTCTCACCAGCATGACCATTGTAAGGGATTTTCCGGAACCCTGAGTGTGCCAGATAATACCACCGTTACGGATATTATTGCTGTATAACTTTACCCTCTCTAAAGCTGACTTGACCACAAAATACTGCTGATAACGTGCAATTTTTCGTAATCCCCCGTCAAAAACAGTGAATTTCCTGGTTATCTCAATAAATCTTTCAGGTCGACATATTGAATAGAGCAATCTGTCCTGATAAGTTGCAGAACGGTGATTTGTGAATGTGTCTTTCTTAACATCGAAAACAAGGGAAATTTTATCATCAATGCCCTGGGAAAGAGGGCTATTTATCAGTTCTTCAAGTATTCTGTACTCCGGCGAGTTTTCATCGATCTCTTTCCATATACTCCAGAATTTTGATACAGTACCTGTCGCGGCATATTTCCCCGAGTTTTTATTTATTCCAAGAAGGATTTGACTGTAGATAAAGAGTCTGGGTATGTAATCATCCCCCTGATTTCTGATTTGCTGGGATACAGCTTGTTCAACATCCTCACTTGGTGCTTTACATTCGATGACTCCGGAGGGAATGCCATTTATAAAAAGAACTATATCCGGTCGCGCTGTTTCACGGCTTTTTGTGCGTTCAATACTGTATTCGACGGTTACATGAAATGCATTTTTCTGGATGTTCTGCCAGTCGATGTAATTAAAAGTAAAACTCTTATTATCACCTTCAATGTTCTGCTCAAGAGCACATCCAAGCGTAAGAAGATCATAAACAGTTTCGCTTGTTTTATTGAGCCCGTCATATTTAATATTTTTAAGTTTTTGTACTGCTGTCTGGATGTTTTCTTCGCTGAATAAATACTCACCCTTTCTGTATCTGATTCTGTTTATTTCCCGCAATTTATTTTGCAGGATATTCTCCAGGATAACCTCAGAAACTCTGCTATTACGTTCGACGAGAGCTGCTGCGGGAGTAATAAACTCCCATCCAAGGGATATAAGAAGCCTCAAAGCCGGTATCTGGGAGGTCAGTTTTTCAGTTGTAGAAAATTCAGCCATTATATACTCCGGCTTTTCGCGACGTTCTCACTTTGTAAAGTTTTTCAGTAAAACCACCTTCGTTTTCAAAATCCATGGCAAGTCTTTTTACTTGATTATCCAGAAGTGAACATGCAACTGTAATCAGTAAGAGTGCACTATTAGCGGATAATTCAGGGTAAATTTTTGAGGACAAGATGGACGAAGTGGACGAAGTGGACGAAGAATTAACAATTGTGTTAAATTGCTTGTGGGCTGAAGTTATGATCCACTGGGCTACTTCATCTGCTGTTTTGAATCGCTGATTTATAAGTTCCTGTCGGAGTGGGTTACTGTAGTCCCACTGCTCTAAGCAGCGTTGTCTCAGGAAATCCTCATAATCGAGTTTCAGTTCTTCAAGACTGGCACGGGCAACCTGCGTTAGCTTCAGTTCGGTCTTTTTAGAAGTAGCTGAGGCCTGAGAACCTTCAGCAATGTTCTGAACTCCGCTCCGAGCAGCCTGAATCATCTGGTCTTTTGTCCGGCTATATTTATCAATGTACCGCTCGCAGAACCTGACAGTTATATCGTAAACAAGCTGTGACAACTGAAAACTTTTCAACTTTCGGTACCCTCCATGTCTTGGAATTAAAGTGGACTGAGTGGACTGAGTGGACTGGGTGGACTGAGTGGACTGGGTGGACTGGGTGGAGTTTGATGAACTGATCGAGCGTGGTTTTAAAACCTGCCTGCCTTGCCAAACATCCGGTTGCAGTAGCTCATCCTGTGCCAAGTGCTCATTGCACCCGATTTGGTCAACCTGCCCTGTATGTTCAAGGTGATCCGTTCGTCCACTCTGTCCACCTGGTCCACAATGTCCACGCTGTCCACTTTTTCTATTAAACATCTCTTACCTCCCGATTATTGCTCGCATTTTTACTGGCACTTACTGCTGTGTAAAAATTATTGAAAACGAGTTTGAATATGAACCACCAAGCATAGATTGAATAAACATTACTGAAAGAGTTATAACTCATCAGTCCATGAGAAATTTCATTTCTAAGATTAGGTCCTGGAGATGTACAGAAAAGGTATTTTATCTCAAATTGTAGTTCTTCGCTGAAAACTGTTTTAAATTCAGGTAGTTTGACCAGTGTGCTAAGACCATTCTCATTTTCGATTCCGTTAGAATCTATCGTACTTGTTTTAGCTCCAGCATTTTTTAAATGGTATCTTACCAGATTTTCAAGTTGGGGAACCAGAATACTCAAAGAAGTTATAAAATCATAGTTATATCCAGCATAAATGCCTTTCGAAAAAAAGAATTCTCTTCCCGGTGGTATTATGGGTGACCATTTGGTCACTTCCTGGAAGTCAATTTCCCTTAAATTATGTTCCCTGTTAAGTATATTAAGTGCTGGCAGTATTAATCCATATATATTTACTGTGATATGAATACCGTAAGTTTGTATTATACTTTCAACAATTTTAGGATGTTCTTCTGATTTTTTTTCCGCATTAAGGATTCCTTCGCTTTTTGAAATAACATTACCTTCCGAACTGAAATGAGTTGATGGACAGAGATTTGAAAGAAGGTTATTATTTAAAAACTCTTCTGAATTTTTACGAATAAAATTAATATTTAAGGGTCCTGCAATATTTACAAACGATAAAAGTGCATCTCCTGGTTTTTTTCCAGAAATTGTTTTATTTGCCATGGGTAAGATTTCAGAGACATCTAAAGGCGAAAAGACTGGTTTCATCTGATCGAGCATCATTTTAGCTGCATTGTTCATTCTCTGGTGTGTTTCAGACAGTTTTTGTTCAATATCATACTGATCTCTAAATTCAGCGGGAATTTCACGATAATATTTCATTGCATTTTGATAATTTTCATGAGCAAGAAACCATCCTTGCGGAGTTTCGCATTTTTCTCCGAAATCCTTAAAACTATCAGCAATTCTACATGTTATTTCGTGGTATTTATCTTTATAGTAATTAGACCACTTGCGGCAGGCTTCGTAAAATAAAATTCCTGTGTGGTAATCTGATTTTTTAATTAATTCCTCTGCAGAATTTTCAAGTTTTATAGCAATTTCAGAATTTTCATTTTTTCCAAGATTGTACACCAAAAGTAGATCCGCCATCCAGATTAAAAACAGTCCATTTGAATAGTCTGATTGACGAAAAGCATCGATAATCTCTGTTTCCATTTCATTTAAATATTTTTCAGCAGTGTTTCCCATTATTTTTGCAAGATAAATTGCTCTGTACCAGCAATCTCTTCCATCTCGAATCCATTCTTCAGTCTCTAGCGGAGTTTTTCTATAGGCATCAATAGCTTGAAGATTTAATTTGTAACTTCTATTTCTATCAGCAGTTTTTATCAGGTCAGCCAAGCGGGATTCCAGACATGGCAATTTTAGTTGTGGAAGAATATCTTCAAAAAAATCCAAATCTTCCTTTTTAAAATCCTCAAGCATTGCTGATCTGGTGTTCTGAAATATTAACATTGGAACAAAAGGATTTTTATTATTATCATTGTTTAAATTTAATGAACAGGCATCTGAAAGCAGCCAGTAAATTTTTGATTTTTTAAGGTCCCCGTTTTCTTTAAAAACCCGTGCAGCTTTTGCAAATGCTGAATACAGATCTGAGCATCTTTTTAGATTATCAATAAATCCCAGACATTCCTGCCAGTTGAAATCATTTTTACTTATTACTGTATTTCCAGAATACCTTTTCTCCATAAATTACGCCTCCTCGTACAGTTTGACGATTTCTGGTTTTATTCGCCACTGTCCAGTTAGCATTTTTTGCATCATGCCTCTTTTCTGGGTTTTATATTTTTCTAAAAGTTGCTTCAGTAAGTCGATTTCCTGCTGTGTGAAAGAAAGAGTCTCTGAAATCTGTTGTTGTTCCTCAATTGGTGGCCACCAAATTAGCAGACTCTTAATGTCTTTGGAGTACACATGTGGTTGAGCGCCACCTGATTGAAGAGAGTAGATTTTATGCTGTTCTGCCTTAAGACTGAAATAAAGAAATTTCGTAATTCCTTTAATTGCAAATAGAATATTGCAATCGGATGCCCAAATTGGATAATTGTGATACCAAACAAATCCAGCGTATGCTCCTGATGCACTTACAGTGACTGTGGGCATTTCATGTGTATAACAATTTGTGAAATAAGCATATGTTTGTCCACCAGCCACTACAGGAATTTCACCATCAATTTTTAGCTCTCTTGATAAAGACTTTCCTTTTTCTATTTTGATTTCTCTTCCTTCCAAATCTCCCAATTTTATTTTTTTCCGAGCATTTTTGCACAGAGCAGTGTATTGCGGATAATCTATTGAATCTTCGCCTGAAATTGAACCAGGAGACATCATATCATTTAACAACCACTTGAATCGCATTTCCTTTGCCTGAATCAGGCGGTCGGTTGTTTCGATGGCTTCATCCCAGGTGGATAACATATCGGCAATGGCTTTCTGCTCCGGAAGCGGCGGAAAAAGGCACTTTAATTTGTGAATATTATTTCTGTTTAGTGTTGGAACTGAAGATGCTTCATCAAATTTTTCAAGATTCAAATTTTCTAAAAATATTTTTACAAATTCAGGAAAATTATTCTTAAAATTCTTTACAAATAAAGTAGTGTCATGGGGCCAATAATTTTCGGTAACAAAATATACTTTTCCAATTTTCCCTTTTCTTCCGGTAATTACTCCTGGACTTGAACATTTGTATTCATTATGAAAATATGAGATTCCGCTAGATGTAATTACTGGAATTTGGCCAAACTCAGTTTTGTCTTCGGTTAGATCAAACCCTCTTTGAAGTTCAAAGAAGTCAATAATATGACCTTTATTCCATTTATTTTTCATTTTATACTCCTACAAATAAATATAATTTCCATCATTTAATTTATTATTTCACATATATGGACATTAACCGGAAACCCAGCGATGGAAGAGACCAGTTTGTTTATAACTTTATTTTTTCTTTTTAACTGTCTAAAGATAAAATCTGGGTAAAAAACCAGCGTAATATTCAGAACTCCATCAATGTAATCATCTTCAATGAAGTGCCCTTCTTCCAATTGAAAGCCAAGTGAATTCTGAATTTCTTTAATTTTATTGATTATTTCATTCCATTTTTCATCATTTATTGTTGGTATTTTGGGGGATGAATTCTCAGGTAAAACTGATCCTGTATGCAGGTTGTTATTAACCGGGACTATGGAATTTTCAGTTTTCTCGGTTATTTCCAACTTTGTTTTCACTTTTTTTTCAATTGATTTCAAATCATTTTCAGGGGTAGGTAAGTTCTCAGGCATTGTTCCCCCAAGATCTTTAATAGTCTGCCGTATTTTGCTTCCTACTTCAAAATGAGTCTTGTTCGCTTTTTCTTTTCCTGTAACGTTTTCACGTCTAAGTTTGTCTTCTGTCTGGGTTGCTCTGAAGAGATTGGCTGCCAATTCAGTACTGCCCATATTATCAAGAATCTGCTGGCTCTTTTTTAATCCTTTTCGGGCATGAATCCTTTTTGCGTCCAAACCACCATAAAGCCCTTTGTATCCATGGTTTTGAAAAATTGCAAAATCAAGATTGGATTCAACTCCAGCCTGTTGGGCAGCTTCAACTAGTTTTTTATTGTGTTCCTTCATCTCATTTCTCAGATAAAATCTCTTTTCGTCTTCTTTAAGTTCCTGGAAAGCCACATCATCAGCAAGTTCCTGTCTTCTTGTCTGAATGGCAAAATAGGTCTGGCCATTTGCAATTACCGACTTTGAGGGATCTCCATTTTGAACAATAAGATAGCAGGCATAGCGGGAAAGAGCATAAGACTCCATTTTGCGCTCAGCACCTGAACCAATAGGAACCATCTCGTGCATCTCCACGAAATGGTTTTCCAGCAGTTGTCCGCTATTGACACATGCTTTTTTTGCTTTTTCGATAACTGGAAGAAAGTTACGATATTCTGCATAGTCCAGAGTTTTTCCCAACTGTCTGGCCATCCAGTATTCAAAACCGTCATTACCAAGTTGTTTAATGTTCTCAAATGTCTGATCATGCTGTTTTTCGATATCCTTATTGCTCATTTAAAATCCTCCTTCACAGACCATTTGCTTATGCCGGAAATCTGGATCATTATTCAACCCCTCTATCTATCTGCTTAAGTTTTTCAGCTAATTTGATTCGAATAACAGCGAGTTCTTTTTCCAGTTCGTCGATTTCAGTCTGCACAGCATCAATATCGATGGGTTCTTCTTCCTCAAAAGTGTCAACATATCTTGGAATATTGAGATTAAAGTCATTTTCCTTTATCTCTGAGAAATCGGCAGTATGAGCGTATTTATCAACATCCTTCCGATTGTGATAAACATTCAAAATTGTTTCAAGATGTTCATCGGAAAGGGTGTTCTGATTTTTACCAGATACAAAATCTCGACTGGCATCAATAAAAATAATATCCCGGCAGTTATCCCGGGTGCCACCTGCTTCACGACGGCGATCAAATACCAGAATTGCGACAGGAATGTTGGTTGTGGTAAACAGGTTACCCGGAAGACCAATTACAGCGTCAAGGAGGTTTTCCTCGATCAATTTCTGCCGGATACGACCTTCAGCAGCGCCCCTGAACAAAACTCCATGTGGGACCACAACAGCGACTCGTCCCTGTTTTTCCAGAGCTGTTTCCACCATGTGGGTGATAAAGGCCCAGTCACCCTTGCTTTTAGGGGGGACACCGCGCCAGAAGCGGTTGTACTGATCGCCTTCAGCATTCTCAGCACCCCATTTATCCAGTGAGAATGGCGGATTGGCTACCACACAATTGAATTTCATGAGCCTGTCGTTTTCTACCAGAAGTGGGCTGTTCAGTGTATCACACCACTCTATCCGGGCGGAGTCAAAACTGTGCAGGAACATATTCATACGGCAAAGAGCCCATGTGGAACCGTTGGATTCCTGACCAAAAAGTGCAAAATCTTTGCTTCCCACTTGTTTTGCAGCCTGAATTAAAAGACCACCTGAACCACAGGCGGGATCGCAGATTCGATCACCGGGTTCGGGCCCAGCTAGTTTTGCTACAAGTTCAGTGACTTTAAGTGGTGTGAAGAATTCACCGGCTTTCTTTCCTGAATCAGAGGCGAAACGTTCAATAAGATAAATGTATGTGTTGCCTATTACATCCTCGGAAACGAGGCTTGGTTTCATACTAAGTTGTGGCTTATTGAAGTCTTCAAGCAACTGCTTAAGGCGGCGGTTTCGGTCTTTTGTTTTACCGAGGGCCGACTCGCTGTTGAAGTTAATATTACGAAAAACACCTTCAAGTTTCGAACGGTTGGCCATTTCTATCTGATCGAGGACGATGTTGATGAGTTCTCCAATGTTAGCCTCATTACGTCGCTCGTAAAGGCTGTAGAATGTTGCAGTAAAAACTTCCTGAGAGGGTTCATTCGGTGCCCCAAGAGTAATTTCAGGAAGAATAAAGCGTTCGCGTTCAAGTCTGCGACGAATACGAACATGGTCATTACCATATTGTTTCTGATACTCATCCCAGTGATCCTGCCAAACGTCGGAAATATATTTTAAAAATAGCATTACAAGGATGTAATCCTTATATTGTGCAGGATCCACTACGCCTCTGAATGTATCACATGCCGCCCATGCAGCGGCGTTGATATCTTTCTGGTCGATTGTTGTCATTAAATTGTCTCCTTTATTTAGTCAGTAACCTTTTTTTATAATTTTACAAAGTTGATTTGTTATAAGTTGATATTTTTTCTCTGCAATTGCCTTTATGATTTCGTTTTCACGGCGAGCCAGAGCAGCAATGTCGATAAGTCTTGTTTGAATTTGAATAGGGAGTAGAGGAACCTCCAGATTTTCAAGTGTTTCTTTAGAAATCATTTTCTGGACTGTGAAATTAGCTCGGCTTTCCAGAAAAGCCTGAGCCTGTTTCTGACTCATGTACCAGTTGAGGAATTCCGGTAATATGAGCTCTGTGTTTTTTATACGGATCCTCAGGAGGGGAGCGGCAATAACTGCATTACCGGGATCAGTAGAAATTATAGCCGAATCTGAAGTGTTTCCCCGAGTTCGGAATACAAGATCACCTGTTTTTACAAAATGCTTTTCGTTAATATCATTAAAAGAAATGCGAATTACTTCAGAGAAATCGACAATTTCGTCACCAAGATCTTTCATCTGAATAATGATGAGATTTCCGCCTGAGGTTGGTTCCAGACGAGATCTGAAAGAATAACCCATTTGGATATCAGCCACTTCTTTAAGTAAAGTCATAAAATAACTCCGTCTATTTTTGTAAAAAGTAACTATACTATCTACAGAAACGCTGTTACTGCATTGTATGTTTTTAGTGCCAAAAGACCATTTGTCAATAGGCAGGAAATGCAGAAATGCTATTTCTGTAGATCTAGCAGGTTTGGTAAAGAATTTTGAATCCATCATACACTTAGGGTTTCGTTGAGAAACGCGGCTTTTCAAAATTGGAAATTGATGTAAAATTACTCGCTGCAAATGGGAGTTTTAAATGGAAAAGAATTCAAACAGTTTGGACAAACTTATTAAGATGGTGGTCACTTTGGGAATCATTGCAGCACTGCTCTGGATTCTCAGTTATCTTGCGGATGTCCTTTTGCCCTTTGTAATTGCATTTTTAATTGCCTATCTTATCAACCCTCTTGTGGTTTTTTATCAGAAAAAAATTCCTTCCCGGGGTCTTTCAAGTGCCCTTGCAATAGTGACAGTTTTAGGTTTTACAGTGGGAATTTTATGGCTTGTCATGCCGCGAATTGCAACGGAAATCAAAAGCATGGCTATTACGGCGCATAAACTTGCTACCTCCACGGAGGTGGCACAGAGAGCGAAAGAAAAACTTCCGGAAAATTTATGGAAAGCCATAAAAGACTATACGACACGCCCTGAATTTCAGGAGTTTTTGAAAAATGACGATACGATCAAAATCGGACAGGCCGTTGTTCCCAAACTTCTCCCGGGGATTAAAGGCCTTATCAGCGGTGCCGCCAGCATAATCGGGTTTTTGCTTGGACTGACTTTGATTTTTTTGTATCTGGTCTTTATCCTTATTGATTTTCAAAAGTTCCGCAGTGAATGGAAGCAGATGATTCCACTACCCTGGAGGGAACCTCTCGTTACTTTCATTCAGGATTTTAATGGAGCTATGAATCAATATTTTCGAGCTCAGGCACTTATTGCCCTTGTAGTTGGTGTTCTGCATGCCATTGGATTTTTAATAATTGGGCTTCCTCTGGCCATTGTCTTCGGACTTTTTGTGGGACTGCTTAATATGGTTCCTTATCTGCAGCTTGCGGCACTGGTGCCTGCGGCCTTGCTTGCCATAATGGGCGCGCTGGAAAGCGGGAGGGATATCTGGTTCCAGTTGATTCTGACAGGAAGTGTTTTTCTTGTAATTCAAGCCCTTCAGGATTTATTTATCGTACCGAAAATCATGGGTGGATTTACCGGACTCAGTCCTGCAATCATTCTTCTCTCTCTCAGCATCTGGGGGAAACTGCTGGGATTTTTCGGCCTTGTAATTGCTATTCCCGCAACCTGTCTTGTGTTGGCCTATTATAAACAATTTTTAAGGTTCGCTGATCAGCAGGGGGCCTTGACTCCGGAAGGTGCAATTATTGAAGGGCCACTTTTACTTGAGTCCGAAAGTCCCGGAACCGACTCAGTAGTCGAACCTGTGGCAGAAAAGCAGGCTGCAGATTCGGAAGTTATTTCAGATATTGAATCCGAACCGGAAGTGAAATGTGGAAATGAAAAATCTGAGGTTGTTGAGAAAATCCCTGATGTTTCAATCACTTTGGCTGAACCCGGTGTTGAGAAAATCCCTGATGTTTCAGTCACTTTGCCTGAACCCGGTGTTGAGAAAACAGAAGCGAAAGCCGTTATACCCTTAGAGTCTGTGTCTGAGAAAAAGGAAGATACACCGAAGGAATAGATTATGATCTCAAAAGAAAATCCAGAGCTTAAGTTAATTGATTCAAAAATGCCCTCCGTCCGGCAATCTTCAACGGCGACTTTCAGAAATGTATATTATGCCAATCCACTGACCGGGAAGATTGAAGGACCTCTGGATTTTAATTCAGTTGACAATATTATTCAGGTTAAAGGAAAAGCAAAGCGCACTTCGGGCCTTGATATTGATTGCACAGGACTTTATGTAATTCCTTCAATTTTTAATACTCATTGTCATCTGCAATTGAATATGCCCTCGTTAGTGGCAGACTTGTCCGATATCCGGGCGATGAAAAAACATCGAAACCGGCAGCAACTTCAGGTCTTGACGGATCTGCGGAATCTGGGAATCTTGAATGTCAGAGATGCCATTTGTGAAGATCTGCGTGGAAACAAAGAGCTTGAGCATCGTTTTTCATTACTGCCTTTTGGAAAAGTGAACATTTATCAATCTGTAGTTGTAAGTATGCTCGGTTCCTGCTGGACACCGGAGCGGTCTCTGAGCGACAGGCTTTTGCATTCTGTGGCAGGGATGGAGTTCGTTCCCTATGATGATTCAAACTCCGGAGCTGTAGTATTTCCCCCCGATGCTGATGAAATCACGGTGCGAGGGGCAGTCGATAGAGCTGTGGATGAGCGCGGAGCTGATTTTATTAAGGTGTATGAGCAGCGTCATCATAAAGTCTTTTTTAAACCCGGTGCGCCACTTATGTCTCTAAAGCAACTTGATGCACTGTGTGATCAGACTCGAAAACGGGGTAAAAAGACTGTTTTTCATATGTTCAGTGTTGAAAGTTTTCGCCGCGCCCTGGCTTCAGGAGCGGATTCCATAAGTCATCTCCCACTTGATGAATTACTGAATGACGAGGATCTCCAAAAAATACATAAAGATGTCATTTTTGAACCGACAATCTCCCTGGCTCTGGATTTGTCCTGGCCCAGATCCGGAAGTCCAATAAATGACAGCCCAGAGCTTGCAAAGCTGGATAACTTTCGCCGGGAAATCATGCCGTATTTAATTGAATCCTTCTGGGTCGACGGTTTAAAAAACGCTGTAAGAAAAGGATATGAAAAAGCTTCCTCGGCAAAGTTCAAACTTTTCGGTCTCAAAAACTTATCAGCACCTTTTGAATATCATGAGAAAATTATAACAACGGGGGTCGCAAATCTTAAAAAGTTGATTTCTGCCGGAACAACTATAAGCTCTGGAAATGATGGCGGAATACCACCACTTACTCCATCCTCTTTATGGTTTGAACTCAAACTTTTAAGGATGTATGGAGGCCTTGCTCCAGAAGAATTGGGCCCATTTACTCTTCGATGCGCCACAGTAAACAGTGCAAAAGCTCTGGGACTTTCCGATTCATGGGGTGTTTTAGAAGAAGGTTTCAAAGCAGGAATGATTTTTTACCGCAAAAACCCTCTGGAAAATCCTGATGTTATTGGGGCAAGTCCATACATGGTGTGGGATGGACAGACCCTATCACGTAATGAATCCATTGACTGAGAAACGCTCAAATGTGCTGAGTCACTGTTAAAAAAATCAGGGAAACAGGAAATCAGTAGCAGGAACAGGAAAACAGGGGGCTCATTCCTGAAGCATTTCTTTAAAACGAGTCACAATCGTATTACTACGAAAGCGGTCTATATTCGATAATGGTGTCTATAGATCCGTTGTAAGGAAGCCAAAAGTGTCAAAAAGAGCGTTAAATGCAGTGCGCTCAGGAAGATTGCTGTTAACAGAAAGGGAGTTGTCCAGGGTGAGTAGTCCCGTAGTACTATCCACTTTATATACTACTGCATCATCTCCAACTCCCAGTTGGAGTTCTTCAATAGAGGTTATGTAAAAATCATGGGTGAAAACGGTTCCATCCAGGGAACGATAGGACAGGGTAAGGGTATGTTCACCGTTGGGGCCAATTGGAGCAGTTCCGTAATACCGTGCGAATGGATCCGATTCTGTGGGGCCATCTATACTCGGACTGTAGTCTGCGTAGATAAATGCCAGTAGGGAGCCCGGGTTATTATCATGCTCTCCGCGGGTTGTTACAATTTGAGTTTCCGGCGGAATTGCCAGTATAAGCCTGTCGGTTCCTTTGTCCGACCACAGTGCGTCACCCCATCCGCCTGCTCCGTAGAAACTGGGCCCCAGCCAGCGGTCATCATCTACCTCATCAACGTACCAGACCGCAATGTCGTTTCCATTACCGAGGAATACTCTGAAATCGCGCATATTGCCTTCAAGAATAACAATATCATCTCCATCTGCTTCATCGAGAATATCAGTTCGCCCCGATAGCCCGTTACCAGCATCTATTGCCGCGGGCCCAAAATTCCGGGCAAAAATAAGATCACTACCTGGACCTGTGTGAATTGTTGTGCCGGAAATATCATATTCATTGGTACCCAGAATATTTTCCGTTCCAAGGATAACAAGGTCGTTATCAAATAATGCTCCCCTTGTGTCTGAACCGGTGCGCATATCTACTCCATAACCGGTACCGTATCTGAGCATATCAGGTCCTTCTCCAAGATTTATTCCTCCAGTGCTGGAAAGGTCGCCGTTATTGGTGAAGTCGAAAATATCTACGCCGTTAGAGCCTTCGAAGTTATCCGCTCTGTGATTCAGTGAGATAACTGGATCCCCTGTAGTGCTGATTACTCTCCATCCAAAATGATGGTTTTCGGAGTCCGAGAGTTGAATAAAATCGAGCCCTTTTTCAACAAACTCATTGTTGTAAATTGCCAGACCTTCGTCAGAGGGGCAGTCACAACTATTGTCCCATCCCCATTTTCCCGGAGGAAGGTATGTGTGTGTTTCATCTAAAAGGCCTTCAATAGGAAATTCATCCGATTCAGGATTCCAGCTTCCATCCCAGGAATAAGTGTTTGCTAAGTCAGGATCAAATGGCGGAAGGCCCGTATAGTTGTAATCCGGGACCACGTACTTGGGGCCGGAATTTTTGTCCCCGGAGCACCCAATGGTCAGTAACAAAAAGGAAAAGAAAAAAAAAATGTAACAAATTCTTATGTACTTTCATGTAAATACCTTTCCTGGATGAAAGCCTGTTTCCACAAGGAAAGAACAGACACTTCTGTAAAAACTTGCATAAAAGCAGCGCTTTTGTGGACTTCACAATGCACAATTACCATATACTATACAGGAGTTTTACGATTGAAAAAATCGGAAGTTTTATACATTTCGAATATATGCTTTATTACAACATTGAGGACTCCCGCAAAAGGAACGGCGATAAGGGCGCCCCAGAATCCCCATATAAGACCAAAACCCATGAGGGCAATGACAACAATAGCTGGGTTCAGCCCCACACTTTTACCAAGTACGTTCGGCGTAATGAAAAAAGCATCCATGGTCTGAACTATGCCAAAAACAACACATACCCATAAAACGGTTGATACGCCACCGTCCAGCGCTGCAATAAGCAGAGCAAACAAAAACCCAAGAAAAGCACCAACATAGGGTATGAACGCTAAAAAGCCAGTAAGCATTCCAATGAACAAAGACAGGGTAATCCCTACCATGGAATACCCAATGCTGTATAATACGCCAAGGGTGAACATGACAATCATCTGGCCGCGCAGCCAGCGGGACATTGTTTCATCAAGGTCTTCAGTGAGTTTATGAAAGCTTTGACTGTGCCTTGGCGGGACAAGTTTTTCGGGGAGATGACTCACTTTTTCGAAATCCCTGAGGAGGAAAAACGTAAAAAATGGAATTACAAAAAGAGTTGTTACGGCACTAATTATAAAATAAGTCCCAGCCATGGCAAAAGTAGCAACTTCCTTCAGTGGAGAATATGCCTGCCCGGCTATAGCCATGAGATCTTTAGAAATTCTGTCAGTGATAAGGTTTGTAGCCTCGCGTAAATTAGGCAGTTTTGTTTTGAAAGTCGTCTCGATCCATGGAACAGCCCATGTTTTTACTCGATTACTGTACTCGGGAATTTTTGCAATAAATTCACGTAACTGCTTGGCCAGAAGGGGAACAATAAAAATGACAAATATAGTCACAAT
The DNA here is from genome assembly GCA_018821305.1 of Myxococcota bacterium. Classification (GTDB taxonomy): domain Bacteria; phylum Myxococcota_A; class Polyangia; order HGW-17; family HGW-17; genus JAHJMN01. The sequence goes on from JAHJMN010000046.1 coordinate 38,457, forward strand.
CAGAACAAATAAAGCCAGTAGGATAACGATCCCAATGGTTCGGGGAATGCGATATTTCTCAAGCCAGGAAACAAATGGATTAAGGAAATAAGCAAGAAAAAAAGCAATTACAAGAGGAACAACAAGGGGTTTCAATATGGCAAGCAGACTGAATACAAGCCATGAAAAGACCAGAATAATAGCTATTTGAAAATAAAAATGAGAGCGGGATGAGGACCCGAAACCGAATTGCTTACCCATAAATTTACTCATCAAGTTTTGGATATACTTTGATTTTGCGTTTAAGAAGCACACCCTTTTCAAGTACGAATGAACTACTGTACGGATAATGCCGGTTATCCAGAATTAGAATTGTATGCTTTCCCGGCGAAAGCTCTTTGGGTCGAGCATTTACTTCGTTTCCAATGCCAATATACTTTCCGTCAATATAGACCGCTGCAAGGGGGGGAACACTGTAAAGAGCCAGACCCTGCTTTGACCTCCGAACATACACATCAGTGCAACTGAAGGAGGATAATAAAATGAAAGCAAGGAATATTGATTTTAAACTCATTTGGGAACCTCCACTTTTGTGAGGGGTATTTTTATGTTCAACTCAACATCGCCGGCAGCATTGATATTTCTTGTAAAACTGACGGTTTCACCCAGAAAAATACTTGCGCCGGGATTGTTTGCACTCTGAGGTCTTAACCGGTAAGAAATCTTCATTCCATTGTGCAGGAGCGAAATTGAATCCATGAAGATAAAGCCGGGATCCTGTTTTTTCAGGATATAGGCTATTTTAACAAGTTCAACGGGATCAGTTACTCCGGTAATAATGAAATTAGCGGTTTTAAGGGTTTCCATACGGAAAAGTAATTTAATTTCATCAGGAACTGCAATGAACAATCCATTTTTTTCTTCTGATTTTACAATAATGACTTTTTTCCGGCGCTTTTTTACATAATAAGTCCATCGAGCAGTTCTGCTATCAGTTTTACCCTTGGTTAGTTCAAGAAATACACAGGCATCCACCCTGCATTTTGTGGGCAGATTTCCTCTTCTGAAATCAAGTCTATAGACCTGCCATGGAAAATGTTGTTTGAGCGCTTTCTTATCTTCCGCAGAAATGGTCTTTTTCCCGGTGTAAATATAATAAACTTTAATATGCAACTTCTGCATGACCAGTTTGGCGGCAGAAAGTATTTTCGACATATCAATATGGTACTTCGCCTTCCATTTATAAACCCCATCCGGGGAGAGTGTTTCTGAAATATCAGTGGTTTGAGTAAGATATACAGATGGATTTTTTAGTACAATCCGCCGAAGTCGACCTTGCTTTTGTGAGTTATTCAAGTTCAGATGTGTTTTTTCGAGATCATCATAGAGGTTTGTAACTACTGTAACAAGCCCCTCCGTCTTTGATGAATTCCTGGCGGAAACCATATCTCTAACATTATTTTTAACGATTTCTGTTTCGATAACACGGATGTCAGTTATTTGATTTAAAAGAAAAGCGAACAAAATATGCGTAAACATTTATATACCCTGCAGCATTACACCCCGACTGGCATTTGCTGTTAATTCTTCAATTAATTCATGAAAGTCCATCTCTTCACCAATTACAGCAAAGGACCAGATGATGCCTTTAAGCATTCCAACGAAGGCAACGGCGGTAATGCGGGAATTAAGTGGGCGGACTATACCAAGTTCCTGACCCTCCTCAAGACTTTCTTCAAGCCAATCAATAATATGCTTATAGAAGGCTGTAACTTTCCCGGTCACTTCACTGTCAAGGCTTTCTGCTTGACTTGATATCAATTTAGCCAGGCAAAGATCATTGAAAACCGGTCCCAGCGCATGGGATAGATTAATGCGAAGTTGACTGAGAACGGAATCCATTCCAATATTTGGCCCGGTTTTTATGGGTCTCAGTCCGCTTGTTATACTCCTGACGACTGAATCAAGGATATCCGAAAAAACTGTACGTTTGGAATCAAAATACAGGTAAAAAGTACCGCGAGCAATCCCGGCTTCTTTAATAATGTCGTTAATGGATGTGTTGTGATAACCTTTTGATGCGAATAATTCTTTTGCACAGTCCATGATATGGCTGCGTTTGGAATCTTTGTTTACCATTATCAGATAAGCTCGATGCGATAGAGTTGGTAGCCCATTAAAATGGGCATACTTGGTTCGACTTCACGGACGTCTCGAATTTTCAGATATGTACCATTTGAGGATTTGAGATCGACTAGGTATGTCTGGTCGTCAAGACGGTTGATTTCGAGATGTTCACCACTGACATACCCGTCTTCCGGGAAGGTAATGTCGCCATCTTCTCTGCCGATTTTAATGACTTCGCCACTCAAAACCCAGGCAGCGCCAACGGCATCAGGACCCGTAATGAGCTCAATTCGTCCCCAGGCATCAACGTTTGGACTTCCAATTACAACTGTTCCATCAGGTGTCTCAGATGCTCTTGGAAGTTCTTTATATCGCATAACTTCGGTACCAATGCGGAAGATATCTCCAGATTTCAGCAGTTCTTCCTGGGTTACGCGGATATAGGTTCCGTTAATTGAGCCCAAATCTTCTACAAAAATTGATCCTGAATCAATTGTTATCCGTGCATGGCTTGGGCTCATATAGGCATCCGTCGCGAATGATGGATGTGTTTCTCTGCCAACAACAACTTCACCTTCCTCCATATCGAGGACCGATTCAAATCGGCCATCGGGTCGCTGTACGATTAGTTTTGCGACAAAATTGGCTTGAGGCATGGGCTCAGGAACCGGGGTTGGATCCGGTGCTGGTGCTGGAGCAGAGACTTGAGCTATTGCTGGCGCAGCAGTTATTTTACAGCCGCAGTTACCGCAAAATTTAAACCCTACGGGAACTTGGTTTCCACATTCAGGGCAAGCAACGGATTGAGGTTCCGATGTTTCTCCAAGTCCGAGTTGTGCTATATCATCGGCCATAACAGTATCGGCCATTTCAAATTCACCTTCGGCGGGGCCTGTTGGTGAACGCTCTATTTCATTTCGCAGCTCCGGCTGTTGCTCCCAAGGTGGATTTTCATAAGGGCCTTGCTGTACTGTGGCTTTATCGTCCCATGGTGGGGCAGCCACAGGTGGCGGTGCCATAGGCGGAGCAGCCATAGGTGGCGCTGAAGGTGGCGGTGCCATAGGCGGAGCGGCCATAGGTGGCGCTGAGGGTGGCGGTGCCATAGGCGGAGCAGCCATAGGTGGCGCTGAAGGTGGCGGTGCCATAGGCGGAGCGGCCATAGGTGGCGCTGAAGGTGGCGGAGCCATCGGTGGAGCGGCCATCGGCGGAGCAGCCATAGGTGGAGCGGCCATCGGTGGAGCAGCCATAGGTGGAGCAGCCATCGGTGGCGGAGCAGCAGCTGGTGGCGTAGCCCCTGGAGATGCAGAATATGCTCCTGCAGGTGCGCCCCCTTGAGAACTCTGAGGCATTTGTACTCCATGCTTTGCAAGATAGTCAGCTAATTCAGCTCCGGATGCCGCAGCAACGGTAGGTGCATTAGCCATTTTATATCTCTGTCCACCAGGAGGCGGATCCGGCGGAGGTACGGCCATTGGAGGCATAGTGGGCTCAGGCTTTACAATAATATTATCTCTATTAAGCTCAGTCCCACATCCCAGGCAGAATTTAAAATGTGAACGATTTTCACGACCGCAAAGTTTACAGATAACCGTTGACATTGGTCTCCTTATATAAAGTCCGGATTTCCCCGGCTCAGGTTATTTCCACTCGGAAGAGTTGCTGTCCGATAAAGACAAAATCACCATGAACTAACATGTGATTATCTTTTATCCTGAAAAATGTTCCATTTCTGGATGATAGATCTGTCAGGGTAAAACCGTCACTTGAGTAATCAATTCTTGCATGATTAGCCGAAATGAAGGGATCAGACGGGAAATCTTTGGTGTTACCGTCACGACCAATGGAAATGAAATTTTCCTCTGCTCGGTAAACGTCACCGTCTATTCCTCCCTGAAGGATTCTAGTCAGGAGAAATGCCGAAGGAAGATGGGGTGTGAAATAAAAATAAGTTCCATCCGGCTCCGGGAAGGTTTCATTATAATCACCCGGAAGATCCAGTCTGAAAAGCATTCTTCCTACCATGAAAACATCACCGGGATCGAGACTGACGCTGCCCTTGATCCTCACAAAAACACCGTTTGCACTGTCCAAATCTTTTACAAAAAGATTGCCATCCTGATAGTAAAAATTAGCATGGCGAGGGCTCAGCATGGGATCGGGAAGTTCTGAGCGAATTTGCCCTTCCGTTCTGCCGATAACGTGTTCCTGACCGGTAAGATAATAAGTTGTTCCGTCCTGGCCACTGCCTTTAATAAGGACCAGACGAGCCCTTCCGGGAACTTGAAAAGCCCCGAAGTACATAGTTTTGGCTTTTTGCTGAGCAGGTTCGGCACCACCTATGCCTGCTCCGCAGTTACCACAGAATTTGAACCCCGGTGCCACAGGCGTGCCACATTTGGGGCAAGATTTCTGCTCACTCATTTACATACCTCCTGTCAAATCAGGACAGCTGGTCCACAATTCGTTTAAAATCTACAGCCGGATTGAAAACGGCCGTTTACGATTAATTACAAAAACATACAGCCTCTGTTCCGTAATTCAGCAGCGCTAAAAAATAACTCAAATTTCCGAAAAGAGACCTATAACAACAAAGGTTCAACCCAGCATGGAACTGGAAAAATAAATCTACATTGATTCAGGATGGTAATATTATTCCAGTTCATGTCAAGAATTAACGGGAATATTGCATCGGTTTTGTGCCAATATTTTTATAATACCCCATGTTTCGTCAATTTGGGGAGTGTACCTTTTAAAAACGAACCTTTAGAAAGCAGAAACGGGAGATGGTACAGAGGCATCTCCGGAGGTTCCATTTCCCAGTTTGCCTTCCGCATCCCATCCCCAGCAGTAGATATTCCCAGACGGTCTTATCAGACAATTGTAATATGACCCGGCGGATATTAAATCGCCGTTTTCGCGATTAATATCTATCACTTCCTGAGGGGCTAAAAAACCGAATGAGGCAGAACCATTCCCTAATTGACCATATTCGTTACTTCCCCAGCAGTAGGCAGTGGTTCCCGTTGTTGCACAAGTATGATCTTTTCCAGCAGTAACAGAAACAAAGGTTCCCGAAGCAGAAACTGCGAATGCGTTATCTGGATGATTTATATGGGGTATAAGTAGTCCGCATTGGGCTGATAGCGATTCTCCCCAACAGTAAACCTTCGAATCACTGGAATTTATTGCGCAAGTATGAAGCTCCCCTGCGGAAATGTCGCTGAAAGTCATTGCAGGGTTTGAGTAAACTGCAGCAGGTGAAGGTTGATTTGTATTATTTCCATTGCCTAACTGATAATCCCCGTTATAGCCCCAGCAGTAGGCTTGCCCATTTGTTAAAAGAACACAAGTGTGCAGCCAACCGGCAGAAATTTTTTGAATATCCGCCGACGTGAATGGCGAAAGTGTGGTGGGTTCCCATGTCGTTGTTGTCGTTCCGATTCCCAACTGCCCGTTTGTGTTTTGTCCCCAACAACTCATCATGTTTGGAGATAAAGAGTGTCTTGCACAAGTGTGATTTCCTCCGGCGGAAACGAGATCAAAATCAAGACCGGAGTTTACTGCAACAGGGCTATTATAGACACCTGAAGCTTCCTGTCCGAGCTGTCCGTCTGCGTTTGAACCCCAGCATTTCAATTCACCTGCCGAAGTTATCCCGCAAGTATGCGCATATCCAGCTTCAATCTGAGTGAAAGTATCTGTTCCTGCAACTGGAGCAGGAACGTGGGATGAATTAAGGTTTCCAGTTCCCAGTTGTCCCACGGAGTTGTTACCCCAGCACATGACCTTACCAGTATTAAGCAGACCACAGGCATGGAGTTCTCCAGTAGTAACAGATGTAAATATGTTACATTCCGACCAGTTGCAACTATCGCAAACAAGATCAGGTCCATGAATATGTCCAAAGGTCGCACATGTTTCAGTGTGAATAATTAAGGGATCACACTCTTCAAGTGATTCTTGCAAAATTCCATCTCCACAGGAGCCAAGACACCCGGAAGTGTCGAAACTACAATTATCCTGACAGGCAAGGGTTCCACCGTAAGTTTGCCCAAGGGACTCACAGGATTGTTCGTCCAGATTTGTGCCATCGCAGTCTTCGTCTGGAGCGTCGATATTGTTATCGCCACATTGACCGTTACAACCGGAAAAGTCGAAAGCGCAGTCTACACATGCTAAAACTCCGGGGTTATATCCCATTGACTCACATGTTTCACCGCCGAAGTTAGTTCCATCGCAGGTTTCTAAAGTTTCTTGAATTGTGCCGTCACCGCAGAAACCTTCACAAAGACTTGTATCAAAATGACAGTCTTCTTTGCAGCGGAGTGCGCCCCCCCGGTGACCGAGACTTTCACAAGTTTGTCCGCCAAGATCCAACGCTTCACAATCTTCAAAATACGCTGTCTGAATTTCCAGATCACCGCACTTACCCCAGGGAATACAATGATCTACATCATATCGGCAATTTGCGCAGACTGTTATTGGACCACCACCATAGTATCCCAGATCTTCGCAATCAAGACCTTCGGGGACGGTGCCTTCACAATCCTCGTATTCGTCTAAATTGCCATTGCCACATAAAAAATCCTCACAAAGGGATGTGTCGAATTGACAATCAGAAGTGCATGAAAGAATTCCTGTAGAATAACCGCGCGTTTCGCAAGTGTTGTCCAGAAGGTTTTCCCCTTCGCATTTTTCTCCGTAGAAGGGTTCAATTTTGTTATCTCCACAAAAACCTCCGGTGCACTGTGACGTATTCAGGGTGCAATCAGAGTTGCAGGAAATCTCTCCCTCATACTTGCCTGTTATGTCTCGACAGGAAACCGGGATTGCAGTACCGTCACATTCTTCGCCGGGATCCAGAATATTATCTCCACAATTATTTGTAGTCTGAGAATCATCGCAGGCCGATGTAAGTAAAAATGTAAGTACTATTAAAACCTTGAATTTCATGAGACATCCTCCTGATGTGCTTATTATACGAAAAAAGAATCATAGTTGACTTTCAGGGTCAAGTTTGTGGTTCTCAGAGTAATAAATTCAAAATAGTAATACCGGATTTTAATTTGAAATCCGAGAGATATATTCAAATTATAGTTATTTCTTTCACAGAGGTAAAAGTTTTTTTTGTTTTTTTTACACAGGATAAAAATAGAAGATGCTATCGACGGGGTAAGTTATTGCAAATATAAACTTTATCAGAAAAGATCATTCAACAAGAAGTTTCAATCCTTCAAGGAGTACTTTTGAACTGCTCACAGAAGGACTCTGCCCACCAAGATATTTGGAGAACCATTCAAGATGAGCAAGGTAATAAAGAGGCATGGAGCGAACATGTGATGGCCAGTGTCCATCATTCGGGAAAACGATAAGTCGTGCAGGAATATTTTGACGACGAAGGGCCGTAAATAGTTGAAGTGACTGCGTATAAGGTACACGATAATCCCTTTCTCCTGTAATAACAAGAGTTGGTGTTGAGAATTTAGCCGCATGGATGGACGGACTCATTTTTAACCATTTTTCGTGGTTTTTCCATGGCAGGCCACCAATATCCCACTCGGGAAACCACAGTTCTTCCGTGGCTCCGTGAAAAGAAGGCAAATCGTAAACACCCATCATAGAAGCAAACGCTGCAAAAACTTTAGTATGACCAAGGAGCCAATTCATCATATATCCACCCCAGGACCAACCCATGGCACCCATTTTTGTGCTGTCCACAAAGGGCATTTTTGAGAGAGCATCAGTTACTGCCATAATATCTTTATGGACTTTACCATTCCAATCCTTGCTTATTGCTGATGTGTAGGTTTGTCCATATCCCGTTGAGCCATGAGGATTTGGAAAAGCAACAATATAGCCTGCTGCGGGATAAATTTGCCAGTCTCCGCGGAATGAATCGGACCACTGCATCTGAGGTCCCCCATGAACATTCAGGATGAGGGGGTATTTTTTTCCTGGTTTAAACCCGTGAGGCTTTACTATAAAAGTATGGACAGGCTTTCCGTCGGCACCGGGAATGAACATTTCTTCAACAGGACGTATATCATATTTTTTTACAATACTGTCATTGAAGGTCGTAAGTTTGTTAAATCCTTTATCCGAAAAAAGATAGAGTTCCAGCGGTTTACCTGTAAGGGACATAGTGAAAAGAATTTTACCACGGGTTGCAGTGAATTCTCTGCAATGAGAGACCCCCTCGTGAGGTGTGAGAGTATTTTTATCTGCGTCATAAATATAAAGGGGATAGCGTCCTTTTTCCGGTGCCTGAAACGCGAGTTTTCCATTGTCAAACCATTGAAAGTCATAAATCCAGTTATCAAAATTTTCAGTTACAATTGACTTTTTTCCGGTTTTTCGGTCCATTATTATAAGATTAAACTTGTCGCTTTCAAAACCATCAATTTTCTGGGTTTTCCATGCCAGATACTTACCATCGGGACTGTACGCAGGTGCAGAGTCTGAACCCTTGTTTTCGCTCGTTACCTGGGAAGTCTTGCCGCCAGAGATGGAAACGGTGAAAATATCTTTATTGGTAGACCATGCTTCGGCAATAGGTTCTCCTCCGTATGCTGTAAATGCAACTTCTTTTGAGTCAGGACTTATGCTGAAGCCCCGTTCTCCAAGGCTGAAAGCAGGTGCATCCGAGTTTCCTGGAGTGATGTCTGTCAGTGTTCCATTTTCAAGATTGTGAGAGATTATGTGGGTCCGTTTCGTCGTTCGCCACTCAGTCCAGTGTCGGTAAAGAAGGTCATCACTCATCCATGCTTTAAGGGGGCTGGCAGCTTTTTTTGCATCAAGCTCACGATGCTTTGCAAAATCCGTTGTAACAGAAGGATAGACAGATGTGGAATAAACAAGCCACTGGTTATCTTCGCTCAGAGCGTACTCAAAGACTCCGTCTGGAACATCGGTGAGTTTTTCAGGCTCACCTCCTTTTAGTGAAATTCTGTAAACCTGTGCTGGGCCTTTTCTTGTGGACAGAAAATAAAGATATTCAGCGTTTTTAGAGAAATGGGGGCTGTAGTCCGGGCCGGAAAATGTGGTCAATTTATGAAGGCCCAAATCCTTTAAATCAGCATAATAAATATCAGGGTTGGTTTTCCCGGATGCGAGGGAATAGGTTGTTGTTACAAAAGCTATTTTAGTCCCATCAGGGCTAATGACAGGGGAACTGATATTTTTTATTCGATATAACGCACCGATTGTAAACGGTTTCTTCGCGGCATCTCCAGCATCATCTGGTTTTCGAGAGTCTTTGAAGATATCCTGACTTTTCAATGATTTGGCTATTAATTTTGCAGGTTGAGATACCGCTGATGCCTTATGGAGTGCATGAGCCTTTTCAACAGGTTTACTCGCGGTCTTTTGTGGCGAGTTTTTTTTATCTCCACAGGGGTTTTTCTTTTCAGGGCAGTTGCAGGAAACAAATGCAAATATTGAAATAATTGCAATTTTAATAATCATTCTAATGCTCCAAATGGTTCATGTGTCGCAGGAAATAACGTCTCGAAATATATGTTCAACTTTGAAAATTGATAAAAAATGAGCTATTCTGAATCCTCAAGTCTGGAAGGTTCAGTCTCAGAAATTTTCGTTATTGTTATGCCTGTAAATCCATAAAAAATGGATATTATCGGGTTCAGTAAATTTAAAAATGCAAAAGGAAGGTAGTACAGGGGAAAAACACCCAGCGTTGACCACATGAATGCACCACAAGTGTTCCATGGTACCAGTGGCGAAGTAAGGGTAGCGCTGTCTTCCAGTGCTCTGCTGAGATTTCTGGGATCAAGCCCAAGTTTAGCATAGGATGCCTTGTACATGCGACCGGGCAATACTATGGCGATATATTGATCCCCTGCAAGCACATTTACTCCGATTGCTGTGAGGATGGTCGCAAGAATCAAGGAGCCGGCTCCACGTACGAGAGACAAAATGGCCGATGTAATTCTCGCCAGAAACCCGCCGGCTTCCATAATTCCCCCGAAACTGACAGCGCAGAGAATCAGGGAAACAGTATCCATCATGGAATTCAGGCCACCTCTTGAAAGCAGACTATCAACAGCTTTAACTCCAGTTTGTGAGACATATCCATTTTTGATCACTGAAAGAGTCTTAAAAAAACCAGCCTTTTGAATGAGCAGAGCTGCAAGAATTCCCAGAGCCACACCCGCCATGAGACTGGGAAGAGCAGGCTTTTTCCATGCAACAAGCCCAATTACTACAAGGGGTGGAAGCAAAAGGATCGGGCTCATCGTGAACTGAGCCTTTAAAGGAATTGTGAATGTATCAGCGTTAAACGCGCCCCCGGAAGGAAGCATGAAACCGAGAATCAGGTACCCGATTAGTGCAATAATCATAGAAGGCACTGTTGTGTAAAACATATGGCGGATATGGGTGATTAAATCAGTTCCAGCGATGGCCGGAGCGAGGTTTGTTGTGTCTGAAAGGGGAGACATTTTGTCCCCGAAGTAAGCCCCGCTGACAATGGCTCCGGCGGTCATGGCGGGATTAATTCCCATGGCAGTTCCAAGTCCCATGAGAGCAAGACCAATTGTGCCTGCTGTTGACCATGAAGACCCTGTGGCAAGGCTTACCAGAGCGCTGATGAGCGCACTTGTAAACAAAAAGAAACGAGGATTTACAATATCAAAACCATAATAAATAAGAGCAGGAACGATACCACCTTGAATCCATGATGCTATGAGTAGACCCACGGTCATCAGGATAAGAACTGCTCCAAGAGTTGAAGTGATGTTTTTTATAATGGATTCAATGATTTCCTGCCATTTAATGCCATAAAGTCGAGCCAGAATTGAAGCAAGTGCCGCACTGAAAATGAGAGGTACATGGGGCTGTTGTTTATTCTTGATTACACTGAAATAAAGAAAAACAATAAGAAATACAACTGGAAATAGCGAAACTAAAAGACCCGGACGTTTTGAATTTTCCGATGTCATTTCTGACCACCGGCTTTGGGCTGAACTGGCTGAAGTGCTTTTTTACGATTCGTTTCCGGCTTCGCTGTTGTTACAGGTGTCTTTTTCGTTGAAACCTGAACTCTGGCGGGCTGAACCCGATAACTGAAAGAACTGGGGAGGCCTTTAACTGATACATTAAGCCAGATTAGTTCATCTCCGGGAAGCCGGTTTAAATAGACAATCGGTCGTAGTTTTGAAGGAGCCATTGAATATAAAGTCTTTTTATCACCTTCAACATAAATATCTACCACAGAAGGAGTGATTTGAAGTTCCTGATTTTCGGCCTGGCTACCCTCAATATTTACACTGACACCACTGAATTTGCGGCTTGAAACAGCACGATCAACGAAAATTTTGACCTGAACTTTTGTAAGATTCGGCTCAATTGTAATGTTAGGTCCAAGTTCAGGCAGAGGGATTTCCTTTTCTGTAACGCCTTCGGTCTTTACGTGGAGAGGAGGGAGGGGAATATCAACAATCGATACGACTGCGGATTTGGGCCCACTAATTTTAAACTTGTTGGGCGTGATTTTAACTTCACTCACGTGAAAGAATCTGTCGGTGCTGACCTTCAGATTCATTGGTATAATACGTTTAAGAATGGGCTCCATTTTTACAGGGAGATATTGGGGGGAAATGGAACTGACTTTGATATTCCGTGGTAAATCAAACATCGTTGTGTCAAGTTCGTATCGGTCGCCGCCAACACGCCCGAGGTCCACAGTCAAACGTTTGGTGTAGGTTGTTTTATTAATTTTTTTGATTAATGCCCATGGTCCGTTTACAACAATCCTTACATTATAGTTAAGATCGTTTAATATCATATGATTTGCAGGTTTGTTTATGTAGTCAACATTTATATAGATAACACCCTCTGCGTCTTTGTCCGAACGAACCATAAAGAAAAGGGCAACGGCAATAACGAAGGACATCACCTTAAGTTGCCAGTCATCAATTACTGCTTTAGCGAGGAAGGAGAAGAATCGTCTCATCTAGACCGCTTCCTGAGTAATACGATTGTGCTGAATTTGGGAAATATCATATAATTTCATAATTGCCTTAATTTCGATCCTTTTACTCAGGAAGCGGTTTAGTTTTCCTCTCCATCTTCTTTCCACCATCCACCCGGGGTAAGAGCCTGCTTTTTAAACAATCGGGTTACTTCGTTGCGGAGTCGGGAGAGATTTTCCATTTCAACAAGTTTTCCATGTTCGCATATGGAAATTGTTCCTCGTTCTTCAGAAACGACAACAGCAATTGCATCGGTGTTTTCGGTAATTCCCACGGCGGCACGATGACGAGTTCCGTATTTCTGCCCCATATCTGGATTGTCACTAAGGGGAAGAAGTGCTCCGGCTTTGAAAAGTCGGTTTTTTCGGACCAGAACTGCTCCATCATGGAGCGGGTTTTCACTTGAAACGTTGAAAATAGCCCAGAGAATCTCTTTACTTACTTTACCGTCGATTATTTCGCCACCCGTGTGGATTGGTTCTTCCAGCTCAGCTTCCCGCTCAATGACGATAATTGCGCCCTGACGGATTTGAGACATGCGATCCACAGCTTCAATTATTTCTTCAAGAGCTTCTCTCTGTTTGGATGCGGGATTGAGAAAAGGAGATATTCCGGTTCCAATTCGAGTGAGAGCACGCCGTATTTCGTTCTGAAAGATAACAATAATAAATAAAATAAAGTATTTAGAGAAGTTGGCTAGCATCCATTGGAGGGTGAAAACATCAATATAACGAGAAACTATGCTTGCAACGGCAACAAGTAAAAGAAGACCAATGAGCATCATAAAGGCCCTGGTTCCTCTTACCAATTGCAAAAACTTATACAGGATAAATGTGACAAGGAGTAGATCCAGAAGTGTAGTTATTACACCAATGTAAATGTTTTTGTCACTGTAGAAAATATCTATTCCAAACATAATTTATAGGCCGGATATATTTCTTCCGCAATATCAAATGCCTGTTTTACCGCAGTTACATCATGAACACGAAAAATCTTTGCTCCGGAAATCCAGCCCATTATGCAGGAAGAAATTGTTCCTGGCAACCGGTCAGTTACTTCTGCACCGGATATTTTTCCAATAAAACTTTTATTTGATGGCCCAATTAAAACATGACAACCGCATCTTTCGGAAATGATGCGCCCGGAACCTGTTAAAAGAGCACTCTGAAGCGCCGTTTTACCAAATCCTATGCCCGGATCTACAAAAATTCTGGAAGTAGGGATTCCTGCAACTTTGCATTTTTGTACAGTTAGAGCAAGTTCTTCAGCTACTTCTGTAATGACATCCTTGAAATTGATGGTGCTTTGCATATTTTCGGGTAAGCCCCGCATATGTCCAACTACAAATCCCGCGCCAAAATCATCGGCCACACTGATAATTTCCGGATCAAAATTTCCACCGGAAACATCATTTACCATAAATGCTCCGGCTTCAAGGGCTATGCGGGCAACGGTGGATTTCATAGTATCAATACTCACAGGGAAACCTGCATCCGAAAGGGCGTGGATAACGGGAATAACCCTGCGAAGTTCTTCCTCAGTGTCCACACTTGTTGATCCCGGGCGAGTACTTTCACCGCCAATATCAAGAATATGAGCCCCCAGATTCATCATTTCAAAACCTGCGTCTATGGCTCGGGACGCATCAAAATATGCACCACCGTCAAAGAATGAGTCAGGTGTCACATTGATAACACCCATTATTACTGGTTTGAGGAAGTTAAGAGTATGCCCGTGGATGGCCACTGTGTCCATTTTTTACTCCAGGGAAATCAGAAAGAAGGGGAGGGTTCCAATCCGTTTTCGCCGCCGCTGTAATCAGAATAATCCGCCGGGGTTTTTCCTTTAAGCAGTAACTCAAGGTCAGTTCGATCAAGGGTTTCTTTCTCGAGAAGGTTGCTCACAAGCCTCTCAACAAAATCACGATTTGTTTCAAGTATTGTTCTTGCGATTTTGTATGCCTTGGTAATCAGAGAAAAAACTTCTTCATCAATGAGTCTTGCTGTGTGTTCACTTATATCTTTGTGTACGGTAACTTCTCGACCAAGGAAAATTTCCTCTTCCTTTGCTCCGTAAACCATGGGGCCGAGTTTCTCACTCATTCCCCATTCACAAACCATTTTCCGGGCGAGTTTTGTGCACTTTTCAAAATCACTGGAAGCACCCGTTGTCATAGTATTGAGAAATACTTCTTCACTTATCCTGCCCGCAAGTAAAATGGACATCGTGTTGAAAATATATTCTTTGCTGTGGGACAGACGGTCAGAATCAGGAAGCTGCATTACAAGACCCAATGCTTTTCCTCTAGGAACAATGGTTGCCTTGTGGATTGGATCTTTTTCTCCGTCAATGAGCATGGCAACAGTAGCGTGTCCTGCTTCATGGTAGGCTGTATTACGGCGCTCTTTGTCACTGATTACCATTGATTTTCGTTCATTTCCCATCATGATTTTATCTTTTGCGTATTCAAAATCAGAGTGGGAAACATCGTTTTTATCAAGTCGAGCAGCGTTCAGCGCCGCTTCGTTTACAAGGTTTGCGAGATCTGCACCGGAAAACCCCGGTGTTCCCTTGGCGATAATATTGGCATCCAAGTCTTCGGATACTGGAACCTCACGATTTTTAATATGAACTTTCAGTATTTCTTCGCGGCCCCTGACATCAGGCATATTAACGACAACCTGACGGTCGAAACGGCCTGGTCTAAGGAGTGCAGGGTCTAAAACATCGGGACGATTTGTGGCAGCAATCATAATGATGCCCGATTTGCCCTCAAATCCGTCCATTTCAACTAAAAGTTGATTCAGTGTCTGCTCGCGCTCATCGTGGCCGCCACCGAGCCCGGCGCCGCGCTGCCTTCCCACGGCATCAATTTCATCCATAAAAATTATGCACGGGGCATTCTTTTTACCCTGTTCGAAAAGATCTCTCACACGCGAAGCACCGACGCCGACGAACATTTCAACAAAATCCGAACCGGAAATGGAGAAAAACGGAACCCCAGCCTCACCGGCAATTGCTTTTGCCAGCAGAGTCTTACCAGTTCCCGGATGACCCACAAGCAGGACACCCTTGGGAATTTCGCCGCCAAGTCTCGTGTATTTTTTAGGATCTTTTAAAAAATCAACAAGTTCCTTAACGTCATCTTTTGCTTCTTCAACGCCGGCAACATCTGCAAAGGTGATTTTCTTCTCATTTTCATTCAGCATTCGCACCTTGGCTTTGCCGAAACTCATGGCTTTGCCGGCACCACCCTGGAGCTGCCTGAGGAAAAAGAAAAACAGCAGAAATAACAGGAGCATCGGTAACCAGGAAATAAGAAGAGTCGGCCAGTAACTTTCCTCTTCTTTTTCAATTTTGTAATCAACCTGTTCCTGATCCAGTTTCTCAAGAAGTTGAGGGCTTATAAGGCCGTATGTTTTGAATTTCCGCTCTTCTGTGACATATTTACCCGTAATCCGGTTTCCCGTTATTGTAACGGTCTTAAATTTGACGCCGTTTTCCACATCACGGATAAAAGTGGAAAACTTCACTTCCTGAACTTTTTCTCCGCTTTTATTGTACAACTTGAAGAGCATTACAAATAAAGCGATTAAAATGACCCATACCAGTATTGTCTTATATTGTTGTCTCACAAAAACCCCGTACTGGTCTGCACGCTGTTGAATTATAAAGATAATTCATGAACCTGAAAATCAGGATAACCGGCAGACATACTAATAAATTAAAATTAGCTGCATCCTGAAAATAAAAAATGCGGAATGCAGACTACCACATAATACAATAAACCTGTAATCTTTTATGGTTTAAAGTCAACTCAAAATACGCACTACAAGAGGAAGTAAAGGATTTAAATCCAGTCAATGTTCTGACATGACACTTTATCGAAAGGGGGGATAACTGACGCTATTTTGCCATCTAACGTAACTGGAAACGTGTCTCATATAAATTCTAAAATGTTGAAATAACAGGTTAATAGTGATCGGAGACATTTTTTTGGGAAAGAAAAACAGACAATGGCCTGTTTTGTGCTTTTCAACAAATCCGCCTTCATTTTTCATGGATCGAATATCTTATCTCTGACGATAAAATATAGTGAGTACTTGAAAAGAAGGTGTTCACGATAGTTCGTGTCCTGTGTTGGATTTCGTCGTTAACTTGAAAATTTTTCGCCAATTTTTGGCTCAGGACAGTAACAAGACCGCTTTCGGAGTAATGCGATTGTGTTGAATTTCAGAAATATCATTCAATTTGAAACTCACCATAATTTGGTTTCGATTCTTTTATTCCGAAAGCGGTTTAGATAACCCAAGTTTAGGCTCTGGAGGATTACATGGAACATATTTTAACCCCAATGGAAGTTGAAGCAATTGTCAATCTTTATAAAGGTGGATTTGGCATTGAAGGTGGTCCAATTGCTGTTGACTGTGATCTCGTTGGAGGAGATCACCTGCTTCGACGCGTTTCTCCTGTTTTAGATATTGTGCGTCCCAATCTTTCCGTATCTCTTGCAAAAAACCTGACTTTTCATCTGGGAATACATACTACTGTTGATGTGTTTCCTACGGATATTGTTCCGTTTGCCGCACTTGCAGCGGGTCTTCCCCGTCCATCCTGCGTAGGAATTTTAGAACTTGGCACAGGAGGTAAGGTTCTTTTAGATGTATCACCGGATCTTTTCTATCTGGCCATTGACAGGACTCTCGGTGGACAGTCTTTTGACGGTAATCCTCGCCGGGGCCCTACAATTATTGAACAAAGCATCGGTATGCGCCTTATTGATAGAATGGTAAGGGGACTGAATGGTGCATGGGAAAAAATCCTGAATGATACTCTGAAGATAACCAGAGTTGAGTACTGGCCTGAAAAAATAGACGTTATTGAACCGGAAGATTTTGTTCTTCGGCAGGAGATCGAGCTTAAAATTGGAGAATTAAAGTCTTCAATAGCTGTTATTCTTCCAGCAACAACCCTTGAACCTCTGCGCAAAGCTCTGGATAAAACTGTGAGTAGTTTTACTCCCCTTAATGTGCGCGAAAATCCAGAACTCGCACGTAGACTCTATGGTGCAACTGTTGATGTAACCGTGGAACTCGGCAAAGCCCATATGAATCTCGGAGTAATTAGAAACCTGAAACCCGGTGACATAATCCGCCTTGATTCCTCCACTGGTGATGCTCTTCCAGTAAAAATTTCCGGAAAAACAAAGTTTTTCGGTCATCCCCTTGTGGCTCGAGGAAATATGGCTGTAGAACTAACGGAAAACAACTGATTCACGAACTAACAAAATCAAGCGAATTATATTAACCAGCCCATGGCTCGGTTTTCATCCCCATCCATGATTACCGTTATTTTTTCATTTGTATTTGAAGAGGACACAACTCGGATCACATCAGAATAGCGAGTGTATTCAGGAACAATTTCTCCAAGAAGGTTTGGACTGGAATTAATGTAATCCATATTCAGATAACCATCACTCTCATTCAGGTAAATTGGAAGGTAGCGAATAGAACTTTCTACAAGGTCCTGGAAAAAGTGAGTTCCGAAACTGAGTTCCGGCATATAATCACCATCGCGGCGGGCAAGTTCGATAAGCATGGCAGTATTATTAATATCGGAATATGTTACCTGAACTCCGAGTTTTATATCACCACGACTGCCCCAGCGACCCGGACCGATAAGTATGAAATCCTTCGGCTGGAGCCGGAAATTCAGGATGTGAACAATTTGAGCAATTTCCTTCATTTCCTTTTCAGTGGAGAGATTGGAATAACCTTCAGGGTCAACATAAACAATAAAAGAAAACGCATCAATGGACCCGTCGGTTACGTATTGATCCGCACGGAAAATAATTTTTTCCTCCTCAATGTTTTCAGGAATTTTGAGTTTTACCGTTGAACTCCACTGGCCTTGAGGTCTGCATTGAAGCAGGTATATTTGTTTGCCATCGCAGGCAAACTCCAGATCAACGGGATTGTTATAAGCCTGGGCCAGCGTTTTTAATACTTCATTAAGTTCGCTTAAAAACGGCTTTTTCTCCAGTAGTCCGATAAAAGCCGGAACATTTTCAGTGTCTGCCGAATTCCACAGAGCCGCAACCACGGGTTTCAATTCTCCATCCTGATCGATGGAAATAATATCTTCGATACCACGGATGGAGTCTCCGTAATTTTTAACGATTTCGCCGAGGGATATACTTTCAAAGCGCCCTGTTTCAAGGTTTATTACATCCATGGTTTTCTGTGAATAACGCAGTATATCATTTCTGGTAATGTTAACCCGCAGTCCCGGCTTTCCAGGGCTTGCTAAAATAGGGTAATCATCGGTCAGTCGGTCCACAGCGCGGGTTCCAAGTCCCATCACCATGCGGACCATACCGTCCTCGCGGTTTATACGGGGACTCCATCGGAATTCATTGTAACTGAACGCAACTCCAGCAAAAAGAGGGAACCAGAAGTTCCCAACTCGAGTTCCAACAACTTCCTGAATGAGCAACCCCATCTGTTCCGTAAAATCAAGGAGATTCATTTTTTTACGGTATTCAATGGCATCCGGGGAAAAAACACTGGCCATGATTTCTGCCATGGCATCCAAAAGTGCCCCCAGCCTGTCTTCTTTTGAGCCTGTGTTTGCCAGGAAAAGACTTTTATACTTTCCGCTGAAACTGGCTTGAAAACTGTCTTCAAGGAGACTTGATGATCGAACAATAATAGGTTTTTCCCCAATCTCATCAATCATATCTGAAAGTTGATCGGTTATCTCCTGAGGGAAAAATGAATTTTTAAACAACTGCTTGAGCATGATATAACTGGCACAAATCTGCTCAGTTTCCGCATATTTGAGACTGACCATTTCTTCCAGTGCATTATAATGAAGGAAATTTATAGTAATATCTGATGTCACAAACCAGCTTTTCGGGATTGTGACATTGGCTAAAAGAGGGTTTTCTTCCTTTTTTTTCTCGATAATTTTCCACGCTAATAAAAGCCCGGCACTTTTTCCTCCGAGGCGCCCTGTCCCACGGTTCGGCCCAATAATTGATGGACATAATTTGTGAAAATCCTTAACGAGAATAAAGTTTTTAGCAATATTTACATACTTGAGGTGATCTGTTAGAAAACGCTTTACCAGTGACACCCGGATGTTAATGAAATCATTGGAAGACATGTGAAGTTCTTCCCGTGGAATATTAAAGAACCGATCCAGAACTTTACGTAATTCTTCAAGAAAAAGATTTTCATTTTCACAAGCAATAGAAAGAAAGCGGGATCTCTCCTGAGCAAGCCAAACACTTACGAGGGAATTAATTTCATTCTCAGGGAGAACATGCGCCGCAATAGCGAAAACCTCTTTCATAATACGAATCAGAGTGGCTCGTTCAATTTTTGGCAGGGGCATATTGGAATAAAGCCGTGTTGTATTGGCATCATCGTAGGGTTCAAGCTCTTTCATAAGGTCAAGGATATCATGGACATCATGTCGATAAAGATGAATGAACATTCGCCTCATAATTCTGTTCAGCAGAACAAGGTCGAATTTTTCCAGCATGTCAATAATGATTTTCCATTCGGGTTTTGAATTGACCATATTCACGAAAATGTCCTTTCCGAGGGAGTCCGTATTGCAAAAAACCTGTTTCCGGAATTCCGGATAGAAAAAGCTTTACCCAGCAAAAATGTATCTCTGTTATACATTTTCACAATTTATAACTCTATGAGAGGTTGTAAATCAATAAGGTAAATTACAAAAAAGTGCTTTAAGTGAAAATTTCTTTGATAAAAAGGCTGTTTGTTGTGTCATTATCAATAGTGTACCGGAGGAACCCCACCATGAAAAAGTTAGTAACGCTTTTAGTCCTTTGTTTTTTATTTGCGGGGTGTGAGCCGCCTGAAAAAGACGCAAATAACATAAATTCATCAAATAATACAACGATAAATAACACAAATAACAATACGAGTAACAATACGAATAATGATGCTGGAGTGGACACGGGATCGGATTCAGGCGCAGATTCCGGAACGGACACGGGAATAGACACCGGAACTGATTCAGGAGTTAATCCATCTGTTGAAATTATTTCTCCTTCCGACGGAGCGACGGTAACCAATCCCGTGACATTTACCATCGGAGCAGAAAATGTTTCCACCGTCAGGATTTTTGCCGATGACTGGCCCCTGTCTGATGCCTGGGACCCAACTCAGACGACGTCCCTCACTTACACCTTCAATGGAACCGGATATGCACGTTCAATAGTTTGTCGAGGGTATGACAGCCAGGGGCAGGAAGTTGCGTCAACTGGCATATCAATTACGGTAGAGGATGATTCACCGGGTACATTGCTGGGGAACATGTATAATACATATTATTATCTCGCACGGGAGGCGGATTATCCGCCAGGTACCAATGCGACACTATATGACGTCAACTGCAATCCTATTGCCCAAGTCAACAGTGAGTTTTCTGATGATGTGTGTATAGAAGGCAGCGGCATTCTGGAAGATGGCACAGTTATAAACTACGCCTCCACCTGCAGCTGTGGTCGTACTTGTCCTACGGGGGGGATTATTTGTTACCAGACTCTAAATCCAGCGCAGTATCCATGGGGAATGGGCAGCACGTCAAATCCTCTTGAACCTTTGAGAAGTTGGGCCGTTGACAATGATCTCATTTCCGCTGGTACAATCTTATACGCACCGGAGTGGGACGGAGTTAATATTCCCCTGATTGACGGAATTGGCGGTTTTATTCATGACGGCTGTTTCCGTGCCGATGATGTTGGTGGCTGGATAAACGGCATGCACTATGATTTCTTCGCAGGAACCCATGATATGTGGCAATTTCTTGAAACCGTAATGGGAACAAATCACTATTCTCCCGTTTATACACAAACTCCCGCCTGTCAGTACCTCGGCAATTGAGGGATTACGAGTTATTCTGCACGGTGATTTCATAAGCTCACGTAAATAATAAGAATTTGAGGAGGGTTTGATCCTTCTGTTATTTTATGCTAAGGATATGAAATCATGATTTTAAAAATATCCCATATCTTCTGGTTTCAATAGTACTACGAATCTACCAACATAAACCACAGGGTGAATTCAAGTGTCTCACTCAAGCCCTTATCAGACTTGAACAGGAGTAATAAAAAAATGAAATGTGATTTGACTGTTGTCAGACAAGTAGAAGAATTTACAGACGATTTGAACAAAATTATTCTCAGTGATTTTCTCCACAGGGTGATGCATCCTTACGAAGACAAACGTGAGGATATCCTGCGGGGCATTGACTACGCCCTTGGTTTGAACCCCGGGGGATTTATTGTTCTTGCCCATATTGAAGGCAGACTGGCGGGAGCATCCGTGGTGCTCTGCACTGGTATGTCGGGATATATACCGCCAAATCTGCTACTTTTTATAGGGGTAGAGCCGGAAATTCGGGGCCATGGCATCGGCCGCAAAATTATTGAAACCATAACGGAAAATACAAAAGGAGATATAAAACTCCACGTGGAAGAAGCAAATCCAGCGAGACATCTGTATGAACGGTGCGGATTTCAGAAAAAATATTTCGAAATGAGGCTTAAAAATGAATAAAGTAGTTATAAATCTTGATGCGCTTCGCCATAATCTCGCGAGAATAGATCGCATAATTACACTTCAGGGGGCTTCGTGGACTGTTGTAACTAAAGCTCTCTGTGGACACACTGATACAATCAAGGCCCTTGAGATGATGGGGGTAAAGAGCATAGCTGATTCCAGGCTTGATAATCTCAGGGCAATATCGAGAGAAACACCGGAGCTTGAAAAGTGGTATCTTCGTTTGCCACACCTGAGTGCCGTGAAGGAAATTGTCGAACTTGCGGATCTCAGTTTAAACAGTGAGATCCGTGTAATACGTGCCCTTGGAAAAGAAGCATTAAGACAGGGGAAGATACACAACATTATAATTATGGTGGAACTCGGAGATTTGCGCGAAGGAATCACACCTGGTTCACTTACAGAATTTTATCGCGAAGTTTTTGAAACACCGGGCATTAAAGTTATGGGCCTTGGGGCTCAGATAGGCTGTCTCGGTGGCGCTTCTCCCAATGAGGATCAGGTTGCCCAGCTTGGTCTTTACCGGGAACTTCTGGAGCTTAAATATCAGGAAGAACTCAAGTTCATAAGTGCGGGTTCTACCATTTTCCTTCCTCATCTGTTTGAAGGCGGTCATTACCGGTCGATAAATCACTACAGAATCGGGGAAGCACTGTTTTTGGGAACAAATCTGATAACAGGTGGGAAAATTCCAGGTCTTCGGGATGATGTTATTACCCTCGAAGCGGAGATAGCTGAAATAAAAAAGAAAAGTCTAACCGCAAATTCCGGGACTAATTCCGCTCCGTTTGATATGCCTAATCTCAATTATGAACCGGGTCAGCGAGGTTTTCGAGCGTTAGTTACTGTGGGGAACCTTGACACTGACGTAAACGGTTTGAAACCGGTTGTAGATGAATACGTGGTTGCCGGCGGATCAAGCGATATTACCGTTGTAAATATGGGGTCCAATCCCAATAATCTGACTGTAGGCGATACCATAACTTTTAAGACTAATTACAGTGCTTTCCTCGGGCTGATGAACGATCCGTATATTCCAAAGGAGATATATCCTCCCCTCCAAGAATTCAAAGAACGCTATCACCTTCACTCATCCATTGAAATTCCGCGTATTCTAGATGATGATTCAGGAATTTGAGTTTTTTCAGCTTTGCTGTCAGACAATTCATTTTGAAAGAATTCGGGGCAGGCGGATGATTGTTTCGATTCGGTTTGCGAGTTGATTAAGTGGAACCTGCTCCGACGAGAGGCCTGCATTATCCACGGCGGCGGGCATCCCATAAACAGTGCATGTTTCTGCCGATTGGGTAATGACCCAGCAACTTCCAGTATTGCGGATAAAAGCGACGCCATCTCGACCGTCTGCTCCCATTCCCGTCATTACTACAGAAAGAATGTTATTCCGATAACTTGTTGCAGCGGAACGGAAAAGTACATCAACGCTGGGGCGACAGCTGTTTTCTGGCGGATCCATGTTCATTCTCAAAAATCTCCGTCCATCGCCATCAGGCACGGAGACTGTCATGTGTTTTCCCCCCGGAGCAATATATATAAACCCAGGTTTAACTTCAGTGCCTTCAATACCTTCAACCACAGTGAGCGAAGATTTTTTATTAAGTGAATCCGCCAGTGAAGCAGTAAAAAGCGGAGGCATATGCTGGACGAGAAGAATTGGCACCGGCAGATCACCGGAGAATCTGGGGACTACTTCCGCCAATGCATTGGGCCCTCCGGTGGAAACGCCAATGACAACAACATCTATTTTTATTGGGTTGTTTTTAACAACGGGCCTGGGAATTTCTCTTGACATCGGAGTTGAAATCACTCCCGTGGGATTTCTAAGGGCAGTTCTGATGGGCGTTCTTGAAACCGGAGCACTTTCACGGGGTGCAGTTCTCGCAGTGCCACCAACAGTTGACGGCGGTGTGCTTTTTGCCGGCCGTGTTGATTTTACCTGTCTTGACGTGAAAACGCTGATAACTCGAGTTATCTGTTCTTTTAGATAATCTTTATTTTCCTGAACATTATCACTGTCAGGTTTTACTATGAAATCCAAAGCCCCTAACTCAAGGGCTTCCAGTACTATTCCGGCGTTGTGTTTTTGAGGTGAGGAAACCATCACGACGCCTTTATCAGGATAGCTGTCCTGAATCGCCTTCAGGGTTTCGATTCCACCCATTACGGGCATTTCCACGTCGCATAAAACCATATCCACATTGGCTACCGCAAGGCGTTTAAGAGCCAGATCACCGTTTGATACTGTTGCCACAACACTGGTATTATCAACGGTATCAACAACTTCCTTAAGGATTTTCCGGTATACAACTGAATCATCGACGATCAGTATATTTATAGGTGCCATTACAGAAAATATCTCCCAGCAGATCCTATATCGAAGAAAAATAGCAACAGTTTAGGAATTTTTGTTCCTTTTAACAATTTCTGTAATGTCCTATCCATTTTTTAAGGTAAAATATCATTGATTATTTTTACCTTAACTAAACGAGGTCTGATTTATGAAAACAATATTCTTAATGATTTTAAGCTCTTTGACTTTAGCGTCATGCTACGCATTTATGGAAGATGGATGCTGCTGGTGCGGGGATAACAGTATTGATGGAGAAGAAGAATGTGAAGAGTATATTATAACAAAGACCTGCCAGTCATTTGGATTTTTTGGGGGGCAATTGAAATGCAGTGATGAGTGTAAATTTGACACCTCGGATTGTTATTATGAGGAAGATGTTGTCTGTGGCGATGGTCAGATAATGGTTGGCGAAATTTGTGATTCGGATAATCTTGACGGTAACAGTTGTCATTCGCTGAATCTTGAGTTTGAAGGGGGAGTGCTTGCATGCAATGAAACATGCGATGGATGGGATTTTTCAGGTTGTTATGATTTTCACTGTTATCTAAATGAAGAAATTGAAGAATTCGTTCATGGTGACTTTTGTGACGATATGACTACTCAAAAATACAACCCAGTAGATTGTTTTCCCGATGGAGCAGCCGGTGAAGAAAGGATTTTTCCTATCAGTATTGAACCTGGATTTGAAATCATTATTGAGGCCAGAGCGGCATATGATTTCGTACTGTATTTAATTGAGAACTGTGAAAACACTTCAGGAACCAATTGTCTTGCAGCTACTGATTTGAATACCGAGTATCCGTTCACTGAAAGTATGATATTTTCGAATACTGGTGAGGAAACAATTCAATACATTCTGGTAATTGATATCAAGAATAAGAAAAGATGTGATTTTGACGGATTTTATTATCGTATCGATGTAAATAAACAACCAATTCAATAAAATAAATATTTTTAAAGAGGGATTTATATCGTTCATATCGAAGAAAAAAAGCAACAGTTTAGGAATTTTTGTTTTTTTCCTTTCGTATATTGTACTAACTTTATTCAGGGGCTTTCCCCGGAGGTTTTTAAATGTTTTTCAAGAATCATTTGAGTCTGTTGATTTTATTATCTTTTATATCATTGTCCTGCAAACCTGCGGAACCCTCACCGACGGTTAAAAAAGATAATAACTGGCCGGGAAATTCGCTGGTTTCCGGTGAAGCGATGCCTGATAATCCAGTAAATACACTTAATTCGACAGAAAAAGACACGGAAGACCGCTATTATCAGGATCCCACAGATCCCAACGATCCCAACGTCAAGCTCGTGCCGAAAATAAAAAAACTCTGGACTTCAAAAAAATCATTTCCCCAGTACTCCACTGGATTGTCCCGCATTGCTTTGCAACTGAAAAAATTCAAAGGTAAACCTGTGGAAGCCGGTTCCTTGAGCTCTTTAGCGGCAAAATTCGGAATTGTCAGTCCCTGGATGGCCCAGAGCAACGTTGTGGCATCGGGATACGAGGAAGAAGATTTCGTAAAGAAAATCGCCGAGGTCTTAACGGCGTTTGCGGATAAGAATGCGGTTACTCACTACGGTTTTGCCATCATGGATATTGATGATAAAGGGAAAAAAGTTTTAGCTGTGCTCATTCAGACCCGGAAAATTACTCATGAAAAGTTCTATAAATGGGTCAATCTCGGGGAAAAGATCTATATGAAGGGAACAATGGATCCCGATGTTTCAAAACTGGAAGTTCTTATTACTCTTCCGGACGGCCGAATCACCAGAACTCCAGTAAAAACGGAGAAAGGCACGTTTAAATTCGCACTTAATATGTGCCGCGCCAATTCCTGGAAGGGCAAATACAGTATCGAACTCATGGGGCGCGACAGTGGTGGGCCTGTTGTTCTGGCAATTTTCCCTGTGGCCTGCCTCAAGGAATCCTGGACTTTTGAAAACCGTGTCGTTCAGATGGTTATCGATGATAAAATGACACCGGCAGAGTTTTCAAAGAAGGTTTTTGAATCTGTCAATGAATACCGTAAGAAAAATAAACTCAAACCCCTTGTTTGGGACAAAACCCTCGCATCAATAAGTGAAGCTCACTCCATTGAAATGTGTAAAAAAGGCGACATCTATCATGTAAGTCCTGTGACGGGCAACCCCGCAAACCGTGCAAAGAAAGCAGGGCTCAAGTCCACTCTCGTGGCGGAAAACGTGGCCATGGGGCCAACAACTACTTCCGTTATGAACGGCTGGATACGTTCCGAAGGTCATCGCCTCAATCTGCTTTTAAAAGATGCCAGATACGGTGGAATCGGGGCCTGTATGACTAAGGCCGATGGTAGCGTGACCTGGTATGCAACATACATGGCCGGCACCTGGTAGAAACGCTGTTTACCGTCCTTGACTTGTCATTTGCCGAAAATTCATCGTTTGATTATCAATTGAGTATAAAAAGTAAATCAGAAGGGAGTAATCAACTCATGAATACTTTTATTTACGAAAAACTCATTCCTACGGTTATGGATCACATCGAAAAATTCAATGAGGTAAAATCTCACCAATGCATGAAACAGAAACTTCATTCAGTTTTCGAAACGGTAAGACTGATGGTTCCGCATTGGCACCGCG
This sequence comes from Myxococcota bacterium, assembly GCA_018821305.1. Taxonomy (GTDB): domain Bacteria; phylum Myxococcota_A; class Polyangia; order HGW-17; family HGW-17; genus JAHJMN01. Next base: position 65,138 of record JAHJMN010000046.1, read on the forward strand.
AAATTGAGACTGTCACTGGTATTACGGGAGAAGATATGGTATCAAAGTTTGATGTTTTCCAGCGGACAATGCGTGATCGCGGATGGATTGAAACGGACGAAATCATTAAATCCGGGATCAGCGTCGGTAATGCACTGGAACTGGGTCACGGACCCGGTTACGTTGGTCTTGAGTGGCTTCGTAAAACGGATGGTACTCATCTCACAGGGCTTGATATCAGTGCTGTCATGACTGCTATGGCTCGGCTCAATGCTGAGCAGTACGGTCTTTCCGGAAGAACTGAATATGTCACTGGAGACGGTATAAGCTTTCCTTTTGAGGACAATACTTTCGACGCGGTTTTTTCCACAGGCTCTTTGCATGAGTGGGAACATCCGGAAATTATTTTCAATGAAATTCACCGGGTATTGAAAACCGGGGGCCGCTGGTTTATCGGTGATCTGCAGAGGTTCATTCCACCCTGTGTGAAAGCATTGATTTATATGAAAACCGAGCAGCCGGAGATCAAAAAAGGTTTTCTTACAAGTGTAAATGCTGCCTATACAAGTCGTGAGCTCAAAAATCTCCTTTCTTCTTCTCGTCTGGCACCCGGGAAAGTTAAATGTGGGCTGATTGGACTGAGCGCCCGGGGTATTAAATCTTGAAGTTCTGAAACTCTTCTCTTTTCTTCATTTACAACGTTCATTACTTTTATTACCATCCGCTGATTTTGTATTTTTGCGATTTTTAATTGTTGTGCCTTCGTTTCGAAAGGCAGACAGGAGAGATATATGGCAACGGATCAGGAAAAAATCATTTATTCGATGAAGGGCGTAACCAAGACTCACGGTCAGAAAACCGTGCTCAAAGATATATGGCTTTCGTATTTTTACGGAGCAAAAATCGGAGTCCTGGGTTTAAACGGCAGCGGCAAAAGCTCGCTCCTTCGTATCTTAGCTGGTGTTGACAAAGATTTCATTGGGGACACCGCCATCGCCGAAGGTTTTAAAGTCGGATACCTCGAACAAGAGCCACTGGTAGATGAAGAACGCACAGTTATTGAAGTCGTAAAAGAAGGGGTAGCTGAGGCCACGGCGCTTTTAGCTGAATTTGACGAAATCAATATGAAATTCGGCGAACCCATGGACGATGATGAAATGAATGCCCTCATTGAACGGCAGGGTGAAGTTCAGGAAGAACTGGATCGAATCGGGGCGTGGGATCTGGATTCGAAACTCGAAATGGCTATGGACGCATTACGCTGTGCCGCCGCAGAAACCCCGGTGAGCATACTTTCCGGTGGTGAGCGTCGCCGCGTTGCTCTTTGCCGCCTGCTCCTGCAAAAGCCCGACATACTGCTTTTAGACGAACCTACAAACCATCTGGATGCGGAAACCGTGGCATGGCTGGAGTCTCATCTTCAGAAGTATGAAGGTACAGTCATTGCTGTAACCCACGACCGTTTCTTCCTCGATAATGTTGCGGGCTGGATTCTCGAACTTCACAAAGGCGAAGGCATCCCCTGGAAGGGAAATTATTCATCCTGGCTTGAGCAAAAGCAGGAAAAACTCAAACACGGCAAGTCACAGGACAATGTATTCGTTCAGACCCTCGAACGGGAACTTGAGTGGCACCGCATGAGCGCCGCTTCTCAGCATGAAGCCTCCAAATCTCGTATCTCAAACTACGACGTTCTTCTTCGGCAGGACAGTGCTCAGAAAATGAATGAAATGGAAATTTTCATTCCACCGGGACCCCGGCTGGGCAAATCCGTAATTGAAGCTACGGGCATCAAAAAAGGGTATGGCGATAAGGTTTTGTTTGAAAACCTGAGTTTCTCCCTGCCTCCCGGCGGCATCGTGGGCGTCATCGGCCCCAACGGAGCCGGTAAAACTACTCTTTTCAAGTTGATAACCGGTCAGGAAGAATCGGACGAAGGCAGTTTTAAAATGGGCGAGACGGTTAAACTCGCATATGTGGATCAGTCCCGGAGCAGCCTCGACCCCGAAGCAACAATTTTTGAAGCTATTTCAAATGGATCCGATACGGTAACGCTCGGAAACCGTGAAGTAAACGCCCGGGCTTACTGCTCCCGTTTCAATTTTGCCGGACAGGATCAGCAAAAACTTGTGCGTCTGTGTTCCGGTGGAGAGCGCAACCGCATTCATCTCGCAAATATGTTGAAAGAAGGTTCCAACGTCATTTTATTGGACGAACCCACTAACGACCTTGATATCAACACCCTGCGGGCTTTAGAAGAGGCACTTCAGAAGTTTGCGGGTTGCGTTGTGGTCATCAGCCACGACCGCTGGTTTTTAGACCGCGTGGCCACTCATATTCTGGCCTTCGAAGGGGAATCTCGAGTCACCTGGTTTGACGGCAACTACACAGAATACGAAGCTGACCGCAAAAAACGCCTTGGATCCGCCGCCCTCATTCCCAAACGAATAAAATACCGCCAACTAACAAGATAGTCCTTCGTGCTGAAATTCAATTTTTGTCAAAATTGAGCATGTTTACGAAAACATGCTATTCAGAACACTTTAATAATTTCAAGGCCTTCATTCTTAATGTCCTGTGTCCAAATTTGATGTAAACTTGAAAAGATCGTATTACATGACATTAACAAGATAGTTCTGCGTCCTTCCAACTTTTCAGTGGATTAAATTCGACCCATTCATTATTATCAGTAGAAGTCTTTATGTCCAAGTCTTTTAAAGGAGTTGAAATGAACGCACTATTCTCTAAAGGCATACTTTTAATTCGAAAAGGTCACCTGGTAACGAAGACATTGGTTCGGTTATTGATCGTCATCGTAGCCGCCGGTGGCATGGTAGCCTGCTCTAGTGATGACGGGGCGAATAACAACAACGGTGGCAACACCGCCCGCGATCCCGAGCAGTACACTCCCGATCAGGCGAACTGGGACACGTTTGCCACCAAACCGGTTGAAGGCGGCAACACTGGCCACGATCCCGATGGTGTCAGTTGGATCAGCGCAGATGACTGGGCCGCTTCCGAGTGGGACGGGACGATCTACAACCCGTCGAAGATGTCCCCTGAAGAGTTCGTCAACGCACTCTGCCCGAGCGTGGATCGCTTAAGGGGGATCCGTGAGGTCTTCTACCTACACAACCCCTTCGCGGATGTCAACAACCCAACCAAGGCCGAGGTCGACGAGTGGCACCGCATTGCCATCAACCACCTGCGTGCGCTCATCGGCTACACAAGCGATGACCGCCAGGTGAAGAAGGATCATTGCATGTTCGCCCGGGCCCTCTGGGGCGACGAGAGGAAGTTCACAGACATGTGGGATGCCGAGTATCCTGGGGAGCTCGGCTCTGCCGCCGGCCCCTGCCTCGGTTCCAGTAACGCGCACTGTGGCTCGACTTTCATCCCGAGCCAGGATGACCAGGCTGACTACCTCCCAGATGGGCATCCGGGTTGCAGCATCGAAGCAGGTGCCGAGGGTGTCTTCAGCGGACCGAAGTCTAATATCCCATGGTCGCTCAAGTGGTCACGTGGCTTTTGCAACACGCTCATCGCCGAGGGGTTCTGGGGCGGACACGTCGGGCCCTGGTTCCACCGCGAGAAGTTCGGCTTCAGTTTCTGGGATAACGACCCAGAAAACAACAACAACAATGCCGTGCTCCGCGCCAAGTGGTCCGGAGAGTTGATGCCCAGCCTGTACTGCAACCCGGCAGAGCCCGACTGCGACCCGGACGCGACGGGTCCGTAAACTTGGGTCTGCACCGATGACGGACGCGTTCTTTATGCCTTCCCTCAAAGCTTTCCCGTAAAAAAACAGGGAAACAGGGAGACAGGGAAACAGGGAGACAGGGAGGCAGGGAGGCAGGGAAACAGGGGAATCACGCAGGCGTAAATGATCACCCCGGTGAATCCGAACGCGATGCTTGATCCGCGGATCAATGATCAAATCTTCTTTTTTACAGGGGGTCGGTGCATTCGGGGTCGCTACTTTCGCAGGGGCTGATTACTATGGTGAAAGGCCCTGGTTTGGGGCCGCTTGAACTCACGAAGGTGTCGGCGATGATCCACCATCTACCGGCGCTGAGGGTTCCGGTGATCGAACGGTCGTTTCTCGCGCGGCACATGGGAGAATCAATGTCTGGTGCAGTGATGTGGATATCAATATCCCCGGCAGCGTCATCAAAAACAAAAATGCGCAGAGGCGTATCCTGAGTCAGAACCAATTCGTAAAAGTATTCCGGTCCGCTTTCGTCCTGACCGGAGTCACACTCAGGATAGGAATCGATATAACTGCCCGTAAGTTGAGATGTATCTCCATGATGGGAAAAGGGAAGAGCATCGACGATGATGGGATCTGCAGGCGTGACTCCTGTCTGCTGGAACCAGTCGTTTGTGAGGTCTCCGGATTCTTCGTTTAAAATCGTGTAGCGGCGGATGTAATCCAGAGCGATCATGGTTTGCAGATTTCGGTTATTATAATTGTATTCAAGGCCACCGGCGGTAAAAACGCAGGGTTGAGCCGTTGTTTCCCGGTAAACGTTTCCGTGGATTCCATCGGAAAGGAGTCCGTGGTCTGCCAGAGGATCCGAGAGAAAAATCATATCGATATAGGGAACCTGATACTTTTCCGCCAGAGCTCTTGTGACATCATTGTAGACTTTAGCCCAGCGCGCCGCACTTACGCTGTCTGAGCGAGGATTAAGACCCGTGATAACTGGAACTATTCCCAGGGAAATAGCGTGTTCGATTAAGGTGGTCATATTTGAAACAAAAGGGAAAAGTGCCGTAAGGTAGGTGGTTCCCATCCCCATATCGTTGGTACCGTAATTGATAATTGCGTATCGGGGATTAAGAGCAGCTACTTCCTGATCAAAGGGACTTGGATCTCCGGACATAACCCAGGATGCCGTACGTCCCACCATGGCCGCATACGTAACTCGATCAAATGGCGTAGTATCAACCGCCGAGATGCCGCGGTAATATAGAATGGAATCCATGAGATCCGTGTGAGTGTCGAGATCTAATGTCCAACTGCCACCGGAAAAGCAGTGCAGAAGGTTGGTACTTACCGTTCCCGACGCTCCAGCTTTCATGAAAACGCCTTCCGTCGTCTGGGAGTTTGAAGCGATGATGTCTTTCATAGTCTGCACGGTAAATGGGGTGACGGGAGACAGGGCCCGACCGCTGCGATATCTCACGGGCTCCAATTCATAAGATCCATCAGAAGCATCGGAAGCGTCCGAAGCGTCAGAAACACCACAGTCAAAAGTATCTGTGATATCCACGGCATCGACAATATCGGTTATATCAGAGCCACTATCTGCGTCTGTTCCGGCATCCTTTGTGATTTTCGTCGTGTCCTCGCATGCAAAGACAAATAAAAAAAGAATAAAAAATATTTTCATAAAGCGCCTATTTTGTTATGGGCCCGAGCGACCAATGGGTATATCAAAGCCGGCTTTGCCACCGCTTACGCCGATTTCAAAGAAGTAACCCCACCAGTACAGCATGGATGCAACGACTTCGTCAACATGGTAGTAGCGGTCAAGGCCCATGGGCATTGTCTGATTTGCATCGTAATAATCGCCTGACCAGTTGTTCGGATCGTGGACAATGAGCCATTGTCCGTCATCAATGTAGCCTTTTACAATTAGAAAGTGACCGGAATCATATGAGTAAAAACGGTTGTAATGTGTTTCCGCCGGTACCATGGCCTGAGTGATGTAGCCCATATTGATACAGATAAGCAGAACGCTACCGTTATCAAGAGTATCAAGAATATTTTGTTTTGATGCTTCAAGGATACGCCATGGTGTTCCGAGGTTTGTGAGAGCCTGCTCAATATGGTTTGTATACCACCAACCTGTGTCACCGGGAGTTATTGTTGAGCGGATTGTTTCTACAGATGTGTTAAATGCTTCATCCCACCAGTGAGAGGCCATGGCAACGGAAGTGGGGCCGCAATTGGAACCTTCTGCGGGGCCCGTTCCCATTTGTGTCCGATACCACTCATAATTGCGGTTTGAGTCCGCAAAGCCTTCATTTATACATCCGTACTCCGGATAGTAGGTATAGCCTGATGCGCAACTGCATCCTTCAATATCAACTCCCGGATCGCATATACATTCGGAAATACCTCCGATTGTTACGCAGGATGCTCCATCTTCGGGGCAATTATCGCAAACAGCTTCATCTAAAATGCAAAGTCCGCTGCCGGGAGCACAAACATAGCCATTTTCGCAGGGATTAGACCCGGGGCGGTAGCAGTCGTTTTCGCAGGTTTCTTCTTCTCCGCAGACCTGTCCCGCATCGCAGCCTTGAGAAGTTGTTTCGTCATTAATGCACTCGACGCAGCGGTAGAGCTCTTGCTCTGTATTATCTTCGATGCAAATCTGGCTACCGCATGGATTAGTTGCGCAGGGGCCGGTCACATTATTTGTATTGTTATTATTGTTATTATTCGATTTGGAATCGTCACAGGCTGATAGCAACCCGATAAATAAACTAAGAGTAAGAATGAAGTTTTTCATAAAAATTCTCCTTACTTTATATACATTGAGAAATTGGCCTTTTCAAGGTCGAACAACACTTTGTTACTTTACAGCAACGCTCACTACTGAAATTTATGCAGGCGTCGAAAACACTCCGCTCACTACGTTTCGCTCTGTTGGGTAAATTTGTCGCTCACTACGTTTCGCTGAAATTTACGTTGAGTTTGTCGCTCACTTCGTTTCGCTGGGGACTTTTTCAATTATTCAGCGGCCCAGATAACGCTCACTACGTTTCGCTCATTTCTGTTTGTGTTTTATTTGAAATGCCATTTTTAATAATGAAATTAATCTTCTCATATTAAATCAAGGAGAGCGCAGCTCTCCTTAAACCTCTCAGTTGGGGGGATTTCGATTTTCCCCCAATCCCCCTTGAATCGACGCAGAGGGGGCGCGGCCCCCTCTGGACTCCCCACGCCTGCGGCGTCGAAAACATTCCGCTCACTTTGTTTCGCTCTGTTGGGTAAATTTGCCGCTCACTTCGTTTCGCTGAAATTTACTCAGGCGTCGAAAACATTCCGCTCACTACGTTTCGCTCTGTTGGGTAAATTTGCCGCTCATTTTGTTTCACTTTTGGTAGTCGAAGGGGAGGGCAGGCCCCTGTTAAGACAGAGGCCTGTATTGAAATTTTCAGTGTGTTTATTTCTTATTGCCGTTGGGTTTTCGGTTTCCTGAGTTATTTCCTGGACGATTTCTGTTTGGACGGTTGTTGTTACCACTGCCCTGAGGTCTTGAGCCTGAGTTTCCAGTGGGTGTTTTTTGTCCATTATTTTCCGTTTCATTTCTAAGATTTACGGGAATATTAGTGATGGGACCGCGGCGCTTTGATTTTGAACGATTTCTGGAATTACGATTATCTCCACCGGATTTCCCACCGGCGCTGGATTTGTCATTATTAATTACGGGTTTCTTTGGAAAATTCGAACCGGACTTATCAGTTCGGACATTTTCTACGGGAGCTTTTTCACTTGCAGGCTGTGTTTGTTTGACATCCTCAGATTTTGGCTTTTCCACTTCAACCGACTTTTCAGTTTTAGCAGCTTCAGGTTTCTTCTCTGAAACTTCAGGTTGTTTCTGAGCAACTTCAGTTTTCTTCTCTGAAACTAAAGGTTTAGATTCCATTGCAGGGGTATCATTTTGCTTTGCAGGGGATTTCTTCCGGCGAACACTGACACCCACGGGAGCGGGGTCCGCAACGGGAGCGGGGTCTGCAACGGGAGCGGGGTCCGCAACGGGAGCTGGTTCTGCAACAACAGCGACTTCCATAGTGCCTTTTGCTTCAGTTATCTGAGGTTGCTTTTTTCTTTTTGAAAGCCCGGAATTGATTACTTCAAGGAACTTCAGAAGATTATCAGGATTTGAATCAGACTGTGAATCTTCAGTTTCGGATTGTTGCGCTGTTTTTTCTGCGGGCTGTTTGGGGGTCAGGGCAGGAGCAACAACTGGAGCAACTACGGGTTTTTCAACTCGTTCACCTTTTCTTCTTCTTGATGAAGGCTTTGTTGTTTTTACACCTGAATCGGATTTGGGAGTTGCGTCCGAAACGGGAGCATGTTCTGATTTTGTTGGTTTATTCTCGGGAATTACTTCCTGAGGATTTGCATTTGTTTCAGATTTTGCAGCCTTTTGATTACTTTTAGATGTTTTAGCCGGTTTGGCTGCTTTTTCTTTCATTTTGATTTCATTCTCTGATTTATGATTCTTTGATTGTTCTGATATTTCATCAGCAATAGCATCTGCACCGGAAAGGATGTAGTTAGCATCAGAATAATCAATAGCAGTGAGGCCAATTTTCTTTATATCTTCTGAAACATCCTTTTCTTCTATTTCAATGGATTCGAGTTTCGGAATACGGGTATCGTTTGTAAGATCAATACGGTTTCCGTATTTAGTAAGCTCAATGGAGCTGGAAGGTTCAGGGGTCCGGTTTGTTCTTTTGCTCTTTTTTGCCCAGTTATCTGTATCAACATCTTCATCATCAATAATAACCGGCTTATTGTTCTCGCGGATGATGGCTTCCGCAACGGTTTTTCCCACAACGGGCTGATCACCGATGCGGATCATGGGAACACCTTTTTTAATGGCTTCCATTTCTAAAAGCGCAAGGCGTTTTTCGGTTTTGTTCAATTCTTTCTGGAGGGTCTCGATCTCCCGGGTTGCCGCAGCCTGGCCTTCCCGGGCTTCACTGAGAGCGTTATCTCTCTCTTCAACAAGAAACTCCAGTTTGGATTTTTCCTGATCATGATTTGTTCGTTCGGATTCGAGTTGTTTTGTGAATCCTCTTCGCGCTTCATCAAGGTTGTGAAGTATTTTTTCAGGTTCTCCTGAGGTGTTTCCTTCTTTGGCTTTAAGCTCTTCAATCTTTTTTTCAAGTTCAGTAATTTTTGTTTCTTTTCGTTCATTATCTCTCCGGAAATCCCTTGCTTCTTCTTCTATTTTGCGAAGGTCAGCTTTTACTTTGCCGACGGAAAAGCGGGATTCAAAAATTTCTTTTTCTGAAGCTTTGAGCTTCTGGGTCAGTTTAACTACTTCTTCCCTGAGTTCGGCATTTCGTTCTTCAAGGCGCTTTACTTCATTAACACGCTGCTGATCGGCACCGGCAAGTCGACATCTGACAAAGTCCAGTTCCTCATTGAGTTTTTTAAGTTCCTCATCGGAAAGATTGATTGCCACTGAGGTTTCGGATGCCGTTTCAGAGGACACGGATGTCGTTTCAGAAGTCACGGTTGAAGCATCCGGGGCAACTTGAGAATTATCAATTTTTACTTTCTTTACGAAATAACTGACAACTCCTGCGAGGACGTCTTCATCAGTCAGCAGTTCGTCTAAACTCAGATTGCGGTTTAGAAGCCATTGCAGGACTTTAACGGACCACTGGGCCTCAGATGGAAGATTCTTAATCATTTCAATACCTCACGTTGTTTGTAGTTTTTATTTTCAGGATTATTTTGTTTCACTTTATGCACTTGTAAATCTGAAAGCCGGACTGCCGACTGCAGGACACGAACTAAATTCACCATGAAGTTTAATTGTTTTTGATTTAAAAACAAGGCCTTAAAGTAAAAAAAATCAAGAAACCGTGAATGTCACATTGTCAATAAGTCTTGTTCGCTGGAAAAATACGGCACATGCCAGAACAAGATTTTTTGTTTCCGGGGTCGGAATAGTCAGTTTATCAGCATCAAGGCACTGAACATAATCAATTCTGCTCTGAGGGGCGTTGGCTTTTATGAAATCCGCTGCGAATAACTCAATTTCATCAATTCTAATGTCTCCTGCATGGTACTTATCCCGCGCAAGAAAAAGCCCGCGACTGAGACATACGGAGCTTTTCCTGTCGGCAGGTGAAAGATATGAGTTGCGACTGCTCATGGCAAGTCCATCGTTTTCCCGCACCGTTTCACCGGGGATTATTTCCACGGGATAATTCAGGTCTTTTACCATCTGCTTGATTACTGCAAGTTGCTGAAAATCCTTTTTGCCGAAAAAAGCCTTATCCGGCTGTACCATATTAAACAGTTTTGCCACTACTGTGGAAACTCCGCGAAAATGTGATGTGCCGCGGGTTGCTCCGCAAAGGGGTTTTGTCAACTCCTGCACTTCAACATAAGTCTGGAATCCCCCGGGGTACATGGTTGCTTTGTCCGGAAAAAAGACTAAATCAGTTCCCGCATTTTCCAGTTTCTCAAGATCCCCTTTTTCATCCCTTGGATATCTATTCAGATCTTCTGTCGGGGCAAACTGGGTGGGATTAACAAAAATAGAAACAACGGTGAATTCGGTTGATTCCTTGCACATTTTTACCAGAGAAATGTGCCCTTCATGCAGAAAACCCATGGTAGGAACAAATCCGATGGTCTTTGTTTTCCTCACATCTGAAAGCAAGGATCTCAGTTTGGAAATATCCTTGAGAACTATCATGTAAATACTCTCTTTTTGATTACGCCACTAACCCATTCAGTTGAACTGAATTTCAGGACACTATAATAATTTCAAGGCTTTCATTCTTAATGTCCTGTGTCGAATTTTGGTGAAAACTTGAAAAGATCGTATTACAGGACATTAACTAAATACTACTTCTTTCAGGTAATGTCTATTATGTATTTCCACAGGAAATCCACAATGACGTAGCTTTCAAAGCAAGACAAGTATGTGGTGATATACAGCGGTGCACATGTTAGACCGCTTGAGGAGTAATAAGGATCGAAATCTAAAAAGTGAATATTTTATTCCACTTTTGTAATTTTACTTTGATGTTAAATGGTTACGACCTGATCCTGATCTTGCCCCTGTTTCCTGACTGCCTGTCTACCTGTTTAAAACCTCAGGTCACCAGGAAATCAGTAGCAGCAAAAGGGAAATCAGGGGCTCTTTCCTGAAGCATTTCATTAAATTCGTATTACCTCAAAAGCGAAACAAAGTGAGCGATATCTGGGCCGCTCTAAACTTGAAAATGACCCCAGCGAAACGAAGTGAGCGGCAAAATCAACGTAAATTTCAGCGAAACGAAGTGAGCGACAAATTTAAGGAAACTGATGGTTTTTGACATCGCTGTTATAGTCTGTCAATGCCTTCCGAATAACGGAACTCAAATCCGCATACTTCCGAACAAACGACGGAGTGAACCGCTCATCCATACCGAGGAGGTCGTTAATTACCAGCACTTGCCCGTCACAGCGAGGGCCAGCTCCTATCCCGATGGTAGGGACAGCGACACTTTTTGTGATTCTATCTCCAAGATCATCCGGGACAGATTCAATCACAATGGAAAAGACTCCCGCTCTTTCCAGTTCCCGGGCCTGAGAAACGATTAAATCCGCCGTCTGAGCTGTCGTTCCCTGTTTGCGAAAACCTCCGAATGCATGAAATGATTGAGGTGTCAGCCCCACATGTCCCATTACGGGTATCCCGAGGGATGTAAGTTGACTTATAGCTTCGGTAACGATGCCGCCAGCGCCTTCAATTTTAACAGCGGCACATTTTCCCTGTTCCATAAGAGCAACAGCGTTCTCACATATTTTTTCCTTACTGACTTTTGATGAACTGAATGGAATGTCAGATACGATCAGCGCTTTTTGTGCTGCTTTTGAAACTATTGATGTATGATAAATCATTTGTACCATATTAACAGAAAGGGTATCCGGATTTCCCTGAAACACCATACCGAGACTGTCACCCACTAAAATGATATCAATTCCGCACTCGTCAGCTATCCGGGCTTGAGTAAAATCATATGCTGTAACAACACTCACTGGTGTTATTCCCTTCATTTTTACAATGTCAGGAACGGTAATTCTCTTTATCATCTTGAAACCTGTTTTCCAATAAGTTCGTGTTCTGTAATTCGCTTTACGATGGGGTCAGTCCTGAAAAGCTGCTGCGCCAAAACGGAACGGAGGCAGCATGTTCTTACTTTCCATGGTGCCTCCCTTGCGGAACTCATTCTTATTACCTGCAAGGTCAATGATTTCATATCCACAAGGGATTGTTACTTTAAAATCATCGCCAGTAATGGATGGCAGGCATTTTACTGTAAGGGCTTTGCTTCCCCAGGGGGCCACTTTCATGGTTCCATAGATACCCTTTGCAGGGATAAACTGTTTTGGATTATTTTTTTCATCAAGTCGCTGGGCAAGGGTGGTTTCATTGACGGATTTGAAAATCTCACGGGCTTTTTGCGCTCCCGACGGTGTCGACATGGGCAATTTTCCCAGGGGAAGAAGTTCCGAATGAGCCATGAGAATATAATAATATCTTTTCCACTTACTGTGAGCCACTTCCTCCGCCTGATTAATACCGTGAAAAACAAGATTTACGGAAACAGGAGTGAATTTCTCCATCATTGTAGGTGTTTTGTTCACGGTTTTTACAATAATATCTTTAGTGTTATCCATAGGAGACACAACTTCGGCCATGAGCATGAAGGATGGATGATATCCCACAACCAATGACGCGGTAGTATCTCCGGAAAGTGCGATCAGGTACTGTGCTGAACCGTCCCATATTAAATCAACATACTTGAGTAATCGGGCCTTTTCGTCCGGAAGAAGATTCAAAGAAACCCCCTTTTTCATGACGTCGGGAACCTGAATATCGAAAAAATGAACCTGATTGTCAGTAGTTGTGTTTACTGCTACCAGTTTTCCGTCTCTGGAAACTCCAGCGGATAAAATTGTAGAAGCTTTTAGCTCTGCGGGCCAGCGATGCACGCGGTGAGCCACGGGGGTCAGGGGATAGGCTGCATTGAAAACTCTGAGTCCGTGGTTTGAGACGGCAGTAACGGTTTTAGCGACGGGGCTGTATGATAAAGCCAGTAGGTTCCCTCCGGGAATTTTTTCTTCGCTTACCACTGATGGCCCGCCCTTTGTGGTGAGATCGACGGTTAAAAGTATAGAAGGGCATTTATTGCCGGAACAATTGCCTTTAACTGCCGCGTAAAGTACCGGCGTATCTGAATTGAAGGCAAGGAACTGAGTTTCGCCTTTTTTGATTACAGCAAGTTCTTTCCACGTTAATGTGTCAAGAATCGCAAAGGAACCTGACCCCGGTACGGCAACTGCTGCATAGCGCGATACATTAATAATAAGGGGAGCGGATGTTCCACCGGTATTGGATACAGTGACGGGACACTGACCTGCGGGAATTCCAAGGGGAACTCTGGAAATGATGCCGCCGTCTTCAGTTCTCGCGATAATTACAGTGGGTTTGTCACAGATACTGACTGTGGGTAGTCTGCCAAAGTTTCTGCCACGGATTACTACTGTTTCAGCTGTTGTGAAAACACCATCCGGAGCGAAATCCTTTAAAATCCCTTCCGTTGATGCAGGTTTTGTATTTCCGTCAATAACTCGAGTCACAACTGGTTTTTTAGATGATTCATCGAGATCCATAGTGGCGACTATTTTCCACGGATTCGGTTTTGAACACCCTAAAACAAGAATCAGAAGGGGGAAGTATTTTTTCATGTCTGTTATCAGCCTTTCTGACTGTTTACAAAGCCGGCGATGGAGTTAATAGAGGCAAAATGACCGTCGAAAACATGCTGGGCCGTAACCTCAATGTCATATTCTTCCTCGATTATGGAGATAATTTCAAGAAGCATCACGCTTTTGATTATTCGTTTGGCAACCAGATCCCAACTGTAGTCCAGATCACCACTATAACCGGAAACATCAAGTACCGTATTTTCAATGTTTTTGAGGAGTTCTTCCATTTGTCGTCCTTTTCACAAATAATTGTTTACATCATGCCTGATGTCTGTTTAAAATCACTGGAAGTTTACGGAAACTAAAAACGGCAATGCTTTGTTAAAACCAAAGTCATCGCCGCGATTAGCAAATAGATTCCAGTGAACACCAGTAATAATTTGCTACCAATACGGGCGTTATTCTGATAATGTCCCGAAAAACCCCGTTGACCGGATTATTAAAGTATTACGGGAGATCTTGCAAGGTGAAATAATGTTCGGTTCCGGCAGAAGATCCATGTGGGTCGTTTCCATGATTGCTCTGGGAGTAATTCCCGTTGTTCTGTTTCTTGTATTTTTTGTCCTTGATTATTTCTTTTTCGGTACAAAGGGGCAGATCGGTTTTCTTGAGATCTTTTACCGAATGAGTGTGGAAGATTCACGGCAGATACTGGGGGGAATGGGCGAAGTAATTGCCGCGATACTTGGAATCGTTATCACAGTTGCTTCAATTATCGTTCAGTTGGCCGCGACCCGATATACTCCTAGAATCTCCGAAATGTTTTTCAAAGACAGGACAAACCTCTCTGTCCTTGCATTCTTCGTTGTTTCCGCTGTTTACTGCATTTTAGTGAATTTTGTTATTCGAGGTGACGGCGCAAAAATGACATTTATTCCTGTGGCCGGGAGTATTCTAAATGTTCTGCTTTTAACTATCAGTTTGCTCCTCATTGCTCCTTATTTTCTCTACATCTTCCACTTTCTCGAACCAGGAAACATCGTTAAAGGTATTGAAAGACAAGCATTTACAAAAATTTCCAATCTGAACGATACTTCCGATATCGACTCAATTCAGATGCAGGTAACGGGGGCCGTTGAGCAACTTGCAGATATTGCAATGAATGCCATCGAACAGAAAGATAAGGGTTTGTCCACGGGTTCCATTGATGCAATGCGCGATCTTCTAAAAGATTACATTGAGCTCAAAAACAAAATGGATCCCAAATGGTTTGTTCTCGGCTCTTCCCTGCATTCCAATCCGGATTTCGTATCCATGCACAAAGAAATCCTTGTGGATATTTCAGAGAAAAGAACGTGGCTTGAGTATAAAGTGCTTCGCCAGTATCAGATGATCTACAATGAAAGTCTTAACCGCATGCGCGATATTGACTACATTATTGCTATCGATACGAGGTATCTCGGGGAGGAAGCAATACAGCAGGGTGACGAAGAAGTCCTGAAACTTGTAATAAAATTCTTGAATACCTATATACGGGCGACTTTAAACGCCCGGGATGTACGTACGGCCTACAACGTGTTTCATCAATACCGCTTACTGGCGGAAAGCGTTCTGCGTTCCGGTATGGATGATGAAGTCCTCGAAATAGCTGGTTATTTTAGATATTATGGTCAACTTGCATTCAGTATGAATCTGTCATTTATTACGGAAACTATTGCCTATGACCTCACAACTCTGTGCGAACTTGCTTTCAGTGCCGGGGCAATTGTGGGTGATGATCTCCTTGGTGTTTTGCTTGAAGTAGATAAAGAAGCAGAAGGCGAACAGCAGGAAAAAGGCCTGAGAGGTGTGCGCAAGGCTCAGATCAAAATGGCAACCTACTTCCTCCTCATGGGAGATGAAGAGCGAGCCCATCGAATTTACCTTGATATGAAAAACGAACCTGGAGATCGCATTAAATCCATAAGGACGGAACTTTCCGCCGTTGAGAGTAAGGATTTCTGGGAAGTAATCGACCGTGGAGAAAACTTTGACTATCTGCATCCCGAGCGCAGAGGCCTTTTAGATAAATTCTTTGAAAAATTTCATCAATTAGTATGACGGGGTTTGAATTTCATCTTTTTTGTGCTAGGGTAGGGAAGTTCGCGTTTTAATAATGTCCGGGTACAGGTTTTTCTTTACGAAGATCCATTTAAAGCTAATCGGGCTGTATCTGGTCTTTTAATCCCAATGGAGACTGTCTGAAAGGAGACTCGTCATGAAAAAATTGTTCGCACTGGCCGCCGTTACAGTATTTCTTACCTTCGGAGTTACTGGTTGTGTTGTAGAAGAAGACTGTGAATGCATTATCGAAGATGGCCCAACATGTCTTAATACTTATGACAGGGCATGGGGCTGTTCTGACGATTGTCACTGGGATTACGTAGAAGATTGCGATGCTGAATGTTACGCAGACGGTTATGTCAGTGGGTATTGTTCCTATGGCGACTGTGTCTGTGAAGCCAAAAAATAAGCCGCGGACCCCACTGTAGTTCAGAACTTGAGATCTATTCCAATCCCTAACTGGTGCGTAATTTTTGAGTAATTACCGGCGGCGCTGGGCAGTGCCTTTCCGGCATAGGTGTCTCTACAGGCACTGGACCATACAACATCTATATGATTTTCAAGGCAGGTTCGGGCAAGGGACGGTTGAAAACCGGAGTTTTTCACTTCGACAGGCAGCATGTAACTAATGGCATAACCGAATCGAAGGTTCATATTCTTTAAAAGTTTAAACGTAAAAGAGAGCAGCAGTTCCGCCGAATGGTTATCAACAGCGGAGGGGTTTACCCAGGATGTGGGAACGGACGGGGGCAGATATTTAAGGGATGCGAGGAAGTTAAAACCGGATAAACCCCGGTAATAAGCCGTGAATTGCGGCGTGAAAGTATCCTGAAAACCACGATAACTGTTGATGTTGAGATCCCAGTTAGTGAGATTGGAGTTCGTGAAGTCGTTTCCCGACAGGAGGAACCTGAAACTGGAATGCTGACTCCATCGGGTCCAGGTAACTGTAAAATCCCCATACCAGAACCGCGAAAGGCGCATATTAACTCCAAGATTGTAACTGTCGGGATACGACGTCACCATTTGAGCGTCTCCCGACAGGGTCACAAATCCCTGGCCTTCTACATATCGCGTAATTTTCCCGGTTCCAGAGGTTCTAACACTGGTATCCTCGAGACTTCGGATTTTACTGCGGTACGAGCCACCCACTGTGAGCCATGGTTTGGGGATCCATAGAAATCCTGCACTGAATCCAAAGTTATTGTCTTCCGTGTTTATTTCAACTTTCTCATCACCGATTCCACCTTTTTCGTAACCATCTTCGACACCTTCAGGCAGGGTTCCCCTCAGGTAGCGGTCCCGGATAACGCCCATATACACCGAACTGTAGACATAACTCAGTCCGAACCCGAAATAGAACTTCTTGTGCATTTTCAGGGATACTACTGAGGAAATAAATAAATTCATCATATTGCGATCAATCAGGTGATATCTGAGGGGATAATAAACCTGATTGATGTTCTGCTGCATGGGCGAGTATACGGCAATTCCCAGAGTAATACGGTCCATTCCAAAGTCCGTGGTTATTGCACCAAAAAAATCATAAACCGTGTCTCTGTAGGATGTGGATGAAAAGTGAACGTCTCCGGACGGATCCGGTGCCCCGGTAATGGAAGAAATCGTTGACCGGGAAACGTCAACAGTCTGAAAATTCGGACTGAAGTACAGGGAAATGTTCGTACCGCCGAGTTTGCCGATTACAGCAGGGTTATAGTAGATTCCCGTTATGCGTATATCTGTTGGAGAACCGGGATCCAGACCGCCGATAAATCGAGGAAGGAATGACTCTCCCCGGGCAATAGAACTGATCATTATAATAATAAAAAAAGTTAAATATTTCATTTTGTAAGTGGAGCGGGGAACCAGATGCGGATTTCAGTGCCCTTGCCGGGGTCGGAAATCACGTCAAATTCACCGGACATTTCCTTTGCGCGCTCTTCAAGGTGAAGCATACCATAATGGCCCTCCTTCAGAAGGCTACCACTGATGCCGCGACCGTTATCGGAGATACTTAATTCAAAACCTCCGGGGGACTCCAGTTGTTCATTAACCCATTGCGGGGAATTTTCAAGGTAAATCAAATTAATTATAACTGTATCAGCTTGTGCATGTTTGCCTGCGTTTGTAAGGCTTTCCTGAATTATCCGGTAAATATTAAGTTGCTGCCGACCTGTCAATTTAATGTCAAGGCGTGAGGAGTGGAAATCAACTTCATATTTCCAGATGCGAGACATGTTCTGAACCAGTTCATCGAGACTGCTGGCGAGATCAAAGTCTTCCCGCATTATCCTCACGGTGCGCCTTATTTCATCCAGAGCGAGGCTGGTTCTTGAATGAAGTAGATCAATTTCTTCAGTAATTTCGTCATTTCCATCGTATAATTCCGAGATGAACTCCGCCTGAATTTTAATTCCGCTGAGCATGGCACCGAGTCCGTCGTGCATTTCCCGGGCAATGCGTTGACGTTCATCAATGATATCCAGCCGTCGTTTCTCTCGTTCCAGGCGCACGGCTTCCCGGAAACGTGCATTTTCCAGAAGGTCAAGATATACAACGACGTATACAATAATAAGATCCAGAGCGGAGTACCACAAAAGCAGAAGAAGGTCGCGGCCGGGAACTTCCGTTCCGATTAACTGACTTATTTTTGCCATCACCGGAAGCAGGAGAAGGGGCGGAAGTATGGCAAGGGGAGATGGGTAAAGCACAGCAAAGAAAACCGCATAGACAATGTGACCTGCCATAAGTGGCGAAGCAAGTCCTCCAGTGACTATAATAAGAAATGCCAATCCGAAAATGTCCATAATGAGGGAAAGAAAGTAGACGATTTTATCTCCCCGGTGACCAATCCACATGAAACTGACCACGTGGCCCGTGAGCAAAAGCAGATACATACCGAGGCCCGGATACAGAAAGGGCAGGAGCTTGTCTGACCACTTGGGAATGAACAGAAACATTATGCCCAGAGCATCAAGAAACAGGCGGGCATAGAACATGGATCGAGCTCGAACGGGAAATTGATCTCGACGGGGTATTCCTTCTTCAAATTCAACAGGTGGAGGTTCAGGCGATTTTATAATAGATCTAAGTACTTTCATGAAAATCCTTTAAAAAGGAAATAACTTTCACTCAGTTTATATAAAAAAGCAAAGATTACCAATCGGATTTTTCACCCCACCAGAAAGTGACTAAATGTAGTCATTGAAAACAGTTGCTTTGATATATTTGTTCTGATAGATTTCGCTTACTGTACTAACCAAATGGAGGATAGTAAACTATGATCAGAAAACTAGCAATTCTCACTACACTCATGATGCTCTCGACAGCAATCTTATCTGTGGCTGGCTGTGGCGAACCACGACACAAGAACAAAAAACACAAAAAGTATAAGAAGCACAAGAAAGACAAGTACAAGAAAGAGAAACGTGAAAAGAAGGAATTCAAAGCTAAAGCCCCGAAAATTTCCGTTGATGACGCTAAAAAGTCTGCGGAAGGTATTGCAAAATACGTTTTCAGAGCTGCTTTTGATAAAGACTTTGATGCCCTGAGCAAAGTAATTCTCACGGAAGAAGAAGCAAAAGACTTTGCCAAGCCTGAACTCTTCAAAAAGTATGTAAATAAAGACAAAATGAAGAAAAAATTCGGCAATTGGAAGGATTACGCTCCGGAATCCAAATTTGCCAAGGTGAAGATCACCGATAAAGACAAATTCACTTTCAAACCCGGTGACACAAACAAGAAGTTCAAAGAACTGCTTGAAAATCTTACAAAAGAAACCACCGTATGGCAGGCAAAAGTAATTGCCAAGAACGAAAGCAAAAAGCCTGTAAAATGCACACTGGTGGCAGTGAAACTTAAAGAAGACAACTGGCGTTTGGTTCGGATTAAATCCTGCAAAGTCGGAAATAAAAAATCCAAGTCTGAAAAGAAAGCGGATAAGGACGATAAAAAAGAAGACAAGAAGGAAGACAAAAAATCTGACGATAAGAAATCCGATTCCGAAGAGGATGAGGACGACGACGAATAGTCTAATCTTTTCTTGAATTTTGCACCGTAAATTTACCCTTCCCTGAAATTTAATTAAACTAATAAGTTCGTGTCCTGTAATTCGCTTCGCGAAGGATTTTATTAAAAATCCTAACAGGACACTAGTAATAAATTCAAAACCTTACGGTTACTGTCCTGAGCAAAAAATTAGCGAAAAATTTGAAAAACTGTATTTCAGGACAGTAATTAATAAAAAAATATCCATATCAGTTATTGATACCATTTTTAACTTTTGTTATTATGCGGCATTGTCTGATCAGGCCGCGTCCGGAAATTTACTGATTTCAAAGTAATATCTCCCATAATGGGTACGCTCTGGTCACTGGAACAAATTGCTCAAGGAGTAAGTTCATGTCTAATGTGATGGAATCCCCTGGAATAGCTCTGGTAAATAAATACCTGAAAAAATTCGGAGAATCTGTGAACGCTACGTTCCGGCCTCTGGATGAAAACGGATATACATTTGTTAAACGAGGAAGTGCAATCGTTACGATAAATGTATTTGAAAGTCATAAAATAATTGTCTTTCTGGCTCCCATTATGGATGTACCGGAAACCAGACAACTTGAACTTTTCCGCAAACTTCTAGAGCTTAACTTCCTCGTAACGGAAGATGCTTCCTTTGCCATTGATAACCGCTCGGAACCTAATAAAGTATTCCTCAGAGCCCTTCGCGGCATTGAAGGTCTTGATTACGAAGAGTTCCACGATATCCTGCGAACTGTTGCCCGCGTAGCTGACGAATGGGACAATAAATTGCAGGATATGTTCAGTCGATAGGGGCAGGTATGGAAATCTGCGTTCTTGGCGGATTCGGGTCCATGGGTAGTTCAGTAGTGAAGGCACTGCTGAAAAACACCGATGCATTGATACGGATATGTGACCGTCAAGAGCTTGATTTCCTCAAGAAATTCCCATTTGGAAAAGACAGAATCTCATTCCGTAAGGTGGATGTCCTCCGTGAGGAAACCATTGGTCCCGCCATCGCCGGCTGTAATGTCGCCATTAACTGCATCGGTCCTTCCTATCGCTACGGTGTTTCTATCGCACGAGCAGTAATTCAATCAGGTATAAGTGGAATTGATGTATGCAATGATTCCGGTGCCGTGAACTCAATACTAGCTCTGGATCGCGAAGCAAAGCAAAACAGTGTCACCTGGGTTACGGGGCTGGGGTTCAGTCCGGGCCTCTCCAATCTTTTCGCTATGAAAGCCGCCCAGGGGCTTGAATCCGTTGATAAAGTATCCATCGGCTGGGTAACAAGCGTCGACGAACTTTCCGGCCGTGCTCAACTTGAACACCTCATGTATACAGCTAACGATTCCGTCTCGCTCTATCGCAACCGCATACGCACGAGAACGCGACCTTTTTCTGATCCCGAAGAGTTTAAATTCCCTTATCCTATCGGTTATATGAAACTTTCCCACGTGGGGAATCCCGAAGTGATAACACTGCCTGACTACCTCGATGTGAACGAAATCAGCGTCAAGGGCGGGCTTATTCCTGTCTGGGCCCAGACCATTATCCGCTCCGCCGCAAAAGCTGGCATATACAAAGATGTTGCTGTTCGTGAGAAAATATCAAGTATATTCCAGAAGATAAGTGTGTTTACGCAGTTTCATCTCCATCGCCGGAATCTGGGTAATGCTGCCCTGAAAGTCAGCGTTCAAGGCATAAAAAAAGGTTATAACGTTCGGATCACCTGTGCCACAATTGATAAACTTGACCGTCTTGGAGCGCTCCCCGTTGTCACCGGGGCTGTGTTTCTAGCTAACGGAGAGATTGATGAAAAAGGTGTTTTTCCTCCCGAGGGCTGCATTGATGAAGATCGCGCCCTGAGCTGGATGTCCCGGTGTGGTCTCGTTTACACATACTCGGAAAAATTTCTCTCTGGTCCATGAAGGATGAAATTCCATGTCTGAAAACCTCGAACGTCCGAACATCTTGAAAAATAACATTAATATGAATGCCATTTTGTGGCTTATTCCCTTTGTTGCAATTATTTTAGTGCTTGTTCTGGTTTTTTTCGGGGGCCGCTATCGTAAATCCACCAGTGGAAAGGATATCCCGGCAAAACTTGTGGGGGCTGGTATTGATTCGGTGCTTAATCCCCTTAAGCTCACGGCAAACCATTTTGAATCTCTGTCAAAGGATTTCGCCGTTCCGGAGGAAACGCTCCTTCGGCATTTCAACCTCCTAAAAAAGCTCGTAACATTTGAGAGTCTTCTTATTTTAGATTCTGACCGCAACGTCATTTCCGTCGCCGGAAATCGTGAGGAAGTTGAGAAAATCAAGCTCAAGCCGTTTCTCAAGGGTGAACCGGTAGTGCAGATTATTCCAGTAATTCTAGCGGGTGAAGTATCAAAGTTGCTCTTTGCTGTCCCCATGAAAATCGGGGATAAAACCAACTGGCTTGTGGCTCAGATAAAACTTGAGGTCCTCGCCTCCCTTCTTCCCCCGTCTGTTCATATGAAATTTGCGCCGAATCCTCTGCGGTCTCCCCTGCACCCCGCAGCACCCAAGTTGTACATTGAAATCGATACAGTAAACCGCCCCATCTGGCCCCTCCTTCTAGGCGAATTAATGCTCGGCTTCGGCATCTTCATCCTCCTCCTGACCCTGAAAAACCGAAATAAATAGAGCTTATCAGAGCCGGGTAGGGTGGTCAAAAGCACCGTAACCCAGAGGGGGAAGCACTGGGCTAATTAAAGGCGTTCTTGCGAATGCGGAATATCTTATGTTTTGCGATTTATTTACGAACCTGAAACCGCAGGAAAACAGGCAGTCAGGGGCAGGTAATCAGGCAATCAGGGTCATTATCCTGAAGCATTTCAATTAATTCAAATTCTATACTCCGATAAATGAACAGAACATGAAAAACACGGAATTACGCGATTCTGGATGTAATCTGCCGACCCCAAAAGAAACACCGGAAAAAGAACCTGCAACGCGGGTTCAATATTTTAGCGAAGGGATCAAAGATGCCGGCAGGCATCGAAGATCCCTGGTGGGCGCCGGGGTAATCACATAGACGTGAATGACGTCACCCGTGAATCTAAACACGACCTTGAATCCGCAGATCATAAAAGCGTTCGCAGACCGCCTATAGTTAGCCCAGGGTTTAAACCCCGGGATCGGCACCGGGTACGGCAATTTCGCAACGCGAAATGCGAAGGGGGTAATCACATAGACGTAAATGAAACCACCCGTGAGATCTGTCCATTTCAGTATTTTTGGAATATTTCATTCTCACTGAAAAAGGTCTCTGTTCCAAATGCAAAAAAGTCGCAAAGCCAACTATTTTCGGTATTGACTCGGAAAAATGATTATTTATTATCGTGACCATTGCATAAATTACTATGTAATTACTGTCCTGAAATAAGGTCTTTCAAATTTTTCGTCGATTTTTGATTCAGGACAGTAACAACGAAGGCCTGGAAATTACTGTAGTGTTCTGAATAGCATGTTTTCGTAAACATGCTCAATTTGATAAAATTGAATTTCAGGACACGGAATATGTAATTACAACAATAACAAATGGAGTAAAAAAACAATGTCCAGAATTGCATTCAGTTATATTAAAATAAAAGAAAAAGTTGAATCTGCAATGAGCACTGCCAGAAACTGCCGGGAATTATGGCCAGACGATGCGGTGATTAAGATTTTCACTGACGATCTTACAGCCAGGGCTCAAGAAATTGTGTCCGCATCTGGTCCTAAAAATGAAAAACCACTTACTGAAGAACTGCTGCGTATTGAATCCATCCGTGATAATGCTTTTCGCGCTGCAGTAAATTATCTTGAATCAATAGCACTATTGCCGGGTAATCCGAATTCTGAAAAGGCAGAAGCATTGTTAGAACGGCTGTCTGGAAGTGGTCTGTCATTTCTGAGTGAATCATATTTAGCTGAAACAACTATTTTAAACGAGCACCTTGCCTGGCTGGATAAAGAAGAAAACAAAACTGTGGCAACAGAAATAGGTTTTGGGCCATGGATAGAGGCGATCAGGACCACAAACAATAATTTTGTTAAAATGCTGGCTGAAAGAAACTCAGCAAAAGAAGCAAGACCACCAAGAATTGATACATTGACTCCCGCTCTGGATAAATCGATTAAGGCTTTATGGGCATATGTCGATGCTCACAAGGGTAACGATAAAGCAGCTCATGTATTCGCTGATTTCTTTACCGCCATGGCAAATGAGAAAACCCGCCGCACAAAGAAAGCCCTCGCAGATTCACCGCTTACCCCTGAGTCCTGAAAAATCAAACCGTCCATAAAACCGATTTGAGGGATAACCAGAAAAATCAAACCGCGCAAAAACCCGATTTGATGGATAACCTGAAAAATGAAACCATTCATAAAACCGGCTGGATGAGGATCCTGAAAAATGAAACCGCCCAAAAACCTGGCCTGATGGATAGCCTGAAAAATGAAACCGCCCATAAAATCGACTGGATGGATAACCAGAAAATTAAAACCGCTCATAAAATCAACCGGATGGATAACCAGAAAATTAAAACCGCCCAAAAGACCGACCGGATGGATAACCAGAAAATTAAAACCGTCCAAAAACCCGGCCTGATGGATAGCCTGAAAATTAAAACCGCTCATAAAATCAACCGGATGGATAACCAGAAAATTAAAACCGCCCAAAAAACCGACCGGATGGATAACCAGAAAATTAAAACCGCTCATAAAATCAACCGGATGGATAACCAGAAAATTAAAACCGCCCATAAAAACGACCGGATGGATAACCAGAAAAAACAAACCGCCCAAAAACCCGATTTGATGGATAACCAGAAAATTAAAACCGCCCCTGATTCCGAACACGATGTTGTATCTGCGGATCATGAGCCTGTGCCCACACAGGCGCAAGCTTATCAGCCCGGCTCGTAAGAGCCGGGTATGAAAACGCGCACCACCCTTTTCCCCTTTCCTGCGCCGCCGCAGGCGGCGCAGGAAAGGGGAAAAGGAAAAGAGCACCAATCCCCAGAGGGGGAAGCACTGGGCTAATATAGGCGTTCTACGAACGAGGAATAAACGAATGTTTTGTAATTGAACGATTGTGACTCATTTTAAAGAAATGCTTCAGGAAAGAGCCCCTGATTGTCCTGATCCTGCTTCTGTTTACCTGAATGCCTGAATTTTTTTAACAGATATTCAGGCATGCAGGAAAACAGGTTCAGGATCAGCGGTTAAACATTCAACATCAATGCATAATTACAAATGGTTGTGATGAAAACATACACTTTTTAGATTTCGATCCTTTTACTCATGAAACCTTAGAAGCCGTAGGCTATTTCGAGGCCTATGTTGATACTCGCGTAGTCCATGGGGGAGAACCGGTAATCGGCGTTTTTTAATGCTCGGTATGCCACGTAGGGTGTGAGGGCGGCCCGTCCGATGACCGGTAGTTGCATTGGGGTGAGTTTGATTCCGAAAACAGTGTTGTAGAGTTCAGGGGAGAGGTGAGCGTTTTCCACATCGGGGCCTCTCATGGAGAAGTAAAAAAAGGGCCGGTGACCCGCTTTCATGCGAATCTGGAATTGTACGTAGATTCCCACTTTGAAGGAGGCACCAAACATCAGGTGCTCTCCCGTGGGTTTTCCCAGATAGAACCATATATCGACAGTGGAAAAATCAAAGTCGCCGTCTTTGGCTGTGGGTGAATCGGAGGGGTCGAAACTTTTCATGGTGGAAAAATACGGGTGCATAACATTGTAAACGCGTTTATAGGAGTATGCCAGCCCGAGGCCAGCTTTTTTCCCGTGTAATTCAGCACCGATGGTGAAGTTGTGCCACTGAAATGAGCGGGCCTGAGATGTGCCTTCGTCATCCATGAAAGGTGCAAGTCGGCCAAAAATCCCGTTGTAGTGTGAGAAAAACACAAAGTTACGATTTTCACCTGCGGCGTATCTGATACCGACTCTGGTTTGATCCAGTACTACATTTGAACTCTTCATGGGGACTAACCCAAGATCGAATCCCAGTTGCGCTGTGCTTCTGGGGTCTTCTGCGGAAACTATGGCGGGGCAGATGAGAAAAAATATAAGGAAAAGATATTTAATATCCATAGTGTACTCCAACTGTGATGCCTGAGCCAAAAGACTCCATTTCAGTTAAATCCCTGCGCCTGTCTGATCTGCAGGATGCGGCAGCATTACCTCCTTTTATAAAGAAACCCACATGCATCATCCATGTACTGGTTTTAATGTTTCCCGTACGGATTTTAATACCAACTTCAACATGAATTAGTTGTTCACGAACGCCAATCACCTTGTCATAGGAGTGGTTAAAAAGACGGTCGAGTTTGAAGTAGGGGTAGTAGCGTCCAAAGTCATACTGCACAAACAGGGCGAAAGTGAGTTCTGAAGTGACCTCAAGGGAAAGCATTGAGCTTCCTTCGTTTCCGAAACTGGCAAAGATGCTTGGAAAAAGGAAATTGCGCGGATCACTTTGTGGTGAATTGGGGCAATAGGAAAGAAAAGGTCCTTCATCGGATGATTCTTCTACATTATCGCGACAGTAAACATGGGGAATGCTCGTTGTCAGATAGTTGTGTAACCCTATGCCCGCCCTCCACTGGGAACCCTGCCAGGCAATTCTGAGGGCTAGATTCTGATGGTTAAGGGTATGGTTTCTATCAGAAAACCCGGTTTCGTGGTATTTCATTGAGGTTGCCGTGTAGGAAAGACCCAATGAAACGGGAAATGGGGCCACGTGGTGGATTATGCTCAACTGTGCCTCCATTCCAGTGGTTATGATAGACATGGAGGTGCTTATCGTTGAGTTGGGCCAGGGTCGGGGTCCCGGACTTTGCACCAGAGGCAAGTGCGCCGGCGGCAACGGTGATGTTGTCATGAGTGTCGAAAAAATGAATGATAAAATTAGTGTTGTCATAGAATAATAATTTTTAGTTTGTGTTTGACAGTAACGAATCCGTGTCTAACTTCAGGACACGAACTGCCTACTGTGGGAGCGTGGTTTCGTGACTATAAATCCCATGGTGACCGTGGGCTGTATAGAGGATTCCTTTGTGCAGGTAGATAGTTCGCGGGATGGAGGGCATGGAGCCCGTTCCAACGCGGACGGCATTATAGTCCTGGATCTGATACAGGTCTATTTCACTGGAATTTTTAATAATGGTGTAGAGGTCTCCGGAAAGTTTTGTGAGTTTAACCTTTGAAGAGCCAGTAAAGTACGGGGTAGTTTTTAAGATAGTATGATCAGCATCAAGTATGATTTCGTGGATCTGGTAATTGCTGAAAGCTTCATTTATCGCACGGAGGTTCTTTTTGCCGACTTCCGATGGCCCTGTGGTCAGTAAAATGGCGCGGTTAAGAACGATGATCTCCTCCACGGGGGTCGTTGTTTCATAGGAGTCGATGAGGGTGAACTTGCCCTTACCACTGTATCGCATAATTTTTACTTCATAGGTGATTGTGTGACAAAGGGCAGAGTCCATGTCAAACCAACTGTTTGTAACATCATTGTAACAATTATCGGGACTTACCCAGGACGTTTCGTATTTGTAGTCGAGGGATACGGCGAAATCACCAGATTTGTGGAGGACGATTCCGGGGGTGTTTTGAGTTGAAAAATCAATGGAAGATACAGAATCCATGTCAGTGAGCGCATCCTGATAGAAGGCTACTTCTTTAGTGCTGAGCTGTTTCATTCTTGTGTAGGTGAGTTGATCGCTGTCCACATCAAAGGGCGAAAATGGTGCGAGAGAGGCGTACTTCGTTAAAGAAGTAACCTGTGCCTCAGGTGATTCAATGCTGCTGATTTTAATGAGTTCTTCAGTGTTAAATAACAGTTTTCCATCTGCTATGGTGAGGAGTCGTCCCGGCGCAGGGCTGGAATCTGAAGAGTCGTTTCGTCCATTCAGCCAGGGGAAGGAAATATCAAACTCATGACGGGCGAGGAGACTTGGTGTCTCTGAGGAAAAGTCGATAACCATAAGGCCCGTTTTCGGTGCAGCACACATCTCAGGGTCAATGCTTGAACTGGATGGTTTGCATGCTTTTTGTGTAATGGGTGGATTAATACCCCATGCAACATAGGCTTTACCCTCGTGGTATTTAAACTCAAGATACTGAGGAGTCAGAGCAAGGAAGGTTGAATACTGATTGCTGCTGTCACCTGCAATATCATCGAGGCTGAAGGCGTGGATGGGGGTGAGGGATCCAAGGTGCTCCGGAGCCTGGATGTGGATCTGGGGAGCATTACCGAAACCGGTCTGAACCAGATAAATAAAGTTGCCATCTTCGGTCCTCTGGAGATGGAATGATGCATGTCCAATTGGAAGTTGGCTTGTAAGGGTTGGCAGTGCCGGGGTCGAAATATCGAAGATCCCGAGCCACAGATCCCCCATAGTGAGAACTGTGTTGTCATCAAGGAGTCTTGAACGACGAGCATAACCGAGATGGGGCAGGGTACTCAGAAGATCAATATTGTTGGCAGAAAACCCAAACAGGGCGACACCGGAGAATTGCTCAAGGGTGTTGTAACCTTCGGGAGTTTCCTGGGCGATTTGACTGAAGGGCATGAGAATAAGTCCACGCTCCCAGTCGATGGTGAGGGCTTTATGGATGCGGTCGAAATCTTCCGCCAGTTGGTCAAACTCGCCGGGCATATCGACTCGTTCAACTAAAAGGGGCATATCCATATTGGAAACGTCAATGAGGGACATGGATAGAGAATCGCCGTCGTCGCCCACGCTGAGTCCAACCATGGTTGAACCCTGCACCTGCATGAAATGGACGAAGCCCGGCATTTCCAGAGAACCACGCTGCAAAGGAGCCATTGGTTCACTCAAGTCAATGATATAGAGGGGATCACGAATGTTTTCTTCCCACTCGGGTTCATCAATCGTACCCACATTGCGAGTCTCCACAAGGACTGTGATGAGATAGCCACGATTGCCGTCGTATTGCACAGATTTAAGAACTTCACCATAGGGAACCTGCACCTGTATGCTTGCCATGAACTGAAGGGAGTTCGTTGCGTCGAAGGTTTCAACCCATGGTAGATCAAAGGTTGGCTGGGAAATAACCCGGAGGACACCATTATGCTCATTTAACTGCCATCTGTAATCAATGGGACCAGCGGAGATTGTTTCAGATCTTGGAAAAAGGGCGCCGGATGTGCCGGAGATATCATACATATAGATTCTGTCTTTAAACTCCTGCTCTTCAAAACCGGACCAGTTGCCCGCAAATGTGGATGCAACATAGAGATGTTGTGCTGTGGTATAAAGTACAGGCTTGTCTTCAGGGACTGAACTGTTAATGCTCTGCTGATTTTGCTCAAAAAGAGGCTGATCAGGAATTGTCCGCACGGAATAAATTTTGTGGGTCTGACCCGCCTGAGACGGACTTGTGGTGAGGAGGTAAAGGAAGTCACCTACCATGCGTGTATCCGTCACCGTACCAGTCAGAACCATCATGTCCTCTTTGCGGATGTGGTCAGGATCTGAAAGATCCAGATCAAGGAGTTTGGAATGAGTGTGTACAGCTTCGGAGTTGCCATTTTCAGACCCCGTCGTGTGAGTAGTGACCACATATGCGTTAGTGCCACGGATGGTCATTTCGAAGGGGCGCCCCGGGAGCTGGTAGTGATCCAGTATGGCCAGTTGTGATGCGTCGTCGATTTCAATGGTGTAAAGACCACTTACCTTGGAAAGGGCATAAAAGATGTTCCCTTCACGATGAATTATGTCAGCTTCACGCAAAACCATATCTGCGGAAGGATCACCTTCATTACTCTCCCCGGCGGGATTACTGTTGTTACCACCATTTGTCTGGTTAACGTTGTTTGTGCTATTCCAGTTGTTATTCGTGTTGTTGTTGAAAGTGTTGTTAATATCATTAGAACCGGCGTCTATACCTCCAAAGTCCCACATATCGCCGTTTTCATCGGGGGGGAGGGACTCTTCATAACGATTCCGCATTTCTTTTGTTGCTTCCAGGGAAGGAACGCGAGGATTAGCGCTGGTGTATGTTGGATCCTCGTTTCCACAGGAGGAAAGCACAGTCAGCAAACTCAGAGATAAGATAATAATAAGTGTAGAGTTTTTCATTTTGTTCACCTCATGTATTTTAAAGTAGCTCAATATTGGCGAAATGCAAGAATATATTTTGTACAAAATTTAAAAATGCTTTTCCTGTCATAAATCAAATGAAGACAAAAGGATGGGAATATCATTGCTGATACGTGTGAGCCAGGTTGTGGCTCATTTTCCGAAGTTTCATTTTAGAGTATACAGTTCGAAGCCCGAATCGCATAATTCCGCGTTTTATGATCCGTTCATTCAACTTCAACGTTTGGATTCAGGTTGGTGTCATTCAGGCTTATGATCCGTTCATTCAACGTCGATGTTTGGATTCAGGGGTGATGTCATTCAGGCTGATGTGATTACCCCGCCACCGTCCCGGCTCTTACGAACCGGGCTGGAAAGCTGTCGCCTGTGTGGTCACAGGCTCATGATCCGCGGATTCACCGTCGCATGGGGATTCAAGGGTGATGTCATTCAGGCTGATGTGATTACCCCGGCACCGTCCCGGCTCTTACGAACCGGGCTGATAAACTTGCGCCTGTGTGGTCACAGGCTCATGATCCGCGGATTCACTGTCGCATGGGGATTCAGGGGTGATGTCATTCAGGCTGATGTGATTACCTCGGCACCGTCCCGGCTCATACGAACCGGGCTGATAAACTTGCGCCTGTGTGGGCACAGGCTCATGATCCGTTCATTCAACGTCGATGTTTGGATTCAGGTGTGATGTCATTCAGGCTGATGTG